>NZ_CP084541.1:6110000-6410000 GCF_020410765.1 Streptomyces marincola | reverse complement strand
CGGGCGCAGCACGGTGGCCAGTTGCTCGTCGGTGAGTGCCGCGACGAGCCCGTCGTCCACGACGCCGGCCGTGTGGAACACGCCGGTGAGGGGGCGGTCGGCCGGGATGCCGTCGAGCAGCGCCGCCAGGGCGGCCCGGTCCGCGGTGTCGCACGCGACGACGTCGGCGCGGGCACCGCTCTCGGCGAGGGCCGCGACAAGCGCGTCGGCGCCGGGCGCCGCCGGGCCGCGGCGGCTGGTGAGCAGCAGGTGGCGCACGCCTCGCGTCTCCACCAGGTGGCGGGCGACCAGGGCGCCGAGCGCCCCGGTTCCGCCGGTGACGAGGACGGTGCCCTCGGCGAGCCGGCCGTGCCGCGTGTCGTCGGCCGGCGTTCCACTCGTCGTGGCGGCGGGCGCCGACTCCGGTGTGACGCGCGGGACGAGGATGTCGGTGCCGCGCAGGGCGATCTGGGTCTCGTCCCGGGCGACGGCGCGGGCGATCGCGTCACTGAGTGATTCGTCCGCGCTGCCGACGGCCTGGTCGATGTCGACGAGGAGGAACCGCCCGGGGTTCTCGGTCTGCGCGCTGCGCAGCAGGCCCCAGGTGGGCGCGCCCGCGAGATCGGTGACGTCCTCGTCGGCGGAGGCGGCGACGGCGCCGCTGGTGACGACGACCAGGCGGGTGTCCGCCAGCCTCGGGTCGGCCAGCCAGGTGCGGACGGCGGCCAGGGTGGCGCGGGTCGCGGCGTGGGCCGCCACCGCGCGGTCGTCCGGGGCGTGCTTGGGCGAACTCGGCGTGAACAGCACCACCTCGGGTGCGGGGATGCCCGCGTCGAGGGTCGCGTTGAGGTGGTCGATGTCCTCGTAGGTGCTGACCATCATCTCGGCGTACTGGAGGGCGGCGCCGGTGGCGAGCGGGTCGGTGCCGAGTGTGGCCCAGCTGGTCCACGGCGCGGGCTCCTCGCGTTCCTGGGCCGGCAGCGGCGTCCAGTCCAGGCGGTACAGCTTGTCGGCGTGGGCCGCCGAGGTGAGCTGCTCGGGCGAGATGACGCGGAACGCCAGCGACGAGGCGGTCAGTACGGGCTGGCCGGCCGGGTCGGTGACGGTGACGCGCAGCGCGTCCGAGCCGTCGGCGGTGAGGGCGACGCGCACCCGGCTGGCGCCGCCGGCGTGGAGGGTGACCTCGTTCCAGGAGAACGGGAGCCGCAGGGCGTTGCCGCCGCTCTCGATGTAGCGGCCGGCGTGCAGTACGGCGTCGAGCAGGCCGGGGTGGATGCCGTAGCGGGCGGCCTGGCCCTCCTCGGCTTCCGGCAGGGCGACTTCGGCGAAGACCTCGTCGCCGCGGCGCCAGGCCGCGCGCAGCCCTTGGAACACCGGGCCGTAGCCGTAGCCCGTCTCGGCGGCGAGCGGATACAGGTCGGTGACGTCGATCTCCTCGGCGTCGGCCGGCGGCCAGACGACCAGGCCGGCGCCGACGGGCGCGGGGGCTTCCGGAGCGAGCAGGCCCTCGGCGTGCAGGGTCCACGGTTCGTCCGCGGCGTTGTCCGGCCGGGAGTGGATGCGGAGGTCGCGCTGGCCGGTGCCGTCGGGGGCGCCGACGCTCACCTGGACGGCGACGCCGCCGTGCTCGGGCAGCGCGAGGGGCGCCTGGAGCGTGAGTTCCCGCAGGTGGGCGCAGCCGACCTCGTCACCGGCGCGGATGGCGAGTTCGACGAAGCCGGTGCCGGGGAAGAGGACGGTGCCGCCGATGGCGTGGTCCGCCAGCCACGGGTGGGTCCGCAGCGAGAGCCGGCCGGTCAGCATCGCGCCGTCGTCGGCCGCCAGCCGCACGGCGGCGCCGAGCAGCGGGTGGCCGGCGGAGGCCAGGCCGAGCCCGGCCGGGTCGCCGCTGCCCGCGGCGGGCCGCAGCCAGTACCGCTGCCGCTGGAAGGCGTAGGTCGGCAGGTCGACCCGGCGCACGGCGCGCCCGGCGAACGCGGCCCGCCAGTCGAGGCGGACGCCGCGCGCCCACAGGCGGGACAGGGCGCTGGTGAACGTCTGCACCTCGTCGCGTTCGCGCCGCGTGGCGGGGACGAACGCGGTGGTGGTGTCGTCCTCGGGCAGGCACTCCGCGCCCATCGCGGTGAGCGTGGCGTCCGGACCCAGTTCGAGGAACGTCGTCACCCCCGCGGCGCGCAAGGCCGTGATGCCGTCCGCGAAGCGAACGGTGGCGCGCACGTGCCGCACCCAGTACTCGGCCGTTCCGATCTCCACGCCGGCCGGTTCACCGGTGACGTTGGAGATGACCGGGATCGCGGGGGCACGGTAGGTGAGCGTCGAGGCGACGTCCTCGAACTCGCCCAGCATGGGGTCCATCAGGCGGGAGTGGAACGCGTGCGAGACCGTCAGCCGCCGCGTCTTCACACCGGCTTCGGTGAGCACCGTGCCGAGCCGGTCGATCGCGGCCTCGTCACCGGCCACGACGACCGAGCGCGGCCCGTTGACCGCCGCGATGTCCAGGCCGTCGACCTCGCCCAGGGCTTCCGACACCTGCTCGGGCGTGGCCCGCACGGACAGCATCGCGCCACCGGCCGGGAGGGCCTGCATCAGCGAGCCGCGCGCGGCCACCAGACGGCAGGCGTCCGCGAGGTCGAACACGCCCGCCACGTGCGCGGCGGCGATCTCACCGATCGAGTGCCCCGCGACGAAGTCGGGCTTGACGCCGAACGATTCGATCAGCCGCCACAGCGCCACCTCGACCGCGAACAGCCCCGCCTGCGTGAACACCGTCCGATCCAGATCATCACTGGTCTCGTCGGCCAGCACCTCAGCCAGCGGACGCGGCAGCAGACCGTCGAACCCGGCGCACACCTCGGCCAGAGCATCCGCGAACACGGGGAAGGCGTCGGCCAGTTCGCCGCCCATCCGGGCCCGCTGCGCACCCTGCCCCGTGAACAGCACCGCGAGTCGGCCCTCGACCACACCCTCACCGGCCGACACCGCACGCAGCGCCGCGACCAGTTCATCGGTGTTCCGGCCCCACACCACCGCGCGGGTCGGCAGCGCCGCACGCCCGGAGGCCAGCGACCACCCGACATCGGCAGCGTCCAGCTCGACAGCGGCCTCCGCCAGCCGTTCCGCCTGCGCGGTCAGGGCGTCGGCGCCGCGCGCCGACACCGGCCACGGCACCACAGGAAGGCGGTCGCCCGGCAGCACCACCGGGCCCGGCTCGGCGTCCGCCGGCGCCTGCTCAAGGATGACGTGCGCGTTCGTGCCCGACACGCCGAACGCCGAGACGCCGGCGCGGCGCGGTCGGCCCGTCTCGGGCCAGTCCACGGACTCGGTGAGCAGTTCCACGGCGCCCGCGGCCCAGTCCACGTGCGGCGTCGGCTCGTCGACGTGCAGGGTGGGCGGCAGGACACCGGCCCGCATCGCGAGCACCATCTTGATCACGCCGCCGACACCAGCCGCGCCCTGCGTGTGGCCGATGTTCGACTTCAGCGAGCCGAGCCACAGCGGCCGGTCCTCCGCACGGCCCTGCCCGTAGGTGGCGAGCAGCGCCTGCGCCTCGATCGGGTCGCCGAGCGTGGTGGCGGTGCCGTGTGCCTCGACGGCGTCGACCTCGGCCGTGGTGAGCCGGGCGCTGGCCAGGGCCTCCCGGATGACCCGCTCCTGCGAGGGGCCGTTCGGCGCGGTGAGGCCGTTGCTCGCCCCGTCCTGGTTGACCGCGGAACCGCGGATGACCGCGAGGACGGGGTGCCCGTTGCGGCGGGCGTCAGAGAGCCGTTCCAGGAGCAGCATGCCGGCGCCCTCGCCCCAGCCGGTGCCGTCCGCGGAGGCCGCGAACGAGTGGCAGCGGCCGTTGGCGGACAGGCCGCCCTGGCGCGAGAACTCGATGAACGCGCTGGGCGTGGCCATGACGGTCGCGCCGCCGGCCAGGGCGAGCGAGCACTCGCCGTTGGTGAGCGAGCGGGCGGCCAGGTGGATGGCGACCAGCGAGGACGAGCAGGCGGTGTCGATGGTGATCGCCGGGCCTTCGAGACCCAGGGTGTAGGCGACGCGCCCGGAGATGACGGCGGCCGAGCTGCCGGTCACGCGGAAGCCCTCGACCTCCTTCGTCTCCTGCTGGAGCCGCTGGTTGTAGTCGTGGCCGACGACACCGGCGAAGACGGCCGTCCTGCTGCCGCGCAGCACCTCGGGGTCGATACCGGCGCGTTCGATGGCCTCCCACGCGGTTTCGAGGACCAGTCGCTGCTGCGGGTCCATGGTGACGGCCTCGCGCGGGCTGAGTCCGAAGAACGCCGGGTCGAAGTCGCCCGCGTCGTGCACGAAGCCGCCCTGCCGGGTGCGGCTGGTGCCCAGGCGCCCGGGTTCGGTGGAGAACAGCGCTTCCAGGTCCCAGTCGCGGTCGGTCGGGAAGTCCGACATCGCGTCGGTGCCGGTCGACACCAGGCGCCACAGCTCGTCGGGGCCGGTGACGCCGCCGGGGTAGCGGCAGGCCATGCCGACGATGGCGATCGGCTCGTCCTCCGCGGTGGCGGCGAGCGCGGGGCTCGTCTCCTGGGCCGGGTCGGCCGAGTCGGCCGGGTCGTCCCCGAGCAGCGCGGTGCGGAGGTGGTCCGCGAGCGCCTCGGACGTGGGGTGGTCGAACACGACGGTCGCGGGCAGCCGGAGCCCGGTGGCGGCGCTGAGCTTGTTGCGCAGTTCGACGGCGGTCAGCGAGTCGAAGCCCATGTCGCGGAACGCCCGATCCGCCTCGACGGCCTCGGGCCCGGAGTGGCCGAGGACGAGTGCCGCCTGCGTGCGCACGATGTCCCGCAGGATCGCGACCCGTTCGGGCGCCGTGGCGGTGGCGAGGCGTTCGGCCAGCTCGCTGTCGGCGCCCGCGGCCACGGTCTCGGACTCGGCCGCGGCGCGCCGCGCCTCGGGGATGTCGGCGAGCAGCTGGCTGGGGCGCGCGGCGGTGAAGCCGACGACGAACCTGGACCAGTCGATGTCCGCCACCACCAGGTCGGGCTGGTCGTCCCGGATGGCGTGGTCGAGCGCTTGGAGCGCCAGTCGCGGCTCCATCGGTGACAGGCCGCGGCGGCGGAGCTGCGCACCGCCCTCGCCGCTGCCCATGCCGCCCTCGTCCCACAGGCCCCAGGCGACGGACGTGGCGGGCAGGCCGCGGGCACGCCGCCGCTGGGCCAGGGCGTCCAGTCGGGCGTTGGCGGCGGCGTACGGGCCCTGGGCGCGCCCGCCCCAGATCGCGGCTCCCGAGGAGAACAGCACGAAGGCGTCGAGTTCGGCGTCCGCGCCGAACAGCTCGTCCAGGTGCGCGGCTCCGGCCGCCTTGGCGTCGGCTGCTTCGGCGAGTTCGGCCGGCCCCGCCTCGTCCAGCGGGACGGTGGTCGCCATGCCGGCCGCGTGGAAGACCGCGCGGAACGGGGTGCCGGTGGCCGCCATGTCGGCCACGACGCGGGCCAGGGCCTCCCGGTCCGCCGCGTCGCAGGCCACGACGGTGGCCTCGGCGCCCAACTGCGCCAGTTCCTCGACCAGTTCAGTTGCCCCGGGGGCGGCCGTGCCGCGCCTGCTCGTCAGCACGATCCTGTCGACGCCGTTGCCGGCGAGGTGCCGGGCGAGGTGTGCGCCGACCGCGCCGGTGCCGCCGGTGATCAGCGCGGGGCCGCGCGGGGGCTCGGGCCGGCTGTCCGGCGCGGTGTCGAACGGGTAGCGGCGCAGGCGGCGCGCGAAGAGGCCGGTGGCGCGCAGCGCGATCTGGTCCTCGTCGTCGCGCCCGGCCAGCACCGCGCACAGGCGGGTGAGGTCCCGGCTTTCGAGCGCGGCGGGCAGGTCGATCATCCCGCCCCAGCGGCCGGGGTGTTCCAGGGCCGCGACGCGGCCGAGTGCCCAGATCATGGCCTGGGTGTCGTCGCGCACGGCATCGTCGCCACCGGTGGAGACCGCGCCGGACGTGAGGCACCACAGGCGTCCGGTCACGTTCGCGTCGCCCATGGCCTGGATGAGCGCCATGGTCGTGGGAAGCGCGGACGAGAACGCGGAGCCGGTTCCGGCCTCGGGGTCGCGGGCCAGGGCGAGGGTGGAGACGACCCCGGCGACCTGGCGTTCCCCGACGGTCTCCGTCAGGAGCGCCGCCAGCTCCTCGCGGTGTGCCGCGTCCGCGGGCACCGTGAGGCGCCGCACCGTCGCGCCGCGCTCGTCGAGGGCGCGGCCGAGGTCATCGGCCCAGCCCGAGGTGTCCTCGGCACCGGCCGGGGTGACCAGGAGCCAGGTGCCGGTGAGGTCGGGAGCCGTGGTGTCGGGCAACGGGGTCCAGGCGACCCGGTAGCGCCAGTTCTCGACGGTGGTCAGCGAGTTCCGCCTGCGCCGCCAGGAGGCGAGTTCGGGCAGGACCGTCTGCCAGGAGTCCCGTTCGCCGTCGACCGGGAGCGTCGCGGACAGGGCGTCGAGGTCTTCGCGTTCCACGGCCCGCCAGAACGCGGCCTCGACGGAGTCCGAACGCTGTGCGCGGGCGTCCTCGCCGGTGTCGGTCTCGTCGGCGCGCTCGATCCAGTAGCGCTTGCGTTGGAAGGCGTAGGTGGGCAGGTCCACGCGGTGCACGGCGCGCCCGGCGTAGAACGCCGTCCAGTCCACCGTGGCGCCGTTGACCCACAACTCGGCAGCGGACGCCACCAACCGCGCGGCCTCGTCCTCGTTGCGGCGCAGCGTGCCCACGACGACGACCGGCCCGGTTTCGGTCTCCTCGGCCACCGCCTGCACGCTCATCGTCAGCACCGGGTGGGCGCTGACCTCGACCACCGACCGGAACCCCAACGACAAAGCCGTGCCCACCGCGTCGGCGAACCGCACCGGCTGCCGCAGATTCCGATACCAGTACCCCGCATCCATCCCGGCCGTGTCCAGCACCTCACCCGACACCGCCGACACCAACGGCACCCGCGACGCCCGAGGCTCGATCGGGGCGAGGTCGGCCAGGATGCGTTCCTCGATGGCTTCGACGTGCGGGGAGTGGGAGGCGTAGTCCACCGGCACCCGACGCGCCCGCACCCCCGCCGCCTCCGCGGCAGCGATCACCGCGTCGAGCCCCGCCACATCACCCGCCACCACCGTCGCCGACGGCCCGTTCAACGCCGCCACCGACACCCCACCCGACACACCGGCCTCAGCCAGCAGCTCCTCCACCCGCTCCGCGCCCGCGGCCAGGGACACCATGCCCCCGCCACCGGCCAACTCACGGATCGCGAGCGAGCGCAGCGCCACCACCCGCGCGCCATCCGCCAGCGACAACGCACCCGCCACCACAGCAGCCGCGATCTCGCCCTGGGAATGCCCCACCACCGCCGAGGGCACCACACCCACCGACTCCCACACCGCCGCCAACGACACCATCACCCCCCACAACACCGGCTGCACCACATCCACCCGCTCCAGCCAGCTCTCATCCGCACCCCGCAGCACCTCCACCAACGACCACTCCACGAACGGCGCCAACGCCTCCCCGCACTCACCCAACCGCGCCGCGAACACCGGCGACGCATCAAGCAACCCACGCCCCATACCGATCCACTGCGACCCCTGCCCCGGGAACACAAACACCGGCCCAGAGGCAGAACCGGAAGCCGCGACACCACGCGCCACATTCACCGCGGCGTCGCCATGACCCACCGCGCGCACCCCGGCCAGCACCTCACCGGCCTCCGCGCCCCACACCACGGCCCGGTGCTCCAACACCGCACGCGACGACGCCAACGCCCAACCCACATCCACCGCATCCACACCAGCACCGCCGACCGCCTCCGCGAGCCGGCCCGCCTGACCCGCCAACGCCTCCGCACCACCCGCGGAAACCACCCACGGCAGCACCTGTGCGCCGGTCAGGGCGGGTTCGCCGGAGACGATGAGCGGGCTGTCGGCCGCGGCCTCGACCTCGGCAGGCGGCTGCTCGACGATGACATGGGCGTTCGTTCCCGACATGCCGAAGGCGGACACGCCGGCGCGGCGCGGACGGTCGTGCGTGGTCCACTCCCGGTCCTGGTCGAGGACCCGGACGGCGCCGGAGGACCAGTCGACGTGCGGGGTCGGTTCGTCCGCGTGCAGCGTGCGCGGCAGGACACCGGCTCGCATCGCCATCACCATCTTGATGACGCCGGCGACCCCGCCGGCGGCCTGGGTGTGGCCGATGTTCGACTTCACCGAGCCGAGCCACAGCGGCCGGTCCGCCGGCCGGTCCTGGCCATAGGTGGCGATCAGTGCCTGGGCCTCGATCGGGTCACCGAGCGGCGTGCCGGTGCCGTGGGCCTCCACGGCGTCCACGTCGGCGGTCGCGAGACCCGCGTTCGCCAGGGCCGCGCGGATGACGCGCTGCTGCGACGGGCCGTTCGGCGCGGTCAGACCGTTGCTCGCACCGTCCTGGTTGACCGCAGAGCCCGAGACCACGGCCAGCACCCGGTGGCCGTTCCGCCGGGCGTCCGAGAGGCGTTCGAGGAGCAGCATGCCGACGCCCTCGCCCCAGCCGGTGCCCTCCGCGCCGCCGGCGAAGGCGCGGCAGCGCCCGTCGCTAGACAGCCCGCGCTGCTTGCTGAACTCGATGAACGCGCCGGGCGTGGACATCACGGTGACGCCGCCGGTGAGCGCCAGGTCGCATTCGCCGTTCCGCAGCGCCTGGGCGGCGAGGTGCAGGGCGACCAGCGACGAGGAGCACGCCGTGTCGACGGTGACCGTGGGGCCTTCGAGCCCGAGGGCGTAGGCGATCCGGCCGGAGACGACGGCGGCGGAGGAGCCGGTGGCGTGGTAGCCCTCGACGAGTTCGGCCGCTTCGCTCAGCAGGGTGCTGTAGTCCTGGAGGTTGGAGCCGATGAACACGCCGGTGCCGCTGCCTCGCAGCGTCTGCGGGTCGATGCCGGCGCGTTCCAGGGTCTGCCAGGACGTCTCAAGCAGCAGGCGCTGCTGCGGGTCCATCGCCAGCGCCTCACGCGGGCTGATCCCGAAGAACCCGGCGTCGAAGTCCGCGACGTCGTGCAGGAAGCCGCCCTCCCTGACGTAGGAGGTGCCGGGGCGTTCGGCGCGCGCGTCGTACAGCGCGTCCAGGTCCCAGCCGCGGTCGGTGGGGAAGGAGCTGATGGCGTCGGTTCCGTCGGCGATCAGGCGCCACAGGTCCTCGGGGGACTCCACGCCGCCGGGGAAGCGGCAGGCCATGGCGACGATGGCGATCGGCTCGCGGGTGCCCGCGCCGCCGCCCGTTCCGGCCACGAGCGCGGCATCGGTGCGCACGCTGTCCTGGGCCGGCTGCCCGGTGCCGAGCAGTTCACCGCGCAGGAAGCCGGCGAGCGCGTGCGGCGTCGGGTAGTCGAAGACCAGCGTGGCGGGCAGGGAGAGGCCGGTCGCGGCGTTGAGCCGGTTCCGCAGGTCGACGGCGGACAGGGAGCTGAAGCCGAGGTCCTTGAACGTCTGCGCGGTCTCGATGCGGTCGGCGGACGCGTGCCCGAGGACGGCGGCGGCCTCGGTGAGCACGATGTGCGCGAGTGCCTGCTGCTGCTCGGCGGCGGAGAGGCCGGAGAGCCGCCGGACGAGGTCGGAGTCGCGCGGCGCGGACGGCCGTTCCGCGGCTTCCGGGGCCGCGAGGTGGCGGCGCGCCTCCGGCAGGTCGGCGAGCAGCGCGCTCGGCCGGGTCACGGTGAACGCCGGGACGAACCGCTCCCAGTCCAGATCAGCGACCGTGACGGTGGTGTCCCCGTGGTCGAGTGCCTGCTGAAGGGCGCTGATCGCGAGCGCGGGCCGCATCGGCCGGATGCCGAGCCGCAGCATGTGCTCGACCTTGTCCTCGGTCACCATGCCGCCCTCGGCCCACGCGCCCCAGGCGACGGCGGTGGCCGCGAGGCCGCGGGAGCGGCGGTGTTCCGCGAGGGCGTCGAGGTAGGCGTTGGCGGCTGCGTAGGCGCCCTGGCTTCCGCTGCCCCAGACACCGGAGATGGACGAGAAGAGGACGAACGCGTCGAGCGCGCGGTCGCCCAGGAGTTCGTGCAGGTGCGTGGCGCCGGCCACCTTGGCGGACAGCACGTGGGACAGCTCGTCCTGGTCCATGGCCGCGACGGCGGTGAACTGGCCGGTGCCGGCGGCGTGCACGACCGTGGTGAGCGGCGGCAGCTCCTGCGAGCCGTCGAGGTCGGCCAGGAGCCGCGCGACGGCTGCCCGGTCGCTGACGTCGCAGGCGGCGACGGTGACCTCGGTGCCGGTGGCGCGCAGTTCCTCGGCCAGTTCAGCCGCGCCCGGGGCGTCCTCGCCGCGCCGGCTGGTGAGCACCAGGTGCTCGGTACCGGCGTGGGCGAGCCAGCGGGCGACGTGTGCGCCCAGGCCGCCGGTGCCGCCGGTCACCAGCGCGGTGCCCGCGGGGCGCCAGGTCCCGGCGCGGCCGTCCTCGGTGGTGAGGGAGGCGCGTGCGAGGCGGCGCAGGAAGACGCCCGAGGGCCGGACGGCGCACTCGTCCTCACCCGCGCTGTTGCCCAGCACGTCGGCGTACCGGTCGGCGGTGGCGGTGTCGATGGTGGCCGGGAGGTCCACCAGACCGCCCCAGGCGTGCGGGTGTTCCAGGGCGAACGTGCGGCCGAGGCCCCACAGTTGAGCCGCGGCGGGGGCGTCGGTGCCCTCGGCGGGCGTGGTGGCGACCGCTTCACGGGTCACGCACCACAGGGCCGCGTCGAGACCGGCGTCCACCGTCGCCTGCATGAGAGCGAGCGTCGCGCCGAGGCCGGCGGACACCGCGGGGCGGCCGGGCAGCGGCTGCTCGGCAAGCGCGAGGTAGGAGAGAACGCCCGCGACCGGGCCCGCGGCGGTGGCGGACGCGAGAAGGGCGGCGAAGCCCTCGCGGTCGGTGGTGGCCGGGTCCACGACGAGCCGCTCGGCACGGATGCCGCGGTCCTCAAGGGCGCGGAGGGACGCTGCGACCCAGTCGGCGGCGACGGGGGCCGGGCCGCCGTCGGCGGCGGGGCCGGTGCCCGGGGCGGCGGGCAGGACGACCAGCCACGTGCCGGCGAGCGGCCCGGTCGGCAGCTCGGCGACGGGCTGCCAGGTCACCCGGTAGCGCCAGGTGCCGCTGGTGGTGCGCTCGCGCTGTGTGCGGCGCCAGGCGGCGAGGGCGGGCAGCAGGGCGTCGGGGTCGGTGCGCGGGTCGGTGCCCGCGGGCAGCTCCAGGCCGAGCGTTCCGGCGAGGTCGCCCAGGTCACCGCGTTCCACAGCCGCCCAGAAGCGGGCATCCACCTCGTCGGTGGCGTGGGCGCGTTCCGCACCCGCCGGGGCCGCCGCGTTCTGGAGCCAGTACCGCTCCCGCTGGAACGGGTAGGTGGGCAGGGCGATCGTCGTCGCGCCGGTGCCGGCGTAGTGGGCGGTCCAGTCGACGGTGATGCCGCGGACGTGCAGTTCGGCCAGCGCGCGCAGCAGCGTGACCGGCTCCGGCTGGTCGCCGCGCAGTGCGGCGGTGAGCAGCGGCGGGGCGGATGCGGTGCCGTCATCCTCGGGCGAGGCGTCGGCGGGGCCGGCGGCGAGGCAGTCGTCGGCCATCGCGGTGAGGGTCCCGTCCGGGCCGAGTTCGAGGAACGCGGTGACGCCCTGGGCGCGCAGCCAGCGGATGCCGTCGAGGAAGCGGACCGGCTGCCTGACGTGCCGGACCCAGTACTCGGGCGACGTCAGCTCCGCGGCCGGGGCGGCCGTTCCGAGCAGGTTGGAGACGACGGGGATGCGCGGCTCGTGGAAGGTGAGGGTGCGCGCGAAGGCGGCGAACTCCTCCAGCATGCCGTCCATGTGCGGGGAGTGGAAGGCATGGCTGACCCGCAGGCGCTTGGTCCTGCGGCCCCTCGCCCGCCACACCTCGACGACCTCGGCCAGGGCGTCGGCGTCGCCGGCGATGACGACGGAGTCGGGGCCGTTGATCGCGGCCAGGGCAACGGTGTCGTCCCGCCCGGTCAGGGTTTCGACGACTTCTTCCTCGGTGGCCTGGATCGCGGCCATCGCGCCCCCGGCGGGCAGCGCCTGCATCAGCCGGCCGCGGGCCGCGACGAGGGCGGTCGCGTCGGCGAGCGAGAGCACTCCGGCGACGTGGGCGGCGGCCAGCTCGCCGATCGAGTGACCGGCGACGAAGTCGGGCCGCACGCCGAGGCGTTCGACGTGGCGGAAGAGAGCCACCTCGATGGCGAACAGCGCGGGCTGGGTGTAGGCGGTCTGGTCGAGCAGATCGGCGTCCGGGCCGTCCGGTGCCGCGAAGACCGCGTCGCGCAGCGGCCGTTCGAGGTGCGCGTCGAATCCGTCGAGGATGGCGTCCAGGTCGGCCGCGAACGTTGGGTCCGCCGCAGCCAGCGCCTGCCCCATGCCCAGGCGCTGGCTGCCCTGACCGGTGAAGAGGAAGGCGACGGAGCCGTCGGCCGCCTCGGTGGTGCCGCGCACGAGTGCGGGCGCGGTTCCCCCGGCGGCGAGCGCTTCCAGCGCGCGGAGAGCGGCGGCCTCGTCGTCGGCGACGATCACGGCGCGGTGCTCAAGGGCCGCGCGGGTCGAGGCCAGCGAGTGACCCACGTCGAGGAGCGACCCGGTGCCGCCGGGCTGGGCCGCGCGTTCGGCGGCGAACGCGGCCATGCGTCCGGCCTGGGCGTGCAGCGCGGCCTCGGTGCGGCCCGAAAGGGCCAGCGGCACCACGGGCGGCTGGGCCTTGGCAACCGGCTCCGCGGGCGCTTCCGGCTCGGCTGCCTGCTCGATGATGACGTGCGCGTTCGTGCCACTGATGCCGAACGACGACACGCCCGCCCGACGGGGCCCGTCGTGCTCCTGCCACGGCTGGGCCCGGCCGAGCAGCGCCAGACCGCTGGTCTCCCAGTCGACCTGCGGCGAGGGCTCGTCGATGTGCAGGGAGCGCGGGAGCACGCCCTGCCGCATGGCCATCACCATCTTGATGACGCCGGCGATGCCGGAGGCGGCCTGGGTGTGGCCGATGTTCGACTTCAGCGAGCCGAGCCACAACGGCCGGTCCTCGGGCCGGTCCTGCCCGTAGGTCGCGATGAGCGCCTGGGCTTCGATGAGGTCGCCGAGGGAGGTGCCGGTGCCGTGGGCCTCGACGGCGTCGATGTCGGTGGTCGCGAGGCCGGCGTTGGCCAGGGCCTGGCGGATGACGCGCTGCTGCGAGGGGCCGTTCGGCGCGGTGAGGCCGTTGCTGGCGCCGTCCTGGTTGATCGCCGAGCCGCGCACCACCGCGAGCACCTGGTGGCCCTTGCGCCGCGCGTCCGAAAGCCGCTCGACGACCAGGACGCCGACGCCCTCGCTCCACGCGGTGCCGTCGGCCTGCGCGGAGAACGTCTTGCAGCGGCTGTCGGGCGCGAGGCCGCGCTGCCGGCTGAACTCGACGAACATGTTGGGCGACGGCATGACCGCGACGCCGCCGACCAGCGCCATCTCGCACTCGTCCTGGCGCAGGGCCTGGGTGGCGAGGTGCAGGGCGACCAAGGCGGAGGAGCACGCCGTGTCCACCGTCACCGCGGGCCCCTCAAGCCCGAACGTGTAGGCGAGTCGGCCGGAGGCGACGCTCGCGGCGTTGCCCAGCCCGAGGAAGCCCTCGACGTTCTGCGGCACCTCGGGAAGCCGGGAGGCGTAGTCGGCGGACACCATGCCGGCGAAGACACCGGTCTGGCTGCCGCGCAGTGAGGTGGGGGGCAGGCCGGCGCGTTCGAGGGCTTCCCAGGACGCTTCCAGCAGCAGGCGCTGCTGCGGGTCCATCGCCAGCGCCTCGCGCGGGCTGATCCCGAACAACTGCGGATCGAAGTCCGCCGCGTCATACAGGAACCCGCCCTCACGGGCGTACGACGTACCGGAACGCGCCGGGTCCGGGTCATACAGACCCTCCAGGTCCCAGCCACGGTCGGTCGGGAACGCACCGATCGCGTCCACACCCTCCTCGACCAGCCGCCACAGCCCCTCGGGCGAGGACACCCCACCCGGGAACCGGCACGCCATACCCACAATCGCGATCGGCTCATCCACCGACACCACCGACACAGCCGACGCCGCAGCCACCGGCGCCGCCTCATCCCCGCCCTGCCACACCTGCCCCAGCACGAACGCGCCCAGAGCAGCCGGAGTCGGGTAGTCGAACACCACACCCGCCGGCAACCGCACACCCGCCGCCGCGTTCAACCGGTTCCGCAACTCCACCGCCGTCAACGAGTCGAAACCCAACTCCTTGAACGACCGGTCCACCGCCACCGCCTGCGCCGACCCATGCCCCAACACCGACGCCACATGACCACGCACCACATCCACCACATACCGCTCCCGCTCCACCGCCGTCCCCAACCCCGCCAACGCCGCACCCAACGCCCCACCACCGGAACCACCCGACACACCCTCCGCCACACGCCGACCCGCACCACGCACCAACCCACGCAACACCGACGGCACCACACCCCCACCAGCCACACGACCCCGCAACCCCGCCACATCCAACCGCGCAGCAACCAACAACCCCTCATCCACCCCACACGCCACATCGAACGCCGCGAGTCCATCGGCGTTCGACAACGGCTGGATGCCGCTGCCGGCCATCCGGCCCAGTTCAGCACTGCCGAGGTGGCCGGTCATCCCGCTGCTCTCGCCCCACAGGCCCCAGGCGAGGGAGGTGGCGGGCAGGCCGTTCGCACGACGGTGGACAGCCAGGGCGTCGAGGAACGTGTTCGCCGCCGCGTAATTCGCCTGCCCCGGATTACCGAACACACCAGCAGCCGACGAATACAACACGAACAACGACAGACCCGCATCACGCGTCAACTCATGCAGATTCCACGCAGCCTCCACCTTCGGCCGCATCACCCGCCGCAACCGCTCCCCAGACAACGACCCCACCACACCGTCATCCACCACACCCGCAGCATGCACCACACCGGTCAGCGGGTGCTCAGCCGGAACAGCGGAAAGCACAGCGGCCAGTTCATCACGGTCGGCCGCGTCGCAGGCGGCGATCTCGACCCGCGCGCCCGCCTGCTCCAACTCAGCCGCCAGCTCCACCGCGCCCGGGGACTCAAGGCCCCTGCGACTGGTCAGCACCAGCGAACGCACCCCGTGCTCGACCACCAGATGACGAGCCAGCAGCGAACCGAGCGTCCCCGTACCACCCGTGATCAGCACCGTGCCCCGCGAGTCGAGAGCCGGCGGCACGGTCAGCACGATCTTCCCGATGTGCCGGGCCTGGGACATGAAACGGAACGCCTCCGGCGCCCGCCGCACATCCCACGACCTCACCGGCAACGGACGCAGCACACCCCGCTCAAACAGCTCCAACAACTCACCGAGCATCCCAGCAATACGATCCGGCCCCGCATCCTGCATATCAAACGCCGCATACCACACACCCGCAAAATCAGCCGCAACCCGATCCGCATCACGAATATCCGTCTTCCCCATCTCCAAGAACCGCCCACCACGCGGCAGCAACTCAAGAGAGGCGTCCACGAACTCACGCGCCAGCGAATCCAACACCACATCCACACCCGCACCACCGGTCGCCGCAAGGAACGCGTCGCGGAAGTCCAGGTCGCGCGAGGACGCGATCCGCTCCACCGGCACCCCCAGCTCCCGCACAACCTCCTGCTTGGCCTCACTGGCCGTGGCGAACACCGTCGCGCCCAGGTGCTGGGCGAGCTGCACCGCCGCCATGCCCACGCCGCCCGCGGCGGCATGGACCAGCACCGACTCCCCCGCCCGCAACCCGGCCAGATCCACCAGGCCGTAGTACGCGGTCAGGAACACCACCGGCACCGACGCCGCCTGCTCGAACGACCACCCCACCGGCATCCGCGCCACCAACCGCGCGTCCACCACCGCCAACGGACCGAACCCGCGCTGGATCAGACCGAACACCCGATCCCCCACAGCCAGACCCTCAACACCCTCACCCACCTCGACCACCACACCAGCAGCCTCACCACCCAAAACCGCCTCACCCGGATACATCCCCAACCCCATCAACACATCACGGAAGTTCAACCCCGCAGCACGCACCGCAACCCGCACCTCACCCGCACCCAACACACCCCGAGCCCCCGGCTCCCCCACCAACGCCAACGACTCCAACGTCCCCCCACCCACAGACTGCACCGACCACGCCACCTCACCCACCGGCGGCACCAAACCAACCCCACCACCCGACACCACCCGCACCAACCGCGGCACCAACACCACACCACCCCGCACCACCACCTGCGACTCACCCGAGGCCAAAGCGGCTTCCACCGCACCGACAAGGTGCTCGTCACCGTCTCGGTCGATGTCGACCAGGAGCAAGCGGTCGGGAAGTTCGGACTGGGCGGAGCGGATCAGACCCCATACCGGGGCGTGCGCGAGATCCGTCACGTCCTCGCCCGCACCCGCGGCCACCGCACCCCGCGTCACCACGACCAGACGCGACCCCGCCAACCGCTCATCCGCAACAAACTCCCGCACCCACTCCAACACCCCACCAGCAACCTGAACCGCACCCTCAGCACCCACACCACCCGACACCAACGGCAACACCACCACCGACGGCACCACACCACCCTCCAGCTCACCCAAAGACCCCACCCGCGCAACCCCAAGCCCCACCCCATCCTCACCCAACACCACCCAATCACCCGCAGAACCCACCCCGGCCCCGGCAACCTCCCCACCCACCGGCGTCCACTCCACCCGGAACAACGTCTCCAACTCCGCACCCGCACCCGCCGCAGCCGACAACTGCCCCACCGACACCGGCCGCAACACCAACGACTCCACCCGCGCCACCAAACCACCCACACCATCCGCCACCACCACCGACAACCCATCCACCCCAGAACGCACCAACCGCACCCGCACCGACACCGCACCCGACGCCACCAACGACACACCCGACCACACAAACGGCAACCGCAACCCCGACACCCCACCATCCATCACCAACGCCCCATGCAACACCGCATCCAACAACGCCGGATGCATCCCAAAACCACCCGCACGCTCCCGCTCACCCTCCGGCAACACAACCTCGGCGAACACCTCGTCCTCACCACGCCGCCACACCCCACGCAACCCACGGAACGCCGGCCCATACCCATACCCCGCCCCAGCAACCTCCCCATACAACCCCGACACATCAACCGCCACCGCACCCACCGGCGGCCACTCCACCAACCCCGTCACGGCGGAGACAGACTGCTCCCGTGCGAGCACGCCTTCCGCATGCATGACCCAGACCTGGTCGGTGTCGTTGTGCTCAGGGCGGGAGTAGACGCGCACGTCCCGCTGACCGGAGTCGTCGGCCCCACCGACAACCACCTGCACCTGCACCCCACCACGCTCCGGCAGCACCAAAGGCGCCTGAAGCGTCAGCTCCCGCAGATGACCACACCCGACCTCGTCACCAGCACGAATCGCCAGCTCGACAAACCCGGCCCCCGGGAACAACACCGCCCCACCCACCGCGTGGTCCGCCAGCCACGGGTGAGTCCGGAGAGAAAGCCGCCCGGTCAGCACCAGGCCGTTGTCCCCCGCCAGGTTGACGGCGGCACCGAGCAGCGGGTGTTCGGCCGCGCCGAGGCCGAGTCCAGTCGGGTCGCTGCTGGTGTCGCCTTCGAGCCAGTACCGCTGCCGCTGGAAGGCATACGTCGGCAAGTCGACCCGGCGCACCGCGCGCCCGGCGAACGCAGCCTTCCAGTCCACGGACACACCACGCCCCCAGACCCGGGACAGGGCACTGGTGAACGTCTCCACCTCGTCACGCTCACGCCGCGTGGCAGCGACGAACGCGGCGGTGGCGTCGTCCTCGGGCAGGCACTCCGCACCCATCGCGGTGAGCGTCGCGTCCGGCCCCAGCTCCAGGAACGTCGACACACCGGCGTCACGCAGCGCGGCAATACCGTCCGCGAACCGCACCGTGGCGCGCACGTGCCGCACCCAGTACTCCGCCGACCCGATCTCCACCCCGGCCAGCTCACCCGTGACGTTCGACACCACGGGAATGGCGGGGGCGCGGTAGGTGAGCGTCGAAGCGACCCGCTCGAACTCCTCCAGCATCGGATCCATCAGCCGCGAGTGGAACGCATGCGACACCGACAGCCGCCGCGTCTTCACACCAGCTTCGGTGAACGACTCCCGCAGCCGCTCGACCGCCGCCTCCTCACCGGCCACCACAACGGACCGCGGCCCGTTGACCGCCGCCACATCAAGCTCAGGAACATCCGCCAGGGCCTCGCTGACCTGCTCCGGCGTGGCCTGAACCGACAGCATCGCACCACCGGCAGGCAACGCCTGCATCAGCGAACCGCGCGCCGCCACCAGACGGCAGGCGTCCTCAAGACCGAACACCCCCGCCACGTGCGCGGCGGCGATCTCACCGATCGAGTGCCCCGCGACGAAGTCCGGCTTGACGCCGAACGACTCGATCAGCCGCCACAGCGCCACCTCGACCGCGAACAGCCCCGCCTGCGTGAACACCGTCCGATCCAGGTCGTCACTGGTCTCGTCGGCCAGCACCTCAGCCAGCGGACGCGGCAGCAGACCATCGAACCCGGCACACACCTCGGCCAGGGCCTCCGCGAACACCGGGAACGCGGCAGCCAGTTCCGCACCCATCCGAGCCCGCTGCGCACCCTGCCCCGTGAACAGCACCGCGACCCGGCCCTCGACCACCTGCTCCGCAGCCGAGACCTCACCCAGAGCCGCGACCAGTTCCTCAGTGTCCCGGCCCCACACCACCGCACGAGACGGCAGCGCCGCACGCCCGGACACCAACGACCACCCGACATCCGCCGGATCCAGCTCAACAGCGGCCTCGGCCAGCCGTTCCGCCTGCGCCACGACGGCATCCGCATCCCGCGCGGACACCACCCACGGGATCACCGGCAGGCGGTCGCCCGGCAGCACCACGGGCTTCGGCTCGACGTCCTCGGCCGGGGCCTCCTCCAGGATCACGTGCGCGTTCGTGCCCGACGCACCGAACGACGACACACCCGCCCGACGCGCACGCCCCGTCTCCGGCCAGGCCCGCTCCTCCACCAGCAGCTCGACCGCACCCGCCGACCAGTCCACATGCTCCGACGGCTCATCAATGTGCAGCGACCGCGGAAGCACACCCTCCCGCATCGCCATCACCATCTTGATCACACCAGCCACACCCGCAGCCGCCTGCGAATGACCGATGTTCGACTTGATCGACCCCAACCACAACGGCCGGTCATCCGCCCGATCCCGCCCGTACGTCGCCAGCAACGCCTGCGCCTCAATCGGGTCACCGAGGGTCGTACCGGTGCCGTGTGCCTCCACCGCATCGACCTCGTCGGACGCGAGGCCGGCGCTGGCCAGCGCGGCCCGGATCACGCGCTGCTGCGAGGGGCCGTTCGGCGCGGTGATGCCGTTGCTGGCGCCGTCCTGGTTGATCGCCGAACCGCGCACCACCGCCAGGACCTGGTGGCCGTTGCGCCGCGCGTCCGAAAGACGCTCAAGCAACAGCACACCCACACCCTCGGACCAGCCCGTGCCGTCCGCCGCCGAAGCAAACGACTTGCAGCGGCCGTCCGCCGACAAACCACGCTGCCGCGAGAAATCAACGAACGTCGTCGGCGTCGACATCACCGTCACACCACCGGCAAGCGCCATCTCGCACTCACCGTTCCGCAACGCCTGCGCTGCCAAATGCAACGCCACCAGCGACGAGGAGCACGCCGTGTCCACCGTCACCGCGGGACCCTCAAGCCCGAACGTGTAAGCCAACCGACCGGAAACGGCACTACCCGATGCACCGATTCCGACGTAGCCCTCCATGTCCTCCGGAATCCTGCTGAACCTGCTGGCGTAGTCGTGGTACATCGATCCCACGAAAACGCCCGTGCGGGACCCACGCACACCATCCGCCGGAACACCAGCCCGCTCGAACACCTCCCACACCGTCTCCAACAACAACCGCTGCTGCGGATCCATCGCCGTCGCCTCACGCGGACTGATACCAAACAACCCCGCATCAAACTCCGCCGCGTCATACAAGAACCCACCCGCACGCGCATACACCTTCCCCCGCGCATCCGGATCCGCATCATACAAACCCTCATCCCAACCCCGATCCACCGGAAAATCACCCACCGCATCCCCACCCGCACGCACCAACCCCCACAAATCCTCAGCCGAACCCACCCCACCCGGATAACGACACGCCACACCCACAATCACCACCGGATCATCCACCACACCCGAACCCACCGACACCACACCAGAACCCACACCCTCCACCACACCACCCATCAACTCACCCAACACAAACCGCGCCAACGCCACCGGCGTCGGATAATCAAACACCAACGTCGCCGGCAACCGCACCCCCACCAACTCACCCAACCGATTACGCAACTCCAACGCCAACAACGAATCAAACCCCAAATCCTTGAACGCCCGCTCCCCACCAATCACCTCACCCGACACATGCCCCAACACACCAGCAACCGCACCCCGCACCACCTCCAACACCACACCCAACCGCTCACCCTCCGACACCCCCACCAAACGCCCCACCAACCCCGAACCCCCACCCACAACCCCACCACCACGCACCACACGCCGACCCCCCACCGACACCAACCCACGCAACACCGACGACCCCACACCACCACGCACCTGCCCCCGCACCACACCCCAATCAAAACGCACCCCAACCACCAACCCACCCAACCCCACACCCCGATCAAACACACCCAACCCCTCACCCACCGACAACCCCACCACCACACCCGCACCCACACCACGACCCACCACACCACCAGTCAACCCCGACTCCACACCCCACAACCCAAACGCCAACGACACACCCGACAACCCCAACCCACGCCGATACGCCACCAACCCATCCACAAACGCATTCCCCGCCGCATAATTCCCCTGACCCGCATTACCGAATATGCCGGCAGCCGAGGAATAGACGACGAACAGCGACAGGTCGGCATCACGCGTGAGGTCGTGCAAGTGCAGTGCCGCGTCGACCTTCGGGCGCATCACCGCATGCAGCCGCTCGTCGTTCAGCGAGGTGATCAGCCCGTCGTCGAGGACGCCGGCCGCGTGCACCACACCACGCAACGGGAACTCCGCCGGCACCGACGCCAACGCCCGCGCCAACTCCTCACGATCCGCCGCATCACACGCCACCACCTCGACGGACGCACCAGCCGCCCGCAGCTCCGCCACCAACTCCACCGCACCATCCGCCGCCAACCCACGACGACTCGTCAACACCAACGACCGCACCCCATACCGCTCCACCAGATGCCGAGCCAGCAACCCACCCAACACACCCGTACCACCCGTAATCAGCACCGTCCCCGACGCATCCACACCCTCAACCCCAGCCCCAACCGCGGCCTGCTCCGAACCCGCCCCGGCCCGCACCAACCGCGGCACCACCACACCACCACCACGCACCGCTACCTGCGGCTCATCCAACGCGAGAGCATCTTCGATCCACGCCGCGCCCCGTGCGTGCTCGTCCGTGCCGACCGCTTCGGGATCAAGATCGACAAGGAGCAGGCGCCCGGGGTTCTCCGACTGGGCGGAACGCACCAGGCCCCACACCGCGGCTTGCGCCAGCCCGGTCATCCGCTCGTCGTCGCCGGCGGCCACCGCGCCCCTGGTCACCACGACCAGACGGGACTCGGCGAAACGCTCGTCCGCCAGCCACCGTTGCACCGTGTCGAGCACCCGCGCCGAGGTCTCGTGCACGACTCCGGCCAGGTCGCTGCCGACCTCGCCCTCCAGCACGTCGCCGCCCACAGGCAGGAGCACCACGGGCGGCACCTCGCCGGCCGCCAGCTCATCCAGTTCCGCGACACCGCGCAGGCCGAGACCGAGGTGGTCCTCGCCCAGCGAGACCCAGGTCTCCGGCGAGGCGACCTGGTGCGTCTCGTCCGCGGGCAGGCCCGTGGCGGTCCACTCCAGGCGGAAGGCGACGTTGTCCACATCGGAGCCGCCGGCTCCCGCGGTCGCCAGCTGCTCGGCGGACACCGGCCGGACAGACAACGAGGCGACCGTCGCCACCGGCCGGCCGGCCGTGTCCGCGAGATCGACGGACAACGCGTCCTCACCCACCACGGACAGCCGGACCCGCACCGAGGCCGCGCCCACGGCCAGGAGGGACACTCCCGACCAGGCGAACGGCAGACGCACGTCTCCCTCCGTGCCGGCTACGAGGCCGTTCGCGTGGAGGGCGGCGTCGAGGAGCGCGGGGTGGATACCGAACGACGCGGCCGAAGCCTGCTCGTCCTCCGGCAGGGCGACCTCGGCGAAGATCTCCTCACCGCGCCGCCAGGCCGCACGCAGCCCCTGGAACACCGGCCCGTACCCGTACCCCGCCGCGGCGGCCTCCGAGTAGAACTCCGACACGTCGACCGGCTCCGCACCCACCGGCGGCCACACCGACAGATCCGCCCCGTCGGCCGCGTCGACCCGCTCGCCAAGCAGCACACCTTCGGCATGGCAGGTCCACGCGTCACGAGGATCGGCGTCCTCGCCACGGGAGTAGACATGGACGTCTCGTCGCCCGGCACCGTCCGGCGCCGCGACAACGACCTGCACCCGAACCCCACCGCGCTCCGGGAGCACGAGCGGCGCCTGCAACGTGAGCTCGGCCAGGTGCTGGCAGTCGACTTCGTCGCCGGCGCGGATGGCCAGCTCGACGACACCGGTCCCCGGGAACAGCACCGTGCCGTTCACCGCGTGATCCGCCAACCACGGATGCGTACGCAACGACAACCGGCCCGTCAGCACCACAGCGCCATCGGCCGCCAGCGTGACCGAGGCACCGAGCAACGGGTGCTCCGCCGCCGCCAGCCCCGCACCACTCACATCCCCACGACCCGACTCCTCCACCAACCAGAACCGCTCACGCTGGAAGGCGTAGGTGGGCAGGTCCACGCGGTGCACGGCGCGCCCGGCGTAGAACGCCGCCCAGTCCACCGTGGCGCCGTTGACCCACAGTTCGGCAGCGGACGCCACCAACCGCGCGGCCTCGTCCTCGTTGCGGCGCAGCGTGCCCACGACGACGACCGGCCCGGTGTCGGTCTCCTCGGCCACCGCCTGCACGCTCATCGTCAGCACCGGATGCGCGCTGACCTCGACCACCGACCGGAACCCCAACGACAGAGCCGTGCCCACCGCGTCGGCGAACCGCACCGGCTGCCGCAGATTCCGATACCAATACCCCGCATCCATCCCGGCCGTGTCCAGCACCTCACCCGACACCGCCGACACCAACGGCACCCGCGACGACCGAGGCACAATCGGCGCCAGGTCGGCCAGGATCCGCTCCTCGATCGCCTCGACGTGCGGGGAGTGGGAGGCGTAGTCCACCGGCACCCGCCGCGCCCGCACCCCCGCCGCCTCAGCGGCAGCGATCACCGCGTCGAGCCCCGCCACATCACCCGCCACCACCGTCGCCGACGGCCCGTTCAACACCGCCACCGACACCCCACCCGCACCAGCAGAAGCCAGCAGCTCCTCCACCCGCCCCGCACCCGCAGCCAGGGACACCATGCCCCCGCCACCGGCCAACTCACGGATAGCCAACGAGCGCAGCGCCACCACCCGCGCGCCATCCGCCAACGACAACGCACCCGCCACCACAGCAGCCGCGATCTCACCCTGCGAATGCCCCACCACCGCAGAGGGCACCACACCCACCGACTCCCACACCGCCGCCAACGACACCATCACCCCCCACAACACCGGCTGAACCACATCCACCCGCTCCAACCACCCCTCATCCGCACCCCGCAGCACCTCGACCAACGACCACCCCACAAACGGCGCCAACGCCTCCCCGCACTCACCCAACCGCGCCGCGAACACCGGCGACGCATCAAGCAACCCACGCCCCATACCGATCCACTGCGACCCCTGCCCAGGAAACACAAACACCGACCCAGCACCCGCATCAGACCCCGCCACACCTACGACGGCCCGGCCCGACACCTCACCCGACAGCACACCCCGCAACCCGGACACCAACTCGCCGGTCTCCGCACCCCACACCACGGCCCGGTGCTCCAACACCGCACGCGAGGACGCCAACGCCCAACCCACATCCACCGCATCCACACCAGCACCGCCGACCGCCTCAGCGAGCCGACCCGCCTGACCCGCCAACGCCTCCGCACCACCCGCGGAAACCACCCACGGCAGCACCTGACCCTGCCAAACGGGGCCGTTGTCCGCGCGGACGACCAGCGCACCCGGGTCGCCGTCAACCGGCGCCTGCTCGATGATGACGTGCGCGTTCGTGCCACTGATACCGAACGAGGACACACCTGCCCGGCGCGGGCGGCCGTTCTCCGCCCACTCCCGCGCCTCGGACAGCAGCTCCACCGCACCCGCCGACCAGTCCACATGCGACGTCGGCTCGTCAATGTGCAGGGAACGCGGCAGCACGCCCTGCCGCATCGCCATCACCATCTTGATGACGCCGGCGATGCCGGAGGCGGCCTGGGTGTGGCCGATGTTCGACTTCAGCGAGCCGAGCCACAGCGGCTGGCCCTCGGGCCGGTCCTGCCCATAGGTGGCGATCAACGCCTCGGCCTCGATCGGGTCCCCGAGCGGCGTGCCGGTGCCGTGGGCCTCGACGGCGTCGATGTCGGTGGTCGCGAGGCCGGCGTTGGCCAGGGCCTGGCGGATGACGCGCTGCTGCGAGGGGCCGTTCGGCGCGGTGAGGCCGTTGCTGGCGCCGTCCTGGTTGATGGCCGAGCCGCGCACGACGGCCAGGACCTGGTGGCCCTTGCGCCGCGCGTCCGAAAGCCGCTCCACCACGATGACGCCGACGCCCTCGGCCCACCCCGTGCCGTCCGCCGCCGACGCGAACGGCTTGCACCGCCCGTTCGGCGCCAGCCCACGCTGCCGGCTGAACTCCACGAAGATGCCGGGCTTCGGCATCACCGTCACACCGCCGGCCAGCGCCATCTCGCACTCGCCGTTCCGCAGCGACTGCACCGCCAGGTGCAGCGCCACCAGCGACGAGGAGCACGCCGTGTCCACCGTCACCGCGGGACCCTCAAGCCCCAACGTGTACGCCACTCGGCCGGAGATCACGCTCGTCGTCGTGCCGGTGAGAGAGAAGCCCTCGGCGACGTCCGGCGTGTGCTGGAGGTCCGAGAGGTAGCTCGGGTAGCCGGCACCGATGAAGACTCCGCTGGCCGTGCCCTTCAGTGAGGTGGGAGGCAGGCCGGCGCGTTCGAGGGCTTCCCAGGACGCTTCCAGCAGCAGGCGCTGCTGCGGGTCCATCGCCAGCGCCTCACGCGGGCTGATCCCGAACAACTGCGGATCGAAGTCCGCCGCGTCATACAGGAACCCGCCCTCACGCGCATACGACGTACCGGAACGCGCCGGGTCCGGGTCATACAGACCCTCCAGGTCCCAGCCACGGTCGGTCGGGAACGCACCGATCGCGTCCACACCCTCCTCGACCAGCCGCCACAGCCCCTCGGGCGAGGACACCCCACCCGGGAACCGGCACGCCATACCCACAATCGCGATCGGCTCATCCACCGACACCACCGACACAGCCGACGCCGCAGCCACCGGCGCCGCCTCATCGGCGGCCTGCCACACCTGCCCCAGCACGAACGCGCCCAGAGCAGCCGGAGTCGGGTAGTCGAACACCACACCCGCCGGCAACCGCACACCCGCCGCCGCGTTCAACCGGTTCCGCAACTCCACCGCCGTCAACGAGTCGAAACCCAACTCCTTGAACGACCGGTCCACCGCCACCGCCTGCGCCGACCCATGCCCCAACACCGACGCCACATGACCACGCACCACATCCACCACATACCGCTCCCGCTCCACCGCCGTCCCCAACCCCGCCAACGCCGCACCCAACGCCCCACCACCGGAACCACCCGACACACCCTCCGCCACACGCCGACCCGCACCACGCACCAACCCACGCAACACCGACGGCACCACACCCCCACCAGCCACACGACCCCGCAACCCCGCCACATCCAACCGCGCAGCAACCAACAACCCCTCATCCACCCCACACGCCACATCGAAGAGCTTCAACCCCTCGTCGGCCGTGAGAGCGACAACGCCGGAACGTCCCAGACGGGCCACGTCGGCCTCGTCCAACTCACCGCCCATGCCGCCGACGCCTCCCCACAGGCCCCAGGCGAGGGAGGTGGCGGGCAGGCCGTTCGCACGACGGTGGACAGCCAGGGCGTCGAGGAACGTGTTCGCCGCCGCGTAATTCGCCTGCCCCGGATTACCGAACACACCAGCAGCCGACGAATACAACACGAACAACGACAGACCCGCATCACGCGTCAACTCATGCAGATTCCACGCAGCCTCCACCTTCGGCCGCATCACCCGCCGCAACCGCTCCCCAGACAACGACCCCACCACACCGTCATCCACCACACCCGCAGCATGCACCACACCGGTCAGCGGGTGCTCAGCCGGAACAGCGGAAAGCACAGCGGCCAGTTCATCACGGTCGGCCGCGTCGCAGGCGGCGATCTCGACCCGCGCGCCCGCCTGCTCCAACTCAGCCGCCAGCTCCACCGCGCCCGGGGACTCAAGGCCCCTGCGGCTGGTCAGCACCAGCGAACGCACCCCGTGCTCGACCACCAGATGACGAGCCAGCAGCGAGCCGAGCGTTCCCGTACCACCCGTGATCAGCACCGTGCCCTGCGAGTCGAGAGCCGGCGGCACGGTCAGCACGATCTTCCCGATGTGCCGGGCCTGGGACATGAAACGGAACGCCTCCGGGGCCCGCCGCACATCCCACGACCTCACCGGCAACGGACGCAGCACACCCCGCTCAAACAGCTCCAACAACTCACCGAGCATCCCAGCAATACGATCCGGCCCCGCATCCTGCATATCAAACGCCGCATACCACACACCCGCAAAATCAGCCGCAACCCGATCCGCATCACGAATATCCGTCTTCCCCATCTCCAAGAACCGCCCACCACGCGGCAGCAACTCAAGAGAGGCGTCCACGAACTCACGCGCCAGCGAATCCAGCACCACATCCACACCGGCGCCGCCGGTCGCGGCGAGGAACGCGTCGCGGAAGTCGAGATCGCGCGAGGACGCGATCCGCTCCACCGGCACCCCCAGCTCCCGCACAACCTCCTGCTTGGCCTCACTGGCCGTGGCGAACACCGTCGCGCCCAGGTGCTGGGCGAGCTGCACCGCCGCCATGCCCACACCACCCGCGGCAGCATGGACCAGCACCGACTCCCCCGCCCGCAACCCGGCCAGATCCACCAGGCCGTAGTACGCGGTCAGGAACACCACCGGCACCGACGCCGCCTGCTCGAACGACCACCCCACCGGCATCCGCGCCACCAACCGCGCGTCCACCACCGCCAACGGACCGAACCCGCGCTGGATCAGACCGAACACCCGATCCCCCACAGCCAGACCCTCAACACCCTCACCCACCTCGACCACCACACCAGCAGCCTCACCACCCAAAACCGCCTCACCCGGATACATCCCCAACCCCATCAACACATCACGGAAGTTCAACCCCGCGGCACGCACCGCAACCCGCACCTCACCCGCACCCAACACACCCCGAGCCCCCGGCTCCCCCACCAACGCCAACGACTCCAACGTCCCCCCACCCACAGACTGCACCGACCACGCCACCTCACCCACCGGCGGCACCAAACCAACCCCACCACCCGACACCACCCGCACCAACCGCGGCACCAACACCACACCACCCCGCACCACCACCTGCGACTCACCAGCAGCCGCCTCAACACTCAGCGCCGAGGAGACCGCAAACGCGATGGCCTCGTCCGACACCTCGACTGCCGCGTCCAGGTCGACCAGCAGCAAACGCCCCGGCAGCTCGGACTGGGCGGAGCGGATCAGACCCCATACCGGGGCGTGCGCGAGATCCGTCACGTCCTCGCCCGCACCCGCGGCCACCGCACCCCGCGTCACCACGACCAGACGCGACCCCGCCAACCGCTCATCCGCAACAAACTCCCGCACCCACTCCAACACCCCACCAGCAACCTGAACCGCACCCTCAGCACCCACCCCACCCGACACCAACGGCAACACCACCACCGACGGCACCGCACCACCCTCCAGCTCACCCAAAGACCCCACCCGCGCAACCCCAAGCCCCACCCCATCCTCACCCAACACCACCCAATCACCCGCAGACCCCACCCCGGCCCCGGCAACCTCCCCACCCACCGGCGTCCACTCCACCCGGAACAACGTCTCCAACTCCGCACCCGCACCCGCCGCAGCCGACAACTGCCCCACCGACACCGGCCGCAACACCAACGACTCCACCCGCGCCACCAAACCACCCACACCATCCGCCACCACCACCGACAACCCATCCACCCCAGAACGCACCAACCGCACCCGCACCGACACCGCACCCGACGCCACCAACGACACACCCGACCACACAAACGGCAACCGCAACCCCGACACCCCACCATCCATCACCAACGCCCCATGCAACACCGCATCCAACAACGCCGGATGCATCCCAAAACCACCCGCACGCTCCCGCTCACCCTCCGGCAACACAACCTCGGCGAACACCTCGTCCTCACCACGCCGCCACACCCCACGCAACCCACGGAACGCCGGCCCATACCCATACCCCGCCCCAGCAACCTCCCCATACAACCCCGACACATCAACCGCCACCGCACCCACCGGCGGCCACTCCACCAACCCCGTCTCGACAGGCTGGGCCACCTCGGCAGCGAGCAGACCCTCGGCGTGGCAGGTCCACGCCTCATCAGCCTCGGCGTTCTCCAGACGGGAGTAGACGCGCACGTCCCGCTGACCGGCGTCATCGGCCCCACCGACAACCACCTGCACCTGCACCCCACCACGCTCCGGCAGCACCAAAGGCGCCTGAAGCGTCAACTCCCGCACATACCCGCACCCGACCTCGTCACCAGCACGAATCGCCAACTCGACAAACCCGGCCCCCGGGAACAACACCGCCCCACCCACCGCGTGGTCCGCCAGCCACGGGTGGCTGCGCAACGACAGACGGCCGGTGAGCATGGCACCGCCTCCGGCCGCCAACGTGACGGCCGCGCCGAGCAGCGGGTGCTCGGCCGCGCTCTGGCCCACGCCGCTCAGGTCGCCGCTGGTGTCGCCTTCGAGCCAGTACCGCTGCCGCTGGAAGGCATACGTCGGCAAGTCGACCCGGCGCACCGCGCGCCCGGCGAACGCAGCCTTCCAGTCCACGGACACACCACGCCCCCAGACCCGGGACAGGGCACTGGTGAACGTCTCCACCTCGTCACGCTCACGCCGCGTGGCAGCGACGAACGCGGCGGTGGCGTCGTCCTCGGGCAGGCACTCCGCACCCATCGCCGTCAGCGTCGCGTCCGGCCCCAGCTCCAGGAACGTCGACACACCGGCGTCACGCAGCGCGGCAATACCGTCCGCGAACCGCACCGTGGCGCGCACGTGCCGCACCCAGTACTCCGCCGACCCGATCTCCACCCCGGCCAGCTCACCCGTGACGTTCGACACCACGGGAATGGCGGGGGCGCGGTAGGTGATCTGCGCGGCGATGCGCTCGAACTCCTCCAGCATCGGGTCCATCAGGCGGGAGTGGAACGCGTGCGAGACCGACAGCCGCCGCGTCTTCACCCCAGCTTCGGTGAACGACTCCCGCAGCCGCTCGACCGCCGCCTCCTCACCGGCCACGACGACCGAGCGCGGGCCGTTGACGGCCGCAATGTCCAGACCGTCGACGTCGTCCAGAGCCTCGCTGACCTCTTCCGGCGTGGCCTGAACCGACAGCATCGCGCCACCGGCAGGGAGCGCCTGCATCAGCGAACCGCGCGCGGCCACCAGACGGCAGGCGTCCGCGAGGTCGAACACCCCCGCCACGTGCGCGGCGGCGATCTCACCGATCGAGTGCCCCGCGACGAAGTCGGGCTTGACGCCGAACGATTCGATCAGGCGCCACAGCGCGACCTCGACCGCGAACAGCCCCGCCTGTGTGAACACCGTCCGATCCAGATCATCACTGGTCTCGTCGGCCAGCACCTCAGCCAGCGGACGCGGCAACAACCCATCGAACCCGGCACACACCTCGGCCAGAGCATCCGCGAACACCGGGAAAGCGGCAGCCAGCTCGGCACCCATCCGGGCCCGCTGCGCACCCTGCCCCGTGAACAGCACCGCGACCCGGCCCTCGACCACCTGCTCGGCAGCGGAGACCTCACCCAGAGCCGCGACCAGTTCCTCAGTGTCCCGGCCCCACACCACCGCACGAGACGGCAGCGCCGCGCGCCCGGACACCAACGACCACCCGACATCCACCGGGTCAAGACCAGGCGTGACGTTCGCGAGTCGTTCCGCCTGCGCCGCCACAGCGTCGGCGCCATGGGCGGATATCACCCACGGGATCACCGGCAGGCGGTCGCCCGGCAGCACCACGGGCTTCGGCTCGATGTCCTCGGCCGGGGCCTGCTCCAGGATCACGTGCGCGTTCGTGCCCGACGCGCCGAACGACGACACACCCGCCCGACGCGCACGCCCCGTCTCCGGCCAGGCCCGCTCCTCCACCAGCAGCTCGACCGCACCCGCCGACCAGTCCACATGCTCCGACGGCTCATCAATGTGCAGCGACCGCGGAAGCACACCCTCCCGCATCGCCATCACCATCTTGATCACACCAGCCACACCCGCAGCCGCCTGCGAATGACCGATGTTCGACTTGATCGACCCCAACCACAACGGCCGGTCATCCGCCCGATCCCGCCCGTACGTCGCCAGCAACGCCTGCGCCTCAATCGGGTCACCCAACCGCGTGCCGGTCCCGTGGGCTTCGACCGCGTCCACGTCCGCAGCTGCCAGACCAGCGCTGGCGAGTGCCTGCCGAATGACGCGCTGCTGCGAAGGACCGTTCGGCGCGGTCAGACCGTTGCTGGCGCCGTCCTGGTTGATCGCCGAACCGCGCACCACCGCCAGGACCTGGTGGCCGTTGCGCCGCGCGTCCGAAAGACGCTCAAGCAACAGCACACCCACACCCTCGGACCAGCCCGTGCCGTCCGCCGCCGAAGCAAACGACTTGCACCGGCCGTCCGCCGACAAACCACGCTGCCGCGAGAAATCAACGAACGTCGTCGGCGTCGACATCACCGTCACACCACCGGCAAGCGCCATCTCGCACTCACCGTTCCGCAACGCCTGCGCCGCCAGGTGCAGCGCGACCAGCGACGAGGAGCACGCCGTGTCCACCGTCACCGCGGGACCCTCAAGCCCGAACGTGTAAGCCAACCGACCCGAGATCACGCTGCCGGAAGAACCCGTGCCGATGTAGCCCTCGATGTCTTCGGGGACTCGATTCAGGCGGCTCGTGTAGTCGTGGTACATCGATCCCACGAAAACGCCCGTGCGGGACCCACGCACACCATCCGCCGGAACACCAGCCCGCTCAAACACCTCCCACACCGTCTCCAACAACAACCGCTGCTGCGGATCCATCGCCGTCGCCTCACGCGGACTGATACCAAACAACCCCGCATCAAACTCCGCCGCGTCATACAAGAACCCACCCGCACGCGCATACACCTTCCCCCGCGCATCCGGATCCGCATCATACAAACCCTCATCCCAACCCCGATCCACCGGAAAATCACCCACCGCATCCCCACCCGCACGCACCAACCCCCACAAATCCTCAGCCGAACCCACCCCACCCGGATAACGACACGCCACACCCACAATCACCACCGGATCATCCACCACACCCGAACCCACCGACACCACACCAGAACCCACACCCTCCACCACACCACCCATCAACTCACCCAACACAAACCGCGCCAACGCCACCGGCGTCGGATAATCAAACACCAACGTCGCCGGCAACCGCACCCCCACCAACTCACCCAACCGATTACGCAACTCCAACGCCAACAACGAATCAAACCCCAAATCCTTGAACGCCCGCTCCCCACCAATCACCTCACCCGACACATGCCCCAACACACCAGCAACCGCACCCCGCACCACCTCCAACACCACACCCAACCGCTCACCCTCCGACACCCCCACCAAACGCCCCACCAACCCCGAACCCCCACCCACAACCCCACCACCACGCACCACACGCCGACCCCCCACCGACACCAACCCACGCAACACCGACGACCCCACACCACCACGCACCTGCCCCCGCACCACACCCCAATCAAAACGCACCCCAACCACCAACCCACCCAACCCCACACCCCGATCAAACACACCCAACCCCTCACCCACCGACAACCCCACCACCACACCCGCACCCACACCACGACCCACCACACCACCAGTCAACCCCGACTCCACACCCCACAACCCAAACGCCAACGACACACCCGACAACCCCAACCCACGCCGATACGCCACCAACCCATCCACAAACGCATTCCCCGCCGCATAATTCCCCTGACCCGCATTACCCATGATGCCCGCGTACGACGAATACACGGCGAAGAGCCGGATATCCATGTCCAGCGTCAATTCGTGCAGGTTTATCGCCGCGTCGACCTTCGGGCGCAGAACGCGTTCGAAACGCTCCGGGGTGAGGTTCTGCGTGAGCCCGTCGTCGAGGACGCCGGCCGCGTGCACCACACCACGCAACGGGAACTCCGCCGGCACCGACGCCAACGCCCGCGCCAACTCCTCACGATCCGCCGCATCACACGCCACCACCTCGACGGACGCACCAGCCGCCCGCAGCTCCGCCACCAACTCCACCGCACCATCCGCCGCCAACCCACGACGACTCGTCAACACCAACGACCGCACCCCATACCGCTCCACCAGATGCCGCGCCAGCAACCCACCCAACACACCCGTACCACCCGTAATCAACACCGTCCCCGACGCATCCACACCCTCAACCGCGGCCTGCTCCGAACCCGCCCCGGCCCGCACCAACCGCGGCACCACCACACCACCACCACGCACCGCCACCTGCGGCTCATCCAACGCGAGAGCCGAGGCGAGGGCAGACGTCACCCCTTCTTCCGCACCGGCGCTCGGGTCCAGGTCCACGAGCACCAGGCGCCCGGGGTTCTCCGACTGCGCCGACCGGATCATGCCCCACACCGACGTGTGGGCCAGGTCCGTGACGTCCCCGTCCGCCCCAGCGGCCACCGCGCCCCTGGTCACCACGACGAGACGGGACTCGGCGAAACGCTCGTCCGCCAGCCACGCGCACACCTGCTGCCACACGCGCAGCACCGAGGCATGCACGGCCGAAGCCATCTCGCCGGCGGCAAGCGCGGCGGAGGTGGCCTCCCGCCCGGCGTCCGCGGCGCACAGGACCACGGTGGCGGGGACGGTGCCGTCCTCCAGAGCCTCAAGCCCGGCCATGGTCGGCCCGGAAACGCCGAGGGTGTCGTCGCCCCACACGGTCCAGTCGGGGGCGGGAACGGCTTCCGGCGTCGGCAGAGCAGGCCAGTCCAGCCGGAACAGCACGTCCTGCCCAGCCGGCGCCGCGCCGAGCAGCTGCTCGTCCGTGATGGACCGCAGAGTCAGGGAGTTGACAGCGGCGACCGGCTGCCCGGTCCCGTCGGCGATGTCGACGGCAAAGGTGTCCTGGCCCAGCATCTCCAGCCGGACCCGAGCCGCCACGGCGCCCGAGGCCAGCAGGGAGACGCCTGACCAGGTGAACGGCAGCCGCAGGCCACCGTCTCCCTCCGACACCATGGCGTGGAGGGCGGCGTCGAGAAGCGCGGGGTGGATACCGAACGACGCGGCCGAAGCCTGCTCGTCCTCCGGCAGGGCGACCTCGGCGAAGATCTCCTCACCACGCCGCCAGGCCGCACGCAGCCCCTGGAACACCGGCCCGTACTCGTAGCCGGCTTCGGCGGCGGCCGGGTAGAACGCGGAGACGTCGACCGGCTCCGCGCCCTGCGGCGGCCACACCGACAGGTCCGGGCCCGCAGCCGCGTCCGCCGGTTCCTCCGTCAGCACGCCTTCGGCGTGACAGGTCCAGGACTGTTCGATGTCCGCGTTCTCCGGCTGGGAGTAGACGCGCACCTCGCGGCGCCCGGAGGCGTCGGCGGCGCCGACGACGACCTGCACCAGCACGGCTTCGCGCTGCGGCAGGGGCAGCGGGGCCTGGAGGGTCACCTCACGCAGGTGGCCGCTGCCGACTTCGTCGCCGGCGCGGATGGCCAGCTCGACGAACCCGGTCCCCGGGAACAGCACCGTGCCGTTCACCGCGTGATCCGCCAACCACGGATGCGTACGCAACGACAACCGGCCCGTCAGCATCACACCGCCATCGCCGGCCAACCGCACCGCCGCACCGAGCAACGGGTGCTCCGCCGCCGCCAGCCCCGCACCACTCACATCCCCACGACCCGACTCCTCCACCAACCAGAACCGCTCACGCTGGAAGGCGTAGGTGGGCAGGTCCACGCGGTGCACGGCGCGCCCGGCGTAGAACGCCGTCCAGTCCACCGTGGCTCCGTTGACCCACAACTCGGCAGCGGACGCCACCAACCGCGCGGCCTCGTCCTCGTTGCGGCGCAGCGTGCCCACGACGACGACCGGCCCGGTTTCGGTCTCCTCGGCCACCGCCTGCACGCTCATCGTCAGCACCGGGTGGGCGCTGACCTCGACCACCGACCGGAACCCCAACGACAGAGCCGTGCCGACCGCGTCGGCGAACCGCACCGGCTGCCGCAGATTCCGATACCAGTACCCCGCATCCATCCCGGCCGTGTCCAGCACCTCACCCGACACCGCCGACACCAACGGCACCCGAGACGAACGAGGCACAATCGGCGCCAGGTCGGCCAGGATCCGCTCCTCGATCGCCTCCACATGAGCCGAGTGGGAGGCGTAGTCCACCGGCACCCGCCGCGCCCGCACCCCCGCCGCCTCAGCGGCGGCGATCACCGCGTCGAGCCCCGCCACATCACCCGCCACCACCGTCGCCGACGGCCCGTTCAACGCCGCCACCGACACCCCACCCGCACCAGCCCCGGCGAGCAGCTCCTCCACCCGCTCCGCGCCCGCGGCCAGGGACACCATGCCCCCGCCACCGGCCAACTCACGGATCGCGAGCGAGCGCAGCGCCACCACCCGCGCGCCATCCGCCAGCGACAACGCACCCGCCACCACAGCAGCCGCGATCTCGCCCTGGGAATGCCCCACCACCGCAGAGGGCACCACACCCACCGACTCCCACACCGCCGCCAACGACACCATCACCCCCCACAACACCGGCTGCACCACATCCACCCGCTCCAGCCAGCTCTCATCCGCACCCCGCAGCACCTCGACCAACGACCACTCCACGAACGGCGCCAACGCCTCCCCGCACTCACCCAACCGCGCCGCGAACACCGGCGAGCACTCCAACAACCCACGCCCCATACCCACCCACTGCGACCCCTGCCCCGGGAACACAAACACCGACCCGGAAGCAGAACCGGAAGCCGCGACACCACGCGCCGCGTTCGCCACCGCCGCCGCCGAAGCCACACCGGCAAGACCGGACACCAACTCGCCGGTCTCCGCACCCCACACCACGGCCCGGTGCTCCAACACCGCACGCGAGGACGCCAACGCCCAACCCACATCCACCGCATCCACACCAGCACCGCCGACCGCCTCCGCGAGCCGACCCGCCTGACCCGCCAACGCCTCCGCACCACCCGCGGAAACCACCCACGGAAGGATGGGGCCGTCCCACACCGGACCGCGGTCGGCCGCGACGACCACCGCGCCCGGCTCGGCATCCGCCGGCGCCTGCTCGATGATGACGTGCGCGTTCGTCCCGCTGATACCGAACGAGGACACACCCGCCCGACGCGGGCGGCCGTTCTCCGCCCACTCCCGCGCCTCGGACAGCAGCTCCACCGCACCCGCCGACCAGTCCACATGCGACGTCGGCTCATCGATGTGCAGCGAACGCGGCAGCACACCCTGCCGCATCGCCATCACCATCTTGATCACACCAGCCACGCCCGCAGCCGCCTGCGAGTGGCCGATGTTCGACTTCAGCGAGCCCAGCCACAGCGGCTGGCCCTCGGGCCGGCCCTGCCCATAGGTCGCGATGAGCGCCTCGGCCTCGATCGGGTCACCGAGCGCCGTGCCGGTGCCGTGCGCCTCCACCGCGTCGACATCGCGTGTGGTCAGCCCCGCGCTGGCCAACGCGGCCCGGATGACGCGCTGCTGCGAGGGGCCGTTCGGCGCGGTCAGGCCGTTGCTGGCGCCGTCCTGGTTGATCGCCGAACCGCGCACCACCGCGAGCACCCGGTGGCCCTTGCGCCGCGCGTCCGAAAGCCGCTCGACGACCAGGACGCCGACGCCCTCGGCCCACCCCGTGCCGTCCGCCGCCGACGCGAACGGCTTGCACCGCCCGTTCGCCGCAAGACCGCGCTGCCGGCTGAACTCAACGAACATGCCGGGCGTGGGCATCACCGTGATGCCGCCGGCCAGCGCCATCTCGCACTCGCCGTTCCGCAGCGACTGCACCGCCAGGTGCAGCGCCACCAGCGACGAGGAGCACGCCGTGTCCACCGTCACCGCGGGACCCTCAAGCCCCAACGTGTACGCCACCCGGCCCGACACAACGCTCGCCGTGCCACCGGTCAGGGCGTAGCCCTCAACGTTCTGAGACGCTTCGTGCAGCCGGGAGCCGTACTCCTGCGCGATGGCTCCGGCGAAGACACCGGTCCGGGTGCCGCGCAGGGAGGTGGGGGGCAGGCCGGCGCGTTCGAGGGCTTCCCACGACGTTTCCAGCAGCAGGCGCTGCTGGGGGTCCATCGCCAGCGCCTCGCGCGGGCTGATCCCGAACAACTGCGGATCGAAGTCTCCGGCGTCGTAGAGGAAGCCGCCCTCACGGGCGTAGGAGGTGCCGGAACGCGCCGGGTCCGGGTCGTACAGCGCGTCCAGGTCCCAGCCACGGTCGGTCGGGAACGCGCCAACGGCGTCCACGCCCTCCTCGACCAGCCGCCACAGGTCCTCGGGCGAGGACACCCCGCCCGGAAGTCGGCAGGCCATGCCGACGATCGCGATCGGCTCGTCCACCGACACCGCCGACACGGCCGACGGCGCGGCAGCCGCAGCCGTCTCATCGGCGGCCTGCCACACCTGCCCCAGCACGAACGCGCCCAGAGCGGCCGGAGTCGGGTAGTCGAACACCACGCCCGCCGGCAACCGCACACCGGTCGCGGAGATCAGGCGGTTGCGCAGCTCGACTCCGGTGAGGGAGTCGAATCCCAGTTCCTTGAACGTCCGCTCGACGGCGACCGCCTGTGCCGAGCCGTGGCCGAGCACGGAGGCGACGTGTCCGCGCACGACATCGATGACGTAGCGCTCGCGTTCTTCCGCGCTGGGCAGCGCGGCGACGGCGGCGCCGAGCAGTCCGTCCGCGCTTCCGGTGCCGGCTGCCTCGGCCGTGCGCCGACCGGAGACGCGCACCAGTCCGCGCAGCACGGGGGGCAGCTCCGCGCCGCGTTCCACGCGCCTGCGGAGTCCCGCCAGGTCGAGGCGGGCGGCCATGACGACGTGCTCGTCCACGCCGGAGGACGCGTCGAACAGGCGCAGGCCCTCGTCGGCCGGCATGGGGACCAGCCCGGCCCGTCCGAGGCGGGCGATGTCGGCGTCGGCGAGCGCGCCGCCCATGCCGCCGCCCGAACCGTCCCACAGTCCCCAGGCCACGGAGGTGCCGGTCAGCCCTTGGGCGCGGCGGTGGGCGGCCAGGGCGTCGAGGAAGGTGTTCGCCGCCGCGTAGTTCGCCTGCCCGGCGTTGCCGAGCAGGCCGGCGCAGGAGGAGTAGGTCAGGAAGAGCCGCAGGTCGGCTTCCTGGGTGAGGGTGTGCAGGTTGAGGGCGGCCCTGACCTTGGGGCGCATGACCCGTCGTACCTGGTCGGCCGACAGCGACCCGACGACGCCGTCGTCCACCACGCCGGCGGCGTGGACGACGCCGGTCAGCGGGTGTGCGGCCGGGATGGCGGACAGGACGGCGGCCAGTGCGTCGCGGTCGGCCGCGTCGCAGGCGACGATCTCGACCCGGGCTCCCGACTCGGCCAGTTCAGCGGCCAGTTCGGCGGCGCCCGGCGTCTCAAGACCCCTGCGGCTGGTCAGCACCAGCGAACGCACCCCGTGCTCGGCCACCAGGTGGCGGGCGAGGAGCGAGCCGAGCGTTCCGGTGCCGCCGGTGATCAGCACCGTGCCCTGCGGGTCGAGCCCCGCCGGCACGGTGAGCACGATCTTGCCGATGTGCTTGGCCTGGGACATGTACCGGAACGCCTCGGGCGCCCGCCGCACGTCCCACGACTTCACCGGCAACGGACGCAGCGCGCCCTGTTCGAAGAGGCGCACGATGTCGGTGAGGAGTTCGTTCGTGCGCTCGGGGCCTGCTTCGGCCACGTCGAAGGCGCGGTAGCGGACGCCGGGGTGGTCGGCGGCGACCTGTTCCGGGTCGCGGATGTCGGTCTTGCCCATTTCCACGAACCGGCCGCCGCGCGGCAGCAGTTCGAGGGAGGCGTCCACGAACTCCCGCGCCAGCGCGTCCAGCACCACATCCACACCGGCGCCGCCGGTCGCGGCGAGGAAGGTGTCCCGGAAATCCAGATCGCGCGAGGACGCGATCCGCTCCACCGGCACCCCCAGCTCCCGCACGACCTCCTGCTTGGCCTCACTGGCCGTGGCGAACACCGTGGCGCCCAGGTGCTGGGCGAGCTGCACCGCCGCCATGCCCACGCCGCCCGCGGCGGCATGGACCAGCACCGACTCCCCCGCCCGCAACCCGGCCAGGTCCACCAGGCCGTAGTACGCGGTCAGGAACACCACCGGCACCGACGCCGCCTGCTCGAACGACCACCCCACCGGCATCCGCACCACCAACCGCGCGTCCACCGTCGCGAGGGAACCGAAGCCACGCGGGATCAGGCCGAACACGCGGTCGCCGACGGCCAGTTCGGTGACTCCTTCGCCGACCTCGACGACGACACCGGCGGCCTCGCTGCCCAGCATCACGTCGCCCGGGTACATGCCCAGACCCATCAGCACGTCACGGAAGTTGAGGCCGGCGGCACGCACCGCCACCCGCACCTGCCCGGCAGGCAGCACGCCCGCTTCCTCCGGGGCCGGCACCAGCGCCAGCGACTCCAACGTCCCCGCGCCCAGCACGTCCAGGCGCCACGCCGACTCACCCACCGGCGGCACCAGACCACCGCCACCGGCCGACACCCGCACCAACCGGGGCGCCAGCACCACGCCGCCGCGCACCGCGACCTGCGGCTCGTCGCGGCTGAGGGCGGCGTCGACGGCCGCGGGCAGGTGGGACGTGTCCGGGGCGCCGGCCGGGTCGAGGTCGAGCAGGACGACGCGCCCCGGCTGCTCGGTCTGCGCCGCGCGCACGAGGCCCCAGACGGGGGACTGCGCGAGGTCGGCCAGGTCGCTGTCACGTTCCGCCGCGACCGCGCCGCGTGTCACCACGACCAGCCGCGAGTCGGTGAACCGCTCGTCCGCGAGCCAGGCGGTCAGGGTGGCCAGCGCGTCGACGACAGTGTTCTCCGCGGCTTCCGCCACGTCGCCGTTCCGACCGTCCGCTGCCTGCACCGGGAACAGCACGGTGGTGGGGAGGGTGTCGCGGTCTGCGAGCTGGTCGAGGTGCGCAGCGGTCGTGACGTCCAGGCTCAGGTCGTCATCACCGAGGACGGCCCAACCAGCGGTGGTGGGCGCTTCGTTGACGGCGTCCGCCTCGATGGGCGTCCAGTCCACCCGGAAGAGGGAGTCCCGGTCCGTCCGCTGTGCCAGCGAGAGCTGGCCGACCGAGACGGGTCGCATCACGAGCGACTCGACCGCCGCGACGGGCCGGCCGGCGGTGTCGGTGACGGCGATCGCGTACGTGTCGGCGCCCGCGGGAGCGAAACGCGCCCGGAGCTGCGTCGCGCCGGTGGCGGACAGCGCTACGCCGGACCAGGTGAACGGCAGCCTCAGCCCCTGGCCCGCGTCCAGCAGCAGGCCGTGCAGAACGGCGTCGAGCAGGGCGGGGTGCAGTCCGAACCGGGCACCGTCCGCTTGCAGCGGTTCCGGGAGGGCGACGTCGACGAAGATCTCGTCGCCGCGCCGCCAGGCGGCGCGCAGGCCCTGGAAGCCGGGACCGTAGTGGTAGCCCGTCGCCGCCGCGGCCGGATAGAACGTCGAGATGTCCAGGGCCTCGGCGCCCTGGGGCGGCCAGACAGCCAGGTCCGTGCCGGGCTCCGTGGCCGGCTGCCGGCCGAGGACGCCCTCGGCGTGGCAGGTCCAGGCTTCCTCGTTGTCGGCGTTCTCCGGTCGCGAGTAGATGCGCAGGTTCCGGTGGCCGACTTCGTCGGTGACGCCCACGACGACCTGCACCTGGACGGCGCCGCGTTCGGGCAGCACGAGTGGCGCCTGAAGGGTGAGTTCCCGCACCTGCCCGCAGTCGACCTCGTCGCCCGCGCGCATGGCGAGTTCGACGAAGCCGGTGCCGGGGAAGAGGACGGTGCCGCCGATGGCGTGGTCCGCCAGCCAGGCGTGGGTACAGAGTGAGAGGCGGCCGGTGAGCATGACGCCACCGTCGGCGGCGAGATGGACGGTCGCGCCGAGCAGCGGGTGGCCGGCGGCGCTCTGGCCGAGCCCGGCCGGGTCGCCGCTGGTCCCGGACTCCAGCCAGTAGCGCTTGCGCTGGAAGGCGTAGGTCGGCAGGTCGACCCGGCGCACGGCGCGCCCGGCGAACGCCGCCTTCCAGCCCACGGACACACCACGCCCCCAGATGCGGGACAGGGCGCTGGTGAATGTCTCCACCTCGTCACGCTCGCGCCGCGTGGTGGCGACGAACGCGGCGGTGGCGTCGTCCTCGGGCAGGCACTCCGCACCCATCGCGGTGAGCGTCGCGTCCGGCCCCAGCTCCAGGAACGTCGACACACCGGCGTCACGCAGCGCGGCAATACCGTCCGCGAACCGCACCGTGGCGCGCACGTGCCGCACCCAGTACCCGGCCGTGCCGATCTCCTCGCCCGCCGGCTCACCCGTGACGTTGGAGATGACCGGGATGGCGGGGGCCTGGTAGGTGATCTGCGCGGCGATGCGCTCGAACTCCTCCAGCATGGGGTCCATCAGGCGCGAGTGGAACGCGTGCGACACCGACAGCCGCCGCGTCTTCACACCCGTTTCGGTGAGCACCGTGCCGAGCCGGTCGATCGCAGCCTCGTCACCAGCCACCACAACGGACCGCGGCCCGTTGACCGCCGCGATGTCCAGGCCGTCGATGTCGCCCAGGGCCTCGGTGACCTGTTCCGGCGTGGCCTGCACGGAAAGCATCGCGCCACCGGCAGGAAGCGCCTGCATGAGCGAGCCGCGCGCGGCCACCAGACGGCAGGCGTCCGCGAGGTCGAACACGCCCGCCACGTGCGCGGCGGCGATCTCACCGATCGAGTGCCCCGCGACGAAGTCCGGCCGCACCCCGAAGGACTCGATCAGCCGCCACAGCGCCACCTCAACGGCGAACAGCCCCGCCTGCGTGAACACCGTCCGATCCAGATCATCGCTGGTCTCGTCGGCCAGCACCTCAGCCAGCGGACGCGGCAGCAGACCGTCGAACCCGGCACACACCTCGGCCAGGGCACCCGCGAACACCGGGAAGACGCCGGCCAGTTCGGCACCCATCCGGGCCCGCTGCGCGCCCTGCCCCGTGAACAGCACCGCGAGCCGGCCCTCGACCGGACCCTCACCGGCCGAGATCCCGCGCAAGGCCGCGATCAGCTCATCGGTGTTCCGGCCCCATACCACCGCACGCGCGGACAGCTCCGCACGCCCGGAGGCCAACGACCACCCGACGTCCACCGGGTCAAGACCAGGCGTGGCCTCCGCCAGCCGTTCCGCCTGCGCCGCCACGGCGTCCGCGTTGCGCGCGGACACGACCCACGGCACCACTCCGAGGCGGTCGCCCGGCAGCACCACCGGGCCCGGCTCGGCGTCCGCGGGTGCCTGCTCGATGATGACGTGCGCGTTCGTCCCGCTGATGCCGAACGACGACACGCCCGCCCGGCGCGGGCGGCCGTTCTCCGCCCACTCCCGCGCCTCGGACAGCAGCTCCACCGCACCGGCCGACCAGTCCACATGCGACGTCGGCTCGTCGATGTGCAGGGAACGCGGCAGCACGCCCTGCCGCATCGCCATCACCATTTTGATCAGGCCGGCGGCACCGGCCGCCGCCTGCGTGTGGCCGATGTTCGACTTCAGCGAGCCGAGCCACAGCGGCCGGTCCTCCGCACGGCCCTGCCCGTAGGTGGCGATGAGCGCCGACGCCTCGATCGGGTCGCCGAGCGTGGTGCCGGTGCCGTGGGCCTCGACGGCGTCGACCTCGTCGGGGGTGAGGCCGGCGCTGGCGAGCGCGGCCCGGATGACGCGCTGCTGCGAGGGGCCGTTCGGCGCGGTCAGGCCGTTGCTCGCGCCATCCTGGTTGATCGCGGAACCGCGCACCAGCGCCAGCACCTGGTGCCCGTTGCGCCGCGCGTCGGACAGGCGCTCGACCACGAGAACGGCGACGCCTTCGCTCCAGCCGGTGCCGTCCGCCGCCGAGGCGAACGGCTTGCAGCGGCCGTCGGCCGCCAGACCGCGCTGCCGGCTGAACTCGACGAACATGCCGGGCGTGGGCATCACGGTGACGCCGCCGGCCAGCGCCATGTCGCACTCGCCGTTGCGCAGCGCCTGCGCGGCCAGGTGGAGCGCGACCAGCGACGAGGAGCACGCCGTGTCCACCGTCACCGCAGGGCCCTCAAGGCCGAACGTGTAGGCCACGCGGCCCGACACGACGCTCGCCGCGCCGCCGGTCAGGCCGTAGCCCTCGGTGCGTTCCGACGTCTCGTGCAGCCGGACTCCGTAGTCCATGGACATCGCACCGGCGAAGACACCGGTCCGGCTGCCGCGCAGCGAGGTGACGGGCAGTCCGGCGCGTTCGAGTGCCTCCCACGAGGCTTCCAGCAGCAGGCGCTGCTGCGGGTCCATCGCCAGCGCCTCACGCGGGCTGATGCCGAAGAACTCCGCGTCGAAGTCGGGGGCGTCGTGCAGGAACCCGCCTTCGCGGGTGTAGGAGGTGCCCGACTGCGCGGGGTCGGCGGCGTAGAGGGCGTCCAGGTCCCAGCCGCGGTCGGCGGGGAAGGGGGTGAGGACGTCGCGGCCCTCGGTCACCACCCGCCACAGGTCCTCGGGGGACGTGATGCCGCCGGGGAGGCGGCAGGCCATGCCGACGATCGCGATCGGCTCATCGGACACGGCAGGTCCTGTGACCTGGACGGCCGTGTCCTCGTGCAGGTCGAGAAGGGCCGCGCGGAGGTGGGAGGCGAGCGCCTCGGGCGTGGGGTAGTCGAACAGGAGGCCCGAGGAGAGGCTGAGTTCGGTGGCGGCGGCGAGTCGGTTGCGCAGTTCGACGGAGGTGAGTGAATCGAAGCCGATGTCCTTGAAGGACCACCCGGTGTCGATGCTGTCGTCGGGTCCGTGGCCGAGGACGATGGCGATTTCGGCCGTCACGCGGTCGAGAACGGCCCGGACCTGTTCGGCGGGCGACAGGCCGGCGAGGCGTTGGCCCCAGGCGGTCACGGGTTCGGGCTGCGCGTCGATGGGGTCTTCGGCGGTGGGCGGTGCGGTGGTTTCGGGCAGGGGGTCGGGGGTGTGGGCGGGAAGTGCCGTGTCCCCCGGCCGCATCCAGTAGCGCTTGCGTTGGAAGGCGTAGGTGGGCAGGTCGACGCGGTGCACGGCGCGCCCGGCGTAGAACGCCGCCCAGTCCACCGTGGCGCCGTTGACCCACAACTCGGCAGCGGAAGCCACCAACCGCGCGGCCTCGTCCTCGTTGCGGCGCAGCGTGCCCACGACGACGACCGGGCCGGTTTCGGTCTCCTCGGCCACCGCCTGCACGCTCATCGTCAGCACCGGGTGGGCGCTGACCTCGACCACCGACCGGAACCCCAACGACAAAGCCGTGCCCACCGCGTCGGCGAACCGCACCGGCTGCCGCAGATTCCGATACCAATACCCCGCGTCCATCCCCGCCGTGTCCAGCACCTCACCCGACACCGCCGACACCAACGGCACCCGCGACGAACGAGGCACAATCGGCGCCAGGTCGGCCAGGATGCGCTCCTCGATCGCCTCGACGTGCGGGGAGTGGGAGGCGTAGTCCACCGGCACCCGCCGCGCCCGCACCCCCGCCGCCTCAGCGGCAGCGATCACCGCGTCGAGCCCCGCCACATCACCCGCCACCACCGTCGCCGACGGCCCGTTCAACGCCGCCACCGACACCCCACCCGCACCAGCCCCGGCGAGCAGCTCCTCCACCCGCCCCGCACCCGCCGCCAGGGACACCATCCCCCCGCCACCGGCCAACTCACGAATCGCGAGCGAGCGCAGCGCCACCACCCGCGCGCCATCCGCCAGCGACAACGCACCCGCCACCACAGCAGCCGCGATCTCACCCTGCGAATGCCCCACCACCGCAGAGGGCACCACACCCACCGACTCCCACACCGCCGCCAACGACACCATCACCCCCCACAGCACCGGCTGCACCACATCCACCCGCTCCAACCACCCCTCATCCGCACCCCGCAGCACCTCCACCAACGACCACTCCACGAACGGCGCCAACGCCTCCCCGCACTCACCCAACCGCGCCGCGAACACCGGCGAGCACTCCAACAACCCACGCCCCATACCCACCCACTGCGACCCCTGCCCCGGGAACACAAACACCGACCCGGAACCAGAACCGGAAGCCGCGACACCACGCGCCACATTCACCGCGGCGTCGCCATGACCCACCGCGCGCACCCCGGCCAGCACCTCACCGGCCTCCGCGCCCCACACCACGGCCCGGTGCTCCAGCACCGCACGCGAGGACAGCAGTGACCAGCCGACATCGACCGTGTCCGCCTCGGCCACGGCGGCGGCCAGGCGCCTGGCCTGGCGTTCGAGGGCGCGGGGGCTGCGGGCGGAGAGCAGCCAGGGCAGAGGCGGCCGGCCGGTGAGGGCGGGGTCGCCTGAGACGACGCGGGTCCGCGCGTCGGCGGCCTCGGGCGGGGCTTCGGCGAGCACGATGTGGCAGTTGGTGCCGCCCATGCCGAAGGAGGAGACGCCCGCGACGAGCGGCTGGTCCGCGCGCGGCCAGTCGCCGTGGTCGGTCCGCACCCGCAGGCGCAGCTCGTCGAGCGGGATCTCCGGGTTGGGGTTTTCGTAGTTGAGGCTGGCGGGCAGCTCGCGGTGGTGCAGGGAGAGGGCGACCTTGAGCAGGCCGGCGACGCCGGCGGCCCCTTCGAGGTGGCCGATGTTGGTCTTCACCGAGCCGACGGCGAGGGGCTGTTCCGGGTCGCGTGCGGTGCCGAGGACGGCGCCGAGGGCGGCGGCTTCGACGGGGTCGCCGCGGCGGGTGCCGGTGCCGTGGAGTTCGACGTACTGGACGTGGGAGGGGTCGACTCCGGCCTGGGCGTAGGCGTCGCGGAGCACCTGCTCCTGGCCGTCGGTGGTGGGAACGGTGAGGCCCTCGCCGCCGCCGTCGTTGTTCATGGCGCTGCCGAGGATGACGGCGTAGACGGTGTCGCCGTCGGCGATGGCGCGGTCCAGGGGCTTGAGCACGACGAGGCCGGCGCCTTCGCCGCGCACGTAGCCGTTGGCCCGGGAGTCGAAGGTGTAGCAGCGGCCGTCCGGGGAGAGGGCGCCGAACTTGGCGGGGCCGACGGTGCTTTCCGGGATGAGGTTGAGGTTGACGCCGCCGGCGACGGCGATGTCGCAGGCGCCGCTGCGCAGGTTCTCGCAGGCCAGGTGGACGGCGACGAGGGAGGAGGACTGGCCGGTGTCGACCGTCATGCTGGGTCCGCGCAGGCCGAGCGCGTAGGAGACGCGGTTGGCGATGATGCTGCGGTGGAGGCCGGTGACGGTGTGGGCGTTGATGTCCTGGGCGCCGTGGCGGTAGAGCAGGGTGGCGTAGTCGTCCCAGATGGCGCCGAAGAAGACGCCGGTACGGGTGCTGCCGAGGGAGGCGGGGACGATCCCGGCGTGTTCCATGCCCTCCCAGCTCAGTTCGAGCATGAGGCGCTGCTGGGGGTCCATGGCGGTGGCCTCGCGGGGCGAGATGCCGAAGAACGAGGCGTCGAACCGGTCGACGTGGTCGAGGAAGCCGCCCCAGCGGGTGTTCATCTTGCCGCGGCTTGAGATGTCCTCGTCGAAGTAGGTGTCGGCGTCCCACCGGTCCGCGGGTATGGAGGTGATGGCGCTGGTGCCGTTTTTCAGCAGGTCCCAGAACGCGTCGGGGCTGGGCGCGGCGGGCAGCCGGGAGGCGAGGCCGACGATGGCGATGCGGCCGTCGCGCCCTTCGTTCTTCCATCCGGGAATCGTGGTCGTCGCGGGGAAGCCCGAATCTGCCACCAGAAACTCCATTGATCTCGGAATGCCAGGGCGCGGCCCGAAGTGGCCACACGCCCTGGAATGCGGACCGCCGCCGGCACTGGCCGGTGCGCCGTCTCCTCGTGAGACGAGGAAGATGCTGATCACAGTAGGAGAGCGGGTGGCGCGAGGTGTACCCCTATTCCTGCTGGGCAGGCGGGTGCGGGGGTGAGGGGCCGGTGCGCCGGGTCGGCGCGGGTCAGGGCGCCCGGGGTGGGTCGCGGCGGGGTTCCGGCGGGGTCCCGCGGGTGCAGGTGCGGGGCCCCGGTCTCCGGTGTAGGGGGTGGCGTCGGCGGTTTAGGGGTTCCCCTGGTTCGCCGTGCGCTGTGGGGTGGTTGGACGGGGAGTCGCCGGTGCCGGAATGTCGTGGCCGGGTGGGCTCCCCGCCGCCGCGTCTTTCCTGGGGGACTTCTTGCCTGATGAAGCGACGACCAAGGAAATGGCTCTGGAGCATTGCCGCCGGGTCAATGCCGGGGAATTGGAGGAGTTGCTGAAGCTGTACGCGCCGGCGGTGCGTTTCGAGGACCCGGTGGGGTCGGGCGAACGGATCGGGCACGGCGCGCTGCGGTCGCACGTGCGCAACGCGATGGCGTGCCGGGTGAACGAGGTTCCGGTGGCGGAGCCTGTGGGTTCCCCGACGGGCAGGTATGCGGCGATCGAGGTGACCTCGACGATGAACTATCTGCCGAACGGGCCGCTCATGGCGCGGACGGGGGTGTTCGCGCCGCCGGGCGATCCGGAGACCGCGCGGATCCGCATCGCGTGCGTGATGGTGATCCGGGTGGGTGCGGACGGCCTGATCGATGACATGCGCTCCTACTGGGGGCCGTCGGACGTGATTCTGCTCGAAGGGTCTGACCAGTGATGATCCGTTGTGCCTGGGGGTGCGGCCGTGGCTGACGACGCGACGCGCAAGGCGCTTGCGCTGGAGTACTGCCGTTTGCTGAACGCGGGTGATCTGGAGGGGGTGCTGGCGCTGTTCGATCCGGGGATCCGGTTCGAGGATCCGGCGGGCACGCCGCCGCGGGTGGGCAAGGAGGCGGTGCGGCAGTACCTGTCGGGAGTGATCGGCGCGGGCATCGAGGAGGTGCCCGGTGAGCCGCGGACCTCGATGGAGGGGCAGATGGTGGTGCTTCCTGTGACCGGTGAGATGGACGCGCCGCCGGAGCTGAAGGCGCCGGCGGGGTCGCGCATGCGGTTCCGGATGGTGAGCCTGATCCGGGTGGGCGCGGCCGGTCTGGTCACGGAGGTGCGGGTGCTCGTGGGCCGGACGGACTGCCGGGTCGTCGCTCCTTCGGGGGCGCCGGCGGGCTGATTCCGCCGGTGCGCGGGACGTGATGCGGCCGGCCGCGGCCCTCGGGTGGAGGTTTCCCGGGGGGCGCGGCCGGCCGTTTCCGTGGTGGTCAGTTGTCGTCGAGGGGTTCGGCCGTGGCCAGGGCCCATTCCTCGTCGGTGAGGGTCGGCGTGTCGGGTGCGGGGGTGGGGGTGGCGGTCCGGTCGCGGAGGGCGCCGAGGACGGCGGGCGACTGGAGGCTTGTCGCGGGTGCGGCGAGGGCGCTGACGCCGGCGACGGCCGCGGCGACGGGCGCGGTGGTGAGGCCCGCGGTGCAGACGAGTTCGGTGAAGCGTTCCTGGCTGTTGAGTTCTTCTTCGAGGCGGGGGTCGTCCGCGTTGACGCGGCAGTCGGGGTAGAAGATGTCCTGGGCGGTGGCCAGGTTCCAGGGGTCGTCGACGGCGCGGGAGATGCCGCGCAGGGCGCTGGTGGCGAGGTCGGGTGTGCCGAGGTTGCGTTGCAGGGCGCGGTCGAGGGCGGCGGCGCTGCGGGCGGCGGCGGACATGCCGTGGCCGTAGACGGGGTTGAAGCCGGCGACGGAGTCGCCGAGGGCGATGAGGTTGTCGGGCCAGACGCTGTTGCGTTCGAAGTAGCGGCGCCGGTTGGCGGTGCTGCGCGAGCCCTGGACGGGGGTGAGGGGGGTGGCGAGCCCGATGAGTTCGCTGATGAGCGGGTGGGCGAGTTCTTTGGCGAAGGCGGCGAATCCGGCTTCGTCGGTGGGGGGTTCGCTGCCGCGGGTGCCGGAGAGGGTGACGATCCACTGGCCGTTCTCGACGGGCAGGATGAGGCCGAACCTGCCGGGTTGCCGGGTGCGGTAGTCGCTGTGGATGCTGACCATGGGGAACGCGCCGGCGCTGCGCCCCGGGGCGCGGTAGACGCGGGTGGCGTAGGTGATGCCGGAGTCGACGACGTCTTCCTGCGGCGGGGGGACGTCGAGGGCGTCGAGCCACTGGGCGAGGCGGGAGCCTCTGCCTGTGGTGTCGACGACGACGTCGGCGGTGAGGTCGGTCGAGGCGCCGTCGTCGAGGTCGCGGATCGTGACGCCGGTGACGTGGGTGGCGTCGCCGAGCAGGGCGACTGCCTCGGTCCGCTGCCTGAGGGTGATGGCCGGGTCGGCGAGGGTGAGGTCGCGGATGGTCCAGTCGAGGAGTGGGCGGCTGGCGGCGTGGAGGAACTGGGTTTCCGGGAAGCGCTGCTGCCAGCCGTAGGAGGTCAGCGAGACCATGTTCCGGTAGACGCCGATGCGTTGCGCGCCCGCGGCCTTGAGGCGTTCCGTGGTGCCGGGCAGCAGGGAGTCGATGAGGCGCGCGCCGCCGGACCACAGGAGGTGGGAGTGGCGGGCCTGCGGGAGCCCTTTGCGGTGCTGGGGGCCGTCGGGGAGCGCGTCGCGCTCGATGACGGTGACCTGGTCGAGATGCCGCCGCAGCACGCGTGCTGCCAGCATCCCGGCCAGTCCCCCTCCGAGTACCAGCCCGTGTGTGGTTCGGGTCCCCGACAAGGTCATCATTCCTTCCTGGCGCGGTATCCGCTGGGCGCGAGGCGAACGAGGGCTCGCGGCGGGCGGGTTCGCGCGGCGGCGCCGGCCCGGTCGCGGGCGGGCGCGCCGGGCCGTCGTGCATGGCGGTCTGTGCCGCCATGCTGTCCGGTGGCCGTCGGGTTCGGTAACCCTTGACCTTTCCCCCTACACCCCTGTCTTGGTGGCCCGTTCGCGGTGTTCCGCCGGGGCGGGCCGGGGGTGGTGGGCCCGGATCGCGGGCAGGTCGGGATGTTTTGCCCGTTTTTGCCGGTGCGGCGTCGCGGCCGGGTACCCCCTATGGCCGCGGCGGGTCGTCGGCGCGGGCGCGTTCGGCGCGGTGCCGGCGCCAGTCGTGGACGATATCGTCCAGCTTGGGCATCACGAAGAGGGCGAACTCGCGCATGGTGGCGAGGCGTTCCGCGGCCGGGGTGCCCTCGTCGAGGCGGCCGATGTCCTCGGCGGCGCTGCTGGCGAAGTCGCGGAGCCAGTGGCCCCGGATGGCGAAGACCTCCGGCCACGGGTCGTCGAGGACCCGGTAGAGGTCGCGCCGGGAGCCGGGGACGTTCTCGCGGGTGATCAGGCCGAGTCCCGTGAGGTACTGGACGGATGTGGAGACCGTGCCGGAGCTGACGCCCAGGCGCCGGCACAGTTCGGCCGCGGTGAGCGCGCCCTCGTCGGAGATGACGAGGGCGGCGAAGATCCGTGCCGACATGCGGGACAGGCCCGTCTGCGCGAACCGGTTGCCCAAACGTTCGATGGCGCGTGCCTCCTCGGCGCTCCAGCCGCCGTCCGGGCCGGTCGTGCCCCCGGTTGTCTCTTGTTCTGTCGTCACGACGCTCCCTTCTCCCCCGGAACCCTAACCGCACCTTCACCGTTCTTTCAATTCTCGCAAAATGCTGAAACCTACACTAGCCTTGGCCGCATGACGACGCAGATCTCAATCTCCTCTCTCGTCAAGACATTTGGGGCAACACGCGCGCTCGATGGTCTTGAGCTGACGGTCGAGGCCGGTGAGGTGCACGGTTTCCTCGGCCCCAACGGCGCGGGCAAGACGACCGCCATCAGGGTGCTGCTGGGGCTGCTGCGCTCCGACTCGGGCACGGTCGAGCTGCTGGGCGGTGATCCGTGGCGGGATGCCGTGGAGCTGCACCGGCGGCTGGCGTACGTGCCGGGGGACGTGACGCTGTGGCCGACTCTCTCCGGCGGAGAGGTCATCGACCTCCTCGGCCGGCTGAGGGGACGGGTGAACGCCAAGCGTCGTGACGAGTTGATCGAACGCTTCGAGCTCGACCCGCGGAAGAAGGGGCGCGCCTACTCCAAGGGCAACAGGCAGAAGGTGTCGCTGGTGGCCGCCTTCGCCTCGGACGTGGAACTGCTGATCATGGACGAGCCGACCTCGGGTCTCGACCCGCTGATGGAGTCGGTCTTCCAGGACTGCGTGGCCGAGGAGCGCGACCGCGGGCGGACCGTGCTGCTGTCCAGTCACATCCTGTCCGAGGTGGAGAAGCTCTGCGATCGGGTGAGCATCATCCGCAGCGGTCGCACCGTGGAGTCGGGGACGCTGACCGAGCTGCGGCACCTGACCCGCACCTCGGTGCGGGCCGAACTGGCCGAGCCGCCGACGGACCTCTCCCGGCTGCCGGGCCTGCACGACGTGCGGGTGAACGGCAACCAGGTGGAGTTCGATGTCGACGCCGACAACCTCAACACCGCGATGCAGCACCTCACGGCCCTGGGCATGCGGAGCCTGATCAGCAGTCCCCCCACACTGGAAGACCTGTTCATGCGCCACTACACGACGGCGGGCGACCGGGACGCGGCGGAGTCGGAGGCGGTCCGTTGAGGGACTACGCCGGCACGGGCGAGCTGCTGAGGCTCGCTCTGCGACTCGACCGCATCCGGGCGAGCGCGTGGATCATCGGCATGGTGATCTTCACGGTCGCCTCGGCCTCCGCCAACAACGACCTGTACAGCACCGCGGCCGAGCGCGAGCAGTTCGCGGAGAGCGTGCGGAGCAACCCGGCGCTGCTCGCCCTGGGCGGCCGGGCGTTCGACCTGTCGACCACCGGCGGGATCAACGCCTACCAGCTCATCGCCTTCATGGGCACGCTGGTCGGCCTGATGAGCATCCTGTTCGTGGTGCGCCACACCCGGCTTGAGGAGGAGAGCGGCCGGGCGGAGCTGGCCGGGTCCGCGGTGCTCGGCCGCAAGGCGTGGCTCGCCAGCGGCCTGCTGCTGACCATCGGCGTGAACGTGGCGATCGCCGTGCTCACCGCTCTCGGACTGATCGCGACCGGGCTGCCCGCGGGCGGGTCGGTCGCCTACGCGCTGGGAGTCGCCGGCATCGGCGTCCTGTTCGCGTTCGTCGCCGGGCTCACCGCGCAGCTGACCGACTCGGCCCGCAGCGCGACCGGGATCGCCGCGGCCGTGCTGGGCGGGTCGTATCTGCTGCGCGCCGCGGGCGACGCCGCGAGCGGCACCGACGGCGGGGCGATGGCGAACCTGACCTGGCTCTCCCCCATCGGCTGGGCCGAGCTGGCCAGGCCCTGGGCCGGGGAGCGGTGGTGGGTGCTGCTGGTGTTCGCCGGCGCCGTCGCCCTGCTGGTCCTCGGGATCGGCGCGCTCGTGGACCGCAGGGACATCGGGTCGGGCGTGCTGAAGCCCAAGCTCGGCCCGGTCAACGCCTCCGCCGGGCTGCGCAATCCGCTGGCCCTGGCGTGGCGCTTGCAGCGCGGCTCGCTGGTCGGCTGGGGCCTCGGCTTCCTGGTGGTGGGCGCCGCGTTCGGCGCGCTCGCCGAGGGAACCGTGAGCATCGCGGAGGACAACCCCGACATCGACGAGCTGCTGCGCGACCTCGGCGGCAGCGGCGACATCGTGGACGTCTTCCTCGCCACGATCATCTCGCTGACGGCGATGATCGTGGGGGCCTACGCCGTGCAGTCCGCGCTGCGGCTTTCGGCCGAGGAGTCGGGGCACCGCGCCGACCCGGTGCTCACCACGGCCGTGCGGCGGCTGAGCTGGGCCGGCAGCCACCTGATCGTCGCGGCGGTCGGCTCGGTGGGCATGCTGGCCCTGGCCGGCGCCGCCGCCGGCCTCACCCACGGGCTGAACAGCGGCGACCTCGGCGAGGTGGCCCGGGTGACGGGCGCCGCGCTGGCGCAGGTGCCCGCGGTGTGGACCCTGATCGGTGTGTGCGCGCTGCTCTTCGGACTGCTGCCCCGCTACACCGCCGTGAGCTGGGCGGTCCTGCTGGTGGCCCTGGTCATCGGCCAGTTCGGCGACCTGCTGAGGCTGGACCAGATGGTGCTCAACCTGTCGCCCTTCTCGCACATCCCCGACCTGCCGGGCGCCGCGTTCGAGGCTCCGCCGCTGCTGCTGCTCCTCGCCCTGGCGGCCGGGCTCACCTGCGTCGGCCTGGCCGGGCTGCGCCGCCGCGACATGGCCTGAGTGTGCCGGCGCCCACGGGCGCCGGCGCACGGGCGCCCCCCGTGCGGCAGGGTCCGAACGTCCACCGGACGCGGCGCCATCGCCTCACGGACGCTTCGCAAGACCCCGCGCGCGGCATTTCCCCCGGAAAGTGCGGGCTTCCGCGCCGTCGCCTGGCCATGAGCCGTTCCGGGGGTGTGCGGTGGCATTCGCCCCGCCGGCGGCGCCCGGCCATCCGCACCGGCGCGGTACACGTGGATCGGTCCTTCCTGGCGGAATGGTTCCTTCCCCGAGCCGACCGTGACGTTACCGGTCAAGATGCAGTCGAACGTTAACCGGGACGAGCTAGGAACCCGCCCGCGCACCCCTGTAAGCTACCGGCCAACCCAGAGCATTCGGGCGGTCGTCGGTATGCCGTGCCCGCCCGCACGAGGTCCGGCAGGGATATGCGCGGAGGTGGTCCTGGCAAGCTTTCTGCGCCGGCGCTCGCGAGGCCGCCTGCTCGGCTGACCAGGGACGACAGTGCCACCGTCCGTCCCGCCGAGTGAACGGAACGCCCGCTCACGTCGTCCGTGACCCGCGAAACGGCGCGCTCGCACCACCATCTCCTCGGTTGAAACATGTGCTTCCGCATGCCATTCACCATTCACCCGCTCGCCCTTGCCGGAATACGACATTCCGCCACCGGGCCGCGCGGCACCGCACTTCTGGTCCAGACCTATTCGCCGCGGCACGGGGTAAACGCCCGTGGCGTCACCCGGTTTTCCGGCACCGGGAGGACAGGACCCGCGAGTCATCACAGGACAACAGCACAGCGCTTCGCGCGTAAGGGGGAACACGCGAATGACAACAACGCAACGAGAAACGGTTCTGGCGCGCTTGTGCACGGCTTTCGACGCCTGCGACAACCGGCTCGGCGGTTCGGTCCGCCGGGTCGTCGGAGCGGTCGGCAGCGGTAAGACCACGCTTCTCGAAGCCTTCAACGACCACACCGCACGGCGCGGCAGCGTCGTGATGAGCGCGATCGGTTCGCGCGCGGAGCGGGATCTTCCGCTCGGCGTGCTGAGCCAACTCGTCGACACCGCCGGCCTGAGCCGGGAGTCCGCCCGGCGCATGACCGCCCTCCTGGGGCGTGTGGTGCCCGAGGAGGCGCCGCCGCGGCCGAACGCCGACGGGACGGCGCACGGGGCGGGCGGCAGCGTGACGGCCCCTGCGGTGCACGAACTGTTCATGTCGCTGCTCGACCTGGCCAAGGAACGGCCGCTCGTCGTCACCGTGGACGACGCGCACCACGCCGACGACGCCTCGCTGCACTGCCTCATGTACGCGATCAGGCGCTTGCGCTGCAAGCGGATCATGGTGGTGCTCACCGAGTCGCCCACCCTGCGCGACGCGCATCCGCTCTTCCACGCCGAGTTGCAGAGCCAGCCGCACTTCGCGGGCCTCACGCTCGGCCCCCTGCCGGAGGACGCGCTGGGCGCGCCGGCGGAGGAACCGGCCGGGGACCGGCCGGGGTTGCCGCCGGCCGGGGAGCTGTTCGCGCTCACCGGCGGCAGCCCGCTGCTGCTGCGCGGACTCATCGACGAGGAGCCCGGAGCGGGCCCGCGGTCCGCGGACACCTCGGCGTCGCGCCCCGGCGGCCCGTTCGACCAGGCCGTGCTGCGCTGCCTGTACCGGCACGAGCCCGAGGTCCGGGCGACGGCCCGCGCCCTGGCGGTCCTGCGCGGGCCCGCTTCCCCGCAGATGCTGGCCCACCTCACCGGACTTGAGACGGAATGCGTGACCAAGGCCCTGGGGCTGCTGCGGATGTGCGGTCTGGCCGGGACCGACCGCATCCGCCATCCGCGGATCGCCCGGGCGGTGCTGGCCGACCTGCCCGCGGAGGAGAGCCGGAGGCTGCACCGGGCGGCGGCGACCTACCTCCAGGAGCACGGCGGGGAACCCGAGGCGGTGGCCGGGCACCTGGTGCACGCCGACTGGGCCGAGCCGTCCTGGGCGGTCGCCACCCTGCACGAAGCGGCCCGGCAAGCCATGGCCAAGGGACGGCCCGATCTCACCGGGGACTGCCTGCGCCTGGCCGCGCGCGCGAACACGGGCGCCTCCCGGCACGCGGACATGGACGCCCTGCTCATCCGCTGCTCCTGGCAGATCAACCCGCTGTCGGTCACCGCGCAGCTCGACGGGCTGCGGGAAGCCGTGGCCGCCGGGCGCGCCCAGGACCCGGCCGCCGCGGCCACCGTCCCGCTGCTGCTGTGGCACGGCCGGGCGGACACCGCGAAGAACCTGCTCACGGCGTTCGCCGAGGGCGACGGGCCGAACGCCGCGGACGGCCGCCTGCGCGCGGTGCGGCTGCTGACCTCCCTGGCGTACCCGGACCAACTCGCCGAGGGGCCCGAGCGAGGCCGGCCCGTGGCGGGCACCGGCACCGGCACCGCGACCTCGGCCGCGGGGCGGCAGATCGACGCCGTGGCGCTGCTGGCGGACGCGCTGATCCCGGAACGCGCCGGACGCGACGTCGCCACGACGGCGGAACGCATGGTGCAGCGCTACATGGCGGAGCCCGGCGCGCTTGGCACGCTCACCGCGCCGCTGGTCGCGCTGCTGTGCAGCGGCATGTCCGACCTGGTCAACGCGTGGACCCGGGTGCTGCTCGACCGCCCGCAGATCCACAGGTCCCCGGTGTGGAAGGGCATCCTGCACGCGATCCGCGCCGAGGCCGCCCTGCGGCTCGGCCGGCTCGGGCAGGCCGAGGAGCAGGCCAGGGCGGCGCTGCGTGAGGTCCCCCTGGAGGCCTGGGGCGTGGCCGCCGCCGCGCCGCTCGCGACCCTGATCACCGCGGCCACCGAGTCCCAGCTGTTCATGGAGGCCAACCAGTGGCTGGCCAGGCCGTTGCCCGCCGACACGTTCAGGACGCCGCTCGGACTGCACTACTTGGCGGCGCGGGCCCGTTTCCACGCGGCGACGGGCCGGCCGCAGGCCGCGGCCGACGATCTGCGCTGGTGCGGCGAGACGATGCGGAAGTGGGGAATGGACACGGCGGGGCTCGTGCCCTGGCGGCTCGAACTGGCCCGGGTGCTGCTCGGCGCCGGTGACCGGGCGGAGGGGACGCGGCTGTTGCGTGAGCAACTCGCCGAGGGGCGCGGCGCGGATCAGCGCACGCGGGGCGCGACCCTGCGCCTGCTGGCGGCCGAGGCGCCGGCGGCCGAGGCCGAGGCACTGCTGACCGAGGCGGTCGATGTGCTGGAGAACTGCGGTGACCGGCTCGAACTCGCCCGGGCCACCGCCGACTTGGGTGACGTGCTGCGCCGGGGCGGCGACGCGGACGGGGCGCGCGGGATGTTCCAGCGGGCGCAGCAGCTCGCGCAGTCGTGCGGCTCGCCCCGGCTCGCGCAGCAACTGGCGCGGGCGGGCAGCGAGCCGGCCGCCTGCCCGCCCGAGGGACACAGCGGCGACGGCGCGCTGAGCCAGGCCCAGCTGCGGGTGGCGGTGCTGGCCGCCGAGGGGCACACCAACCGGGAGATCTCACGGAAGCTGTTCATCACGGTCAGCACCGTGGAGCAGCACCTGACGCGGATCTACCGGAAGCTGAACGTCAAGCAGCGCGACGAGCTGGCACACCTGCTCTCGTCGGCGCACGCGGGCGCGGTGCCCCGCGAGGCGTGAGGGGCGCGTGGCGGGCCGGGCGTTCCGCGGGCCGAGCGGTGCGGTTCACGCGGTGCCGCGGACCCGCGCCGGTGAGGCCCGGCGCGAACGCCTTGGTCACCGCCGCGGCAGCGGCCGGGCGGACGCCCCGGTCCGGCCGTTCCGCCTCCTCGGACGGGCCTACGGGAGTGGCCACCCGCCGGCGGGCGCCGCCCGCCGCGCCGCGGAGTCCGTCACGGCCGTCACGGCCGCGGCTCCTGCTCCCCGGCGCGCCCGCCGGGCGCCGGCCCCGCGGCGCCGTCGGCGTCCGGCGGGAAGGCGCGCCGGACGAAGCCCTCGATGTGGTCGCTCAGCGCGGCGCCCGCGCCCGCCGCGTCGCCCTCCTCGGCGCGGGCGAGGATCGCGCGGTGCTCGGCCGCCTCGCGGTCCCACGTGGGCAGCGTCTGCCAGGCGAAGGACGAGACCAGGGCGGCCTGGTCGCGCAGGTCGTCCAGCATGCCGACGAGGAGCGGATTGCCGCAGGGCAGGTACAGGGCGCGGTGGAAGTCCCGGTTGGCGAGCGACCGTTCCGCGGCATCGGTGGCCGCGTCCGCGCGGGCGAGCGCCGCGTGCGCGGCGGCGAGGCCGGCGCGGGCCGTGACGGTGCGCCGCAGCGCCTCCGGCTCCAGCAGGACGCGCACGTCGTAGACGGAACGGGCCATCGCCGCGTCCACCCCGCGCACCGCGGCGCCCCGGTACTCGGTCATGACGACCAGGCCACGCCCCGCCAGGCTCTTGAGCGCCTCGCGGACCGGCGTCTTGGACATCCCGAAACGGGCGGCCAGTTCGGTCTCGACGAGGGGCGAGCCGGGCGGCAGGGCGCCGGTGAGGATTTCGTGCTTCACCTGCTCCAGGACGTACTGCGTCCTGGAGGGCACGGGAACCGGCGCCGGGGGCGGCGGAGTTGCGCTCATGGGGTACGGGCTCCGGATTCCACGGCAGGCGTTCGCATCTGAGGTATCTGAGATATCAGGTACGGCATATCAGACATGACGATAAGTCGACCGCAATCACGCAGTCAACTCCTACCTCCGGGTAACTAGACGAAAAGCGTCAGAAACGAAGGATTCAACACCCGGGATTCGCACCATTTCAGACAGAAAGCCACATCCCGAGGGCCGGAGGGACGACAGGACCGGACAGCCGCACCCGGACCTGCCGGAAGGCGAGCGGCGCACGGTGTTGGATGGGGAGAAACCTGGCATATGTCACGTTCTTCAGGTTCTTCACATCGAGGCATCGAACGCAGAGGAGATCTCCGTGAGCCGGTCAGGACAACGCTACGCGCGGGTGGCAGGCCCGCGGGAGCTGGAACTGGTGCCCGAGGACGCACCGGACGAACCCGCGGCGGACGGCGTCGTCGTCGACATCACCTACTGCGGCATCTGCGGCACGGATGTCCACGGGTACACCGACGGCCACATGCTGCCGCCGGCCGTCTTCGGGCACGAGTGGACGGGTACCGTCCGCGCGGTCGGCGCTGAGGTGACGGGCCTCGCGCCCGGCGTGCGCGTGGTCGGCGCGGTCGGCCCGGCCTGCGGCAGGTGCCGGCAGTGCACGGCCGGCCACGCCAGGCAGTGCGAGACGGTCTTCGCCGAGGCCAACGGGGTGGATCCGGCCGCGCCCGCGCACGGCGGGTTCGCCGACCGGGTGCGGGTCTCGGCGCGGCGGGTGGTGCCCGTTCCCGAGAACCTGTCGGATGTCGAGGCGGCCCTGGTGGAACCCGCGACCGTGACCTTCCACGCGGTGCGCAGGACCGCCATGGAGTTCGGCTCGCTCGTCGTCGTGCAGGGCGCCGGGCCGATCGGCCTGCTGACGGCGCAGCACGCGCGCAACGCGGGCGCGGGGCTGATCGTGGTCTCGGAGCCGTCGCCCGCCCGCCGGGCGGCGGCCGAACGGCTCGGCTTCTCCGGCACGGTGGCGCCCGATGACCTGCCGGCGGCCCTGGCCGACGTGTCGGGAGGGCTGGGGGCCGATGTGGTGTTCGAATGCGCGGGGGTGGCCTCGCTGCTCCAGCCGTCGGCCGAACTGGTGCGGCGCGGCGGGGTGCTGGCGCTCCTCGGCTACCCGTTGACCGAGTCGCGCGTGAGCTACGGGGACTGGCAGAGCAGGGAACTCACCGTGGTGGGCTCGCTGGCCTACAACCACGAGGACTTCCTGGGCGCCATGCGGGCCGTCGCCGAGCGCAGGATCGATGTCGCGGCCCTGCACACGGGCACCATCGGCCTCTCCGGACTCGGCGACATGCTGGAGGAACTGGACTCCGGGGGCAGCGCGCAGGCGAAGGTGCTGGTCGACCCGCGCTCCTGAGGCGGCGTCAGCGACCGGCGGCCAGTTCCTCGTTGAGTGCCTGGAGGAAGGCGAGGACGGTGGCCAGCTCCTCGTCGGAGAAGCGGGCCCGCGCGGCCTTGGTGCCGCGCGAGAGGGGTTCGAAGTAGCTGCGGGCGGCTTCCCGCGCGGCGGGCAGGTAGTGGAGGTGGACGACCCTGCGGTCGGCGGTGTCCCGGGAGCGCGCGATGTGCCCCGCGCGCTCCAGCCGGTCGAGGCACGCGGTGACGGCGCCCGAGGTGAGGTCGAGCTGCTCCCTCAGGCGGCCGGGAGTCATGGGCGACCCGTCGCGGGTGGTGGCGTCCATGATCGCGGCAAGAGCGTGCACGTCGGTGGCGTGGAGCCCCTGGCTGCCGGCGAACACGTGCGCCGCGCGGTTGACCTCCGCGGTGAGCCTTCGCAGCTGGACGGCGAAGAGTCGCAGGTCCTGGCTCGCGGCCTCGGTCGAGGGTGCCTGTTCTTCGGAGGTCATGCACCGATCCTAGTATCTCTCGATTATTGAGATACCCAATCGTTGATATACCTTGCTCCCCGGAAGACGTCCGCACCGGCGACCGAGGACACCATGAAACGCACCGGACAACCCGCCCGCTGGCTCATCCCCGTGGTACTGGCCGTCACCTGGCTGATCCTCGGCGGAGTCTTCGGCCCGTTCGCGGGCCGGCTCGGCGAGGTCTCGACGAACGACCAGGCCGCGTTCCTGCCGGAGAGCGCCGAGTCGACCCGGGTGATCGAGGCGCAGGCCGCCTTCGACCAGGACGAGACCCTGCCCGCCATCGTCGTGTGGACCTCGGACGAGCGGCCCGTCCCACCCGAGGCCGCCGACCGCGCGACGGCCGCGCTCTCCGGACTGGCCGACGCCCCCTGGGCCGCGGGCCCGAGCACGCCGGCCATCCCCTCCGCCGACGGCCTGGCCCTCCAGGGCGTCGTGCAGCTCGACCCCGGGATCGAGGACGAACTCCCCGCGGTGCTCGACGAGATCCGGGACGCGGCGGGCGGGGTCCCGGGCACGGAGGTCCACATCGCGGGGCCAGCGGCCACCCAGGCCGACCTGTCGGACGCCTTCGCCGGCATCGACGGCCTGCTGCTCGGCGCCGCCCTGATCACCGTGCTGCTGATCCTGCTGCTCGTCTACCGCAGCCTGCTGCTGCCCTTCGTGATCATCGTCAGCTCCGTGCTCGCGCTCGGTGTCGCCTGCGCCGTCGTCTACGCGCTGGCCGACGCCGACGTCGTCCGCGTCGACGGGCAGGTCCAGGGCATCCTGTCCATCCTGGTCATCGGCGCGGCGACCGACTACGCGCTGCTGCTGACGGCGCGGTTCCGTGAGGAGCTGGCCCGCACCGGCGACCGGGCCGCCGCGGCCGTGACGGCGGCCAGACGCTCGTTCGGCGCCATCACCGCGAGCGCCGCGACCGTGGCCATGGGCCTGCTCGCCCTGCTGCTCAGCGACCTCACCAACAACCAGGCGCTCGGCCCCGTGGGCGCCATCGGCATCGCCTGCGCCGTGCTCTCGACCCTGACGTTCCTGCCCGCCGTCCTCGCGCTGACCGGCAGGGCCGCCTACTGGCCCGCCCGCCCGCGCGCGGCCGACGAGGACACCGGCGGCCACGGCCTGTGGCGCCGGGTCGCCCGCCAGGTCGACGCGCGGCCCCGCCGCCTGTGGGCGGGCACCCTGCTGGCCCTGACCGCCTGTGCGGCGCTCTCCCCCGCGCTGAACTCCGACGGCGTTCCGCTGGACGAGCTGTTCGTGAACGACGCCCCCTCGGTGGGCGCGCAGGAAGCGCTCGGCGAGCACTTCCCCGGCGGCTCAGGGCAGCCCGCGGTGATCATCGCCTCCGCCGAGCACGCGGACCGGGTCGCACGGACGGCCGCCGACGTGCCCGGGGTCTCGGGCGCCGAGCCGGTCACCGCCGCGGGCGCGCCGGGCGGCGGGCCTCCCCACGTCGTCGACGGCCGGGTCCGCATCGACGCGACGCTCACCGACAGTCCCGACAGCGAGGCGGCCCAGAACACCGTGCGGGAGCTGCGCGACGCGCTGTCCGGCATCGACGGGGCGGACGCCCTGGTGGGCGGATACACCGCTCAGCAGTACGACACGCAGCAGACCGCGGAACGCGACCGGCTCGTCATCATCCCCGTGGTCCTCGTCACCATCCTGCTGATCCTCGTCGCGCTGCTGCGCTCGCTGCTGCTGCCCGTCCTCCTGGTCGGCACGGTCGCCCTCAACTACCTGGCCACCATCGGCATCGCCGGCCTGGTCTTCACCCACCTGTTCGGCTTCAGCGGCACGGATGCCTCCGTCCCGCTGTACGGGTTCGTCTTCCTCGTCGCGCTCGGCGTGGACTACAACATCTTCCTGATGTCCCGGGTGCGCGAGGAGACCCTGCTGCACGGCACCCGGCAGGGCGTACTGCGCGGGCTGATCGCCACCGGCGGGGTGATCACCTCGGCGGGCGTGGTGCTCGCGGCCACGTTCGCGGCCCTGATCGTCATCCCGCTGGCGTTCCTCGCCCAGCTGGCGTTCATCGTCGCGTTCGGCGTGCTCCTGGACACGCTGGTGGTGCGTTCGCTGCTCGTCCCCGCGCTTGTGCGCGACATCGGCCCGCGCGTCTGGCTGCCGGGCCGCGCCGCCCGCGTGGAGCCGCCCCGCGAGTGAGGCGCGGGGGGACGCCGGGGTGGTGCGGCGCGGCGCGTTCCGCGGAGAATACGCGGAGGGTCTTCTGGACGACGAGGTCGGGGAGAGTCATGCCGCAACCAGCCGAACTGCGCGCCCGCCGGACCGTTCTTGAGGAGGAGTGGGCGCGCTGGGTGCCGGGGTCCGCGGGGGGCGCGCGCCCCTGCGGTCCTCCCCCGGTGCGCCCCGAGGTCGCGGAGTCGTGGGCCCGTTCGGTCGGCACCGTCGACCCGCACCGCGACAGCGCCCCCGTGAGCGACGGCGGCGTGGTGCACCCGCGCTGGGCGCGTTCCGCGCTGCGCGGGCCGGTGACGGCGCTCGCGGACGAGCTGAACGCCGTCGCCGAGGCCGGGTTCATCGCCGCCGTGACCGACGCCTCGGGCACGATCCTGTGGACCACGGGCGCGCGGGACATGCGCAGGCGCGCCGAGCGGGTCAACTTCGCGCCAGGCGGGCGGTGGGACGAGCAGGCCATGGGCACCAACGCCCTGTCGCTCGCGCTGCGCACCGGCCGGCCGAGCACCGTGTTCTCGGCCGAGCACCTGGTGGCCGCGCTGCACGGCTGGGTCTGCTACTGCGCGCCGATCCGCGGCCCCGAGGGCACCGTGCTCGGGGTGCTCGACCTCTCAAGCACCTGGGACCGCTCGCACCCGCTGGCCATGCCCACCGTGCGCACCCTCGCCTCCGCCGTCGAGGCGCGGCTGCCGACCCGCGCCCGCCCGCCCCGCCCGGCGCGCGCCCCCCGGGCCGCGGCCGGGACGGTCCTGCTGACCTGCCTCGGCGCCGCGCGCGCGACCCGCGGCGCCCGGCCGCTCGCACTCAGGCCGCGGCAGATCGAGATCCTCACCCTGCTCGCGCTCGAACCGCGCGGGCTCCCGCCGCAGCGGCTGCGCGCCGCCCTCTACGGGGACCGCCCGGTGGGCGCGTCGACGTTCAAGGCGGAGGTGTCGCACCTGCGGCGGGCCCTGGGCGGGCAGGTCGCCCTGCGCACCTACGCGCTCACCGCCCCGGTGGCCTGCGACGCGCTCGACGTGCTGCGCGCGCTGGAGGCGGGTGACGCCGCCGAGGCGGTCCGCCGGTACGGGGGCCCGCTGCTGCCGCACTCCGAGGCGCCTGGCGTCCTCGCCTGGCGTGCGCACCTGGAGGTCGCGGTGCGCGAGGCGGTGCTCGCCGACGACCGGCCCGAACTCGCCCTGCGGTACGGCGAGGTGGCGCCCCACGAGGTGGAGGCGCACGAGCACGCCCTGCGCCTGCTGGCCCCGGGCGACAGGCGGCGGCCGGTCGCGGCGGGCCGGCTGAGCGCCGCCCTCCGGGCCTGACCGGCGGACGCGGCGGCCCCGGCCCCGCGCCAACCTTCCGCCAACCCTCCCGGCGCACAGTGGGAACGCGCCCCCGTTTCCCGCGCCCCGAGGAGGAACAGCCCCATGGTCTACGCGCCGCCCGGCACCGAAGGCAGCATCGTCAGCTACGCCGCGCGCTACGACAACTTCATCGGCGGCGAGTGGGTCGCCCCGGTAGAGGGACAGTACTTCGACAACCCCTCCCCCGTGACCGGGCGGACGTTCTGCCAGGTCGCCCGCTCCACCGCGGCCGACGTCGAGCTCGCGCTCGACGCCGCGCACGCCGCCGCGGGCCGCTGGGGCAGCACCTCGACCACCGAGCGGTCCGTCATCCTGAACCGGATCGCCGACCGGATCGAGGAGAACCTGGAGCGCCTGGCCGTCGCCGAGACCTGGGAGAACGGCAAGCCGGTGCGCGAGACGCTGGGCGCCGATCTGCCGCTGGCCGTCGACCACTTCCGCTACTTCGCCGGGGTGATCCGCGCCCAGGAGGGCAGCATCGCGGAGATCGACGCCGACACGGTGGCCTACCACTTCCAGGAGCCGCTGGGTGTCGTCGGCCAGATCATCCCCTGGAACTTCCCGATCCTGATGGCCACATGGAAGCTCGCCCCCGCGCTGGCCGCGGGCAACTGCGTGGTGATCAAGCCTGCGGAGCAGACCCCGGCGAGCCTGCTGCTTCTGCTCGACCTCGTCGCCGACCTGCTGCCGCCCGGTGTGGTCAACGTCGTCAACGGCTTCGGCGTCGAGGCCGGCAAGCCGCTGGCGTCCAGCCCCAGGATCGCCAAGGTCGCCTTCACCGGCGAGACGACCACCGGCCGCCTGATCATGCAGTACGCCAGCGAGAACATCATTCCGGTCACGCTCGAACTCGGCGGCAAGAGCCCCAACATCTTCCTGCCCGACGTGACCGCGGCCGACGACGACTACCTCGACAAGGCCGTCGAGGGCTTCGTGATGTTCGCCCTCAACCAGGGCGAGGTCTGCACCTGCCCCTCCCGCGCCCTCATCCACTCCTCGATCTACGACGCGTTCATGGCCCGCTGCGTCGAGCGCACCGAGGCCATCGTCGCGGGCGACCCGCTGGACCCGGCGACCATGATCGGCGCGCAGGCGAGCAACGACCAGTTCGAGAAGATCCTCTCCTACATCGAGATCGGCCGTCAGGAGGGCGCGGAGCTGCTGACGGGCGGCCGGCCGCGCACCGTCGAGGGCTGCGAGGGCGGCTACTACATCGAGCCGACCATCTTCCGCGGCACCAACGACATGCGCGTCTTCCAGGAGGAGATCTTCGGCCCCGTGGTGTCCGTCACCACGTTCGACTCGGTCGACGAGGCCCTGAAGATCGCGAACGACACGATGTACGGGCTCGGCGCCGGGGTGTGGACCAGGGACGGCAACGCCGCCTACCGCCTCGGCCGGCAGATCAAGGCGGGGCGGGTGTGGACGAACTGCTACCACGCCTACCCGGCGCACGCCGCCTTCGGCGGCTACAAGAAGTCCGGGATCGGCAGGGAGAACCACCGGATGATGCTCGACCACTACCAGCAGACCAAGAACCTGCTGGTCAGTTACGCGCCGGGCAGGACGGGCCTGTTCTGATGACCGAACGGACCCGGCTCGTCGATCTCACGCCGGCCGCGGCCGAGCTGCTGGAACGCCTGGTCGCGCGGCACGGTCCCGTCATGTTCCACCAGTCCGGCGGCTGCTGCGACGGCAGCGCCCCGATGTGCTACCCGCGCGGCGAGTTCAAGGTCGGCGGCCAGGACGTGCTCCTGGGCGAGGTGGCCGGGGGCACGCCGTTCTGGATCGGCGCGGACCAGTACGTCCACTGGCGGCACACCCACCTGACGGTCGACGTGGTGCCCGGCCGGGGCAGCGGGTTCTCCCTCGAAGCGCCCGAGGGCGTGCGTTTCCTGCTGCGGTCGAGGCTGCTGACCGAGGAGGAGGCCCGCCGGGTCGCGGCCGAGCCCGCGCTGCCGACGGGCGCCGACCTCGACCGGCCGTGACGCGGGGCGGGCCGGGCGCGGCAGCCGCGGCATGCCGTCGCGACCGGAAAGGGGCGCGGCGGCGGAACCGGTGCCGCGCGGCCTGAACGAACCGCCGGAGCGGGCCGCGGCGGTCGGCTTACCATCACTGTGGCAGATCAACTCGGGGGCCCGCGCACGCGACGCCGCGTGCGGCTCCCGTCAACAGACCACAGGGTGAGGGAATTCAGGACCATGCCGACGGAGACGTTCGAGTTCCAGGTGGAGGCGCGCCAGCTCCTCCAGATGATGATTCACTCAATCTACTCGAACAAAGACGTGTTCCTGCGGGAGCTGATCTCCAATGCCTCCGACGCGCTGGACAAGCTCCGCATCGAGGCACTGCGCGACGATTCGCTGGCCGCCGACGTCTCGGACCTGCACATCGCCATCGAGGCCGACCGGGAGGCGCGGACGCTGACGATTCGCGACAACGGCATCGGCATGTCGCACGACGACGTGGTGCGGCTGATCGGCACCATCGCCAAGTCCGGCACCGGGGAGTTCCTCCAGCAGCTGAAGGAGGCCAAGAACGAGGCGGCGGCCGAGGGCCTCATCGGGCAGTTCGGCGTCGGCTTCTACTCCAGCTTCATGGTGGCCGACGAGGTGACGCTGCTGACGCGCCGCGCCGGGGAGGACAAGGGCACGCTGTGGACGTCCTCGGGCCAGGGCAGCTACACCATCGCGACGGCCGACGAGGCACCCCAGGGCACGGCGGTCACGCTGCGGCTGAAGCCCGAGGACGCCGAGGACCGGATGTTCGACTACACGGACCCGGCGAAGATCCGCGAGATCGTCAAGCGCTACTCGGACTTCATCACCTGGCCGATCCGGCTGGTCGGCCAGGCGCCCGGCGGTGCCCCGGAGGCGACGGCGGACGGCGCGGGAGAGGACGGCGCGGAGGGCGAGGAGTCCGCGCCGCGGGGCGCGGAGGAACAGCCGGAGCCCGAGACGCTCAACTCCCGCAAGGCCCTGTGGGCCCGGCCGAGGAACGAGGTCTCCGACGCCGAGTACCACGAGCTGTACAAGCACATCAGCCACGACTGGGCCGACCCGCTGGAGATCATCCCGATGCGGGCGGAGGGCACGTTCGAGTACCAGGCGCTGCTCTTCCTGCCCTCGCGCCCGCAGCACGACCTCTTCTCGCAGGACAGCAAGCGGGGTGTGCAGCTGTATGTGAAGCGCGTCCTCATCATGGAGAACTGCGAGGCGCTCGTCCCCGATTACCTGCGTTTCGTCAAGGGCGTCGTCGACGCGGCCGACCTCTCACTGAACGTCTCGCGCGAAATTCTCCAGCAGGACCGCCAGATCCAGCTGATGCACCGCCGGCTGGCGAAGAAGGTCCTCTCCACTGTCAAGGAGATGAAGGCCAAGCGGCCCGACAACTACGCGGCCTTCTGGCGCCACTTCGGTGCCGTGGTCAAGGAGGGCCTGCTCAGCGACTTCGACAACCGGGACACGATTCTGGGCGTGTCCTCGTTCGCCACGACGAACGACGCCGAGCAGCCGACGAGCCTCCAGGAATACATCGACCGCATGAAGGAGGGGCAGCAGCACATCTTCTACATGACGGGCGAGTCGAGGAACGCCGTCGAGAGTTCGCCGCACATGGAGGCGTTCCGGGAGAAGGGGTACGAGGTGCTGATCCTCACCGACCCGGTCGACGAGGTATGGGTCGGGGCCGTTCCCGAGTTCCAGGGCAAGGAGTTGCGGTCCATCGCCAAGGGCGAGGCCGGGCTCGACGGCGGCGAGGAGGAGACCGAGGAGGCGAAGGCCGAGCGGGAGCAGCAGCGGGAGGACTACGCCGCGCTGCTGACCTGGATGGGCGAGCAGCTGAGCGAGTCGGTGAAGGAGGTGCGGCTCTCCTCGCGGCTCACCGTCTCGCCGGCGTGCGTCGTCTCCGACCAGAACGACGTGACCCCCGCCCTCCAGAACCTGTACCGCGCCATGGGGCAGGACGTGCCGGCGGGCAAGCGCATCCTGGAGCTGAACCCGGGCCATCCGCTCGTCGAGGGGCTGCGCCGCGCGCACACCGACCGGGCGTCCGACCCCGGGCTGCCCGGGACCGCCGAGGTGATCTACGGGATGGCGCTGCTCGCGGAGGGCAGCCAGCCCGACGACCCGGCGCGCTTCACCAAGCTGCTCGCCGAGCGGCTCGAACGCGCCCTGTGACGCGGCGGCCCGCGCACTGACGCGGCACCGGCATCGCGCGCCCGGGCGGGCTTCCGCCCGGGCGCGCGGCCATCGCCGGTGCCCGGGGGCGCGGCAATCGCCCGCGGGAAATGCCGGAAGAACTCACGGGTAATGGTTCCCTCCGTCACACTGCTGTGACATCACGCCACGTATACCGCCCCCAGGAATCTTTATTTGAGCGCCTCCCCCGGAATCGCTTAGGTTGACTTCCGGTAGGAGCCTGCACTCAAGGGGGGAGCACATGGCTGTTACTGAGGGGATCATTCCGGTCCCACTGACTGTGGCGTCCTTTCTTCCGGTACGGCTGAACGCGGGGAAATCGGACATCGCTCAGCTCAACCGGCTCGTGCGCTCAGGCGCGCGGGTCGCGAATGAGCAGTTCGACGAGGACAGCCACCTGGACCAGGTCATTCCCAAGCCATGGGGATACGAGTACCGGGCGTTCGTGGATGACTTCTTCGACCTGTGGGCGTTGCACATCGACGCACCGCACAGCACCTCGGTGCACGTGCACCCGCGGAAACTGACCTATCTGCTGTGCCTGGGCGGGCAGGGCGTCACCATCGGCCTCGACCGGCCGGACGTGCCGATCTCCGCCGGTTCCGTCCTGCGCATCGGACCTGGGGCGTTCCACGGCACCAGGAACACCGGTGACGAACCGCTGGAACTCATCGAGGTCGAAGTGCCACGAAACAAATTCGACCTGATCCGGCTCAAGGACGACTACAACCGGGCGGGAACCGCCTACGAATCGACGTCGCTCGACCAGCCGCAGAACGCTTTGCGCAGCGTTCCGGCGTTCCCGCACACGCGCATGCGGCGCCGCACGCCCGACCGGCGCTTCTCGTTCGAGTTGCGCACCGGTATGGACATCTTCTACCGGCGGCGGGCGCGGGACCTGTTCCACATCCCGCTGTGCCTGTCGGGGGCCGTGGAGCGCGACGTCGAGATCCTCACCGGGCACCCCGAGGACAAGCGGCGCCCGCAGACCGACAAGCAGTACCTGACCATCAGCGCCGTGGGGGGCTCGTGAGCAACGCTCACGGCGAAACGGCGCACACCGGCGCTCGGCCGAGCGCACCTCACACCAGCACACAGGGGGACAACGTGTCACGCAACGCGGTCATCATCACCGGACCCGGCTTCCAGGACCACGACGTCGTCTTCAGCTACTACCGGCTGCTCGAAGAGGGCTGGAACGTGGACGTCGCGACCCGGAACGCCGACCCGGTGACGGGCAAGTACGGCATTCCGCTGCCGATGGACAAGACGGCGCGCCCGCTCATCGCGTTCGAGGACCTCGCGGTGGAGGACTACGACGTCGTGGTCCTCACCGGCGGCCACGAGGCCCCGGACCGGGTCCGCCAGGACCGCGGGGTCCTGGACTTCGTCGCCGGGATGGACCGCGCGGGCAAGGTCGTGGCCGGCCTGTGCCACGGGCCGTGGATCATGGTGAGCGCGGGCGTGCTCAAGGGCCGCAAGGCATGCGCCTACATCGGCCTGCGGGACGACGTCGTCAACGCGGGGGCCGAGGTGGTGGACAGCGACGTCATCGTCGACGGCAACATCATCACCTGCTCCTACTACGGCTACATGGGCGCCTTCATGCGGGCGGTGTTCGAGACCGCCGAGAAGCTGGCGTCCGACCGCGGCGCCGCCGGGGCACGGGCCTGATGAGCCGGGTGCTGGCGCTCGACTTCGACGGGGTGATCGCCGACGCGCTCGACGAGTGCGCGCTGGTCACCCTGCTCGGGGCGCAGCCTCTCGACCGGGCCGTCCCCGGCCGGGAGCAGATCGCGTCGATGCGGGCCCGGGAGGGCGGCGCGTACCTCGCCCGGTTCCGGCACGTGCGCGACTACTCCCGGCTGCTGGACCACTTCGTCGTGGCCCACCTGCCGGAGGGGGGCAGGGTGGCGGACCAGGCGGCCTTCGACGCGCTGTTCCGGACGCTGCCCGCCGGGCACGTGCGGGACTTCACGGCGCGGGCCACCGCGGCACGCGAGTGGTTCCGCACGCGCGAACCCGAATTCTGGCTCGACCTGCACACCCTGTACCCGGGGGTGGCGGAGCTGCTGCGGCGGCGCCGCGGCTCCGTGGTCGTCGTCACCGCCAAGGACGAGGGCTCGGTCCGCGCGATCCTGCGCAGGCACGGCCTGGAGGACACCGTCCGCGAGGTGTTTGGCGAGTGCGCGCGCAAGGCGGACACCGTGCGCGACGTGGCCGGGCGGTGGGGCGTGTCGCCGGCGGACGTGACGTTCGTCGACGACAACCTCGCCAACGTCCGCGCCGTCGCCGCCACGGGCGCGGACGCGCGGTGGGCCCGCTGGGGCTACCAGACCCCTGAGCACCGTGCGGAGGCCGAACGGTACGCCGTTCCCTCCCTGGAGCTGGCGGATCTTGCCGCACTGGCGCCCGTGGCGTAGCGGGGGCCGCGCGGGGGCCGGGGCCGGTCGGCCCCGGCCCCCGCTGCGTCCGGACACCGGGCACCGGACCCGTTGGGCGGACGTCCGCGTCCCGGCGCGGGTCACCCGGCCGGGCAGAACGGCGATGCGAAGGAGAGAAGACCGATGACGATGCGACAGCCGGCCGCGGACGCGCCGGCGCACGGCGCCGCGCGGGTGCTCGCGGTGCTCACCAGCCACGGGGTACTGGGGCCCGCCGGTGCGCGCGGGGGCCGCCCGACGGGCTTCCACCTGGGTGAACTGGTGGAGCCGTGGCGGGCGTTGCGCGCCGCGGGCCACCGCGTGGACATCGCGTCCGTGCGGGGCGGGCCGCCACCGATGATCGGGCACGCCCCGGACGACCCCGCCCAGGCCGCCTTCCTGGCCCATCCCGCGGGAGGCGGTCTGCTCACGCGCACCCCCGCGGTGCGGGACGTCGACGCCGGCGCCTACCGGGGCGTGTACTTCGTGGGCGGGCACGGCACGATGTGGGACTTCAGGGACCCGGCACTCGCGCTCCTCACGCGCCGGGTCTGGGAGAACGGCGGCGTCGTCGCCGCGATCTGCCACGGCCCGGCCGCGTTGATCGATGTGCGGCTGGCCGGCGGCGGCCACCTCGTGGCGGGCCACGCGGTGACCGCGTTCTCCGACGAGGCCGAGGCGGCCCGCGGCCTGGCGGCCGTGGTCCCGTTCTCGTTGCAGCGGGCGCTGGAGGAACGCGGCGCCCGGTACCGCGCCGCGCCGGACCGGGAGCCGAACGTCGTGGTGAGCGGGCGGCTGGTCACCGGCCAGAACCCGGCGTCGGCGGCCGGTCTTGGCCGGGCGGTCGTGGAACTGCTGCGCCCGGGGGCCGGCACTGCCCCGCCCGCGCCGGTCAGCGCGGGCCGGCCGCCACGTCCGTGAACCTGCCGACCTGCCGTGTTTCGAGCAGTCCGACCACCTGGCCGAGGACAAGGGTGCGGAAGTGCTCCGACGCCCTGTGCTCCGCGAGGGCCTCCTCGCCGGCGTACTCCTCGACGAGGGTGAACTCCCGCGGGTCGTCGACCGAGCGCACCGGCCGGTAGAGCAGGCAGCCGGGTTCCGCGCGGCTCGCGGCGGCCAGTTCCCGGAGAATGCCGGCCACCTGCTCCTGGGTCTCTTCCCTCGCCCGCCAGCGGGCCACCACCACGATGGACACCATGGGTTTCCTTTCCGCTTCGGCGCCGGTCGCCGTTATTGAATACCCGGCGGCGGAGCCGTGGCCAATAAAAAATGTTTTTCCCCGGATCAATGGGCGGGCGCGGGAGCACGCAGCCAGTTGGCCGCGAGCGGCCGGCCGGTGGCAAGGGCCATGCCCGCCTCCGTCACCGCGGCGGCGGATGCGGGATTCTGCCCGGTCACCACGGTGCCGTCGCACACCACGTGGCTGCGGAACGGCTCGCCCGCCTCGTAGTGCGCGCCGCGCGCGGTCAGCGCCTCGTCGAGGAGGAACGGCAGCACCCCGGCGAGGCCGGCCGCCCGTTCCTCGGCCTGCGAGAAGCCGGTCAGCCGCAGCCCCTCGACCAGCGCGCCGCCGTCAGGCCGCGGCACGTCGAGCAGCGCGGCGACGCCGTGGCAGACCGCGGCGATGACGCCCCCGGCCGCGTGGAACGCGCCGAGGAACCCGCTCAGCCGCCGGTCACCCGGCAGGTCGAACAGCGCGCCGTGCCCGCCGGCGACGAACACCACGCCGTAGTCCGCCGGGTCGAGCAGGTCCGCGGTCACGGTGTCGGCCAGCCGCGCGGCGACCCGCGCGTCCCCGAGGAACATCCGCTGCGGCGGGTCGGAACGGTCGACGCCGCCGGCCGGCGGAGCGCCCGCCGCCGTGGCGGCGAACCGGAAGTCCCAGCCCGCGGAGAGCAACGCGCGCCACGGGTAGGCGGCCTCGGGCAGCCAGAACCCCGCGGGGCGGCCGTTCGGCAGGCGTTCAACGGCGCTGAGCACGATCAGACCACGAGCGGGGGGATTCTTCGGCATCGGCCTCTCGCTTTCGCCGGCTGCGGAACGCAGCGAGTAAGGGAGACATAAAACCCTACCGCATAAAGGTTTTTATGCTTCGCATGCGAATCGCTATTTGAAACACCCCGCGACCCGCGCCTACATTCGACGCTGGTCATCACCCCACCCGGGCGGCCCCGGGACAGGCCCGGTGATCCCTTTCATCCCCGCGCCATCGTTATCTGGAGAAGGCATCATGCCCAAAAAGGTTCTCTTCGCGCTCACCAGCCACGGCGACCTCGGCGACACCGGCCGCAGGACCGGGTTCTACGTGCCCGAGGTCGCGCACCCCGCGGACGTGTTCCGCAGGGCCGGTTTCGAGATCGCCTACGTCTCGGTCAGCGGCGGCGCCCCGCCGCAGGACGGCATCGACCCGGAGGACGCGGTCGTGGCCGAGTTCCTGGCCGACCCCGGGACGCGCCGGGCCCTGGCCGCCACGCCGACCCCGGCGCAGCTCGACCCCGCGGACTACGACGTCATCTACTTCGCCGGCGGCCACGGCACGATGTGGGACTTCCCCGAGTCGGCCGAGCTGGCCGGGCTCGCGGCGGGGGTGTACGAGCGGGGCGGCGTCGTCGCCGCGGTCTGCCACGGCCCGGCGGCCCTGGTCAACGTCAAGCTCACGAACGGTTCTTACCTGGTGGCGGGCAAGCAGGTCGCGTCGTTCACGGACGACGAGGAGGAAGCCGTCGGGCTGACCTCGGTCGTGCCCTTCCTGCTGGAGACCGCCCTGGTCGAGCGCGGCGCCAAGCACACCAAGGCGCCCAACTTCGCACCCCACGCGGTCGCCGACCAGCGCCTGGTGACGGGCCAGAACCCGGCGTCGGCCGCGCAGGTGGCCGAACTCGCCGTGGCGGAACTCGCGGCGGCCCGCACCGGCGCCGCCTGATTTTCCCGCCCTCCCGGCTCCGCGGTCCGTATTCTGGACCTTGGACCACCCACTCCCGGGGCCATCGGACCAGGTCCGCGCCGGTCCCGGGAGTCCGGCCGTGGTCCACCGCGGACACCGGCCGGTGCGGCGCGGGGGCGGTGCGCGGCAGGGACGCCGACATGGGGGGCGGGGCGTTTGTCCATGCAGCTCGGCTGGTTACGCACGTTCGTCACGGTCTACCGGCTCGGCTCGTTCACCAAGGCGGCCCAGCAACTGGGCCTGTCCCAGCCGGCCGTGACCCACCAGGTGCGCAATCTCGAACGGGAGCTGGGCCGGCCGCTGTTCGAGAGACTGCCGAAGGGCGTGCGGCCCACCGCCGCCGCGGAGAGTCTCGTCCGCGACGTGCAGGGCCCCATCGACAGCCTCAACGGCATCGTCGGCCGCTACCGCAGCGGGCGGCCCGGCGACCAGCCGCTGCATGTGGGCGGCCCCGCGGAACTGATGACCAGCCGCGTGATTCCCGCGATCAGCGACCTCATCGGTGAGGGCATGCACTTCAGGCTCGCCTTCGGGCTCGCCGACGACCTGCTGAGCGACCTCGCCGACCGCCGCCTCGACCTCGTGATCTCCACCGTCCGCCCCCGGATCCGGGGCATCGCGTCGACCCCGCTGGTCGACGAGGAGTTCGCCCTGCTGGCCTCCGTCGAACTGGCCCGCACCCTGCCGACAGAACGCCTCAAGGCCGAGGGGCCCGGCGTTCTGGACGCCTACCCACTGCTCGCCTACTCCGAGTCGCTGCCCATCATCCGCAGGTACTGGCTGTCCGTCTTCGGCGTGCGCCCCAACGCGGTGCCCCCGCTGATCGTGCCCGACCTGCGGGGCGTGCTCTCCGCGGTGAAGTCGTCCGCCGGGCTCTCGGTGCTGCCGACCTACCTGTGTGCCGAGGAACTCGCACAGGGCGAGGTCGTACCGCTGCTCGAACCCGACATCCCGCCGATCAACACCTTCTACCTCGCCGTGCGCCAAGGTGAGTTGGGCAGAGCGGACTTGGCCGTCCTGCACGGCCACCTGCTGCTCAAAGCGCGGTTGTGGGCCTGAGAGCCCGCGCGGGCGCGCAGGTGGTAGCGCGGGTTCGCATCCCGTTGGGGGTACGAGCTGATCAAAGCCCGACCTGCGCCGAAACGCGGTCGGGCCTTCAGCGTGCCACCGACTTGGGAACACGCCGGGAACACGATCTTGTGTGATGGTCGCTTTGTCCGGCCATGACAAGCCTAGTGAATCGACCCCTCAAGGAGGGCACTTGCACGTACCAGGTGCGGTGGTGGGAAGTCGGCAAGTGGCAGGACGAGCGCTTCGACGACATCGCCATCGGGCTCGGGCGCGTAGTCCGCCCGGGCTTCCCATCCGTCAACGATGTGATGTGCCCCGGTCGCGCTCTGCTCGTCCGTCCACTCGGTCGCCTCGAACTGCTGTCCGTCGAGAGGGCCGCCGGTGAAGCGCACCATGCGCGTCGTCATGGGGTCCATGGTGGCAGCGGCCGGCGTCGCGCGGAGTCAGCGGAGCGCTTCGATCGCCCGCACGATCAGCGCGCGGGCGTCCGCGCCGTACACGGCCAGCGAGCGCAGCTCGTCGAACGCCTTGATGTAGAGAGCGATCTCACTGGGCTGCGTGATGTTCACCTGGGCGGACAGCAGCTCGACGGATACCAGCGTGTCGTCGTACACGTGGAAGGTCTCGTGCGGCCACTGTGACCGCTGGGGCCGGTCCGCTGGGATCACTCCGAACGAGACAGAGGGGAGCGCCCCGGCCGCGAGCAGGTGGCCGAGCTGAGCGGCCATGGCCTCCGAGTCCCCCAACTGGTAGTAGAGCGCAGCCTCTTCCACGAGAAGCACGAAGCGGTGGCCGGGCTCGTGGATGACGCGCGAGCGTTCTACACGCGCTGCCGCCGCTTCGGCTCCATCGTTGACAGGGATCTCGCGGAAATCCGCGATCGCGGTGAGGAGAGCGGCTGCGTATCCCTCCGTCTGAAGCAGGCCGGGGATGAGGGTGGACGAGTAGACGCGGAACAAGCGAGTGCTTCTGAAGAACTGGACCCAGCTGTCCTGGAGCTGGCGCATGCCATTGCGCACCTGGTGCCGCCACTCGCTGTAGGCGGTCTCCGCGCTGAGGGATTGCACCACGATGTCGCCGACCTGCTCTGGCGCGCCGCACGCCCGGCACCACGCGTCGATGTCGGCTGAGGAGGGTCCCGTGCGCGCGTTCTCGATCCGGGACGTTTTGGAGTGGTGCCATCCGCACGCAGCGGCCAGCTCAGTGACAGAGAGCCCGGCGGTCTTCCGCAAGTTGCGCAGCCTTCGGGCAACGGATTCCCGCGCCGCTTGGGCGGATGACGACGGGGAAATGGTCATGGGCTGGCCTGCCGGTGTCCGTTAGTGGATCTTGTACTCGTGGTGCGGGATGGCCCGGCCCCATACCTCTGCGAACGCGGTGGAGCAGAGCCGCGCCGCAGCTGGGTCGTTGGTGATTTCCTCGCCGGTCGATGCCCCATCCCCAGCGAAGTGATTCCAGTGGACCCACTCATCATCGAACAGCCAGAAGTCGTTTCCCGGGAGCGCGATGGTCGACGCCTGCCGGCGGGGGAGCCACCGCACTTCCTCGCCGGCGGCTACGTTGGTGAACGTCCCGTCGTAGAGGAACTTGGTGTACTCGCTGACGGGTTCGGACACGATGCGGGCACGGTGTACCACCACTCCTCGGGCCGTGGTTTCCGAGATCAGGTCGAGTCACGGACGCCACCACGACGCGCGGTCTGCTGGGTCGTGGCGGAAGCCGTCCCGCCATCGTGCGAAAGGGCCGTCCTCGTAGTCGACGGCGTATGAGTCCCGCATCTCCAGGTGCACAGCTGTGCGTGTGCACCTGGCGATCAACTCGTCAAATGTGGGGCTGTTCAACGGTGTCGCATGCCTCCCTGATCATGGCCGCCATGCGGGCCGGGATACGGATCACTGCCTCGTTCTCCGGGATGCCTCGGGCGTGGCCCGGTACTTCGGTGGCGGCGCACTCGGCCTCCAGTTCGGGGTTGGGCTTCCAGCCCTGGAAGACCAGTTCACGGTTCTCCAGGTCCACCCAGAGGGTGGGGCTCTGCTTGTCGCCAGTGTCGGGGCCGATCCCGATGAACAGTAGTCGCATGGTGCCCTCCTGCGGAGTGCCGTGCAGAGTTGTGCACCCAGCGTCATCACCTTCCGGTCGCTCGTCAAGGGCGCCCCTTCTGGCGCGTCAGTTCAGGTGACGGCCGTGCACAAAAGTGCACGGGAGTAGCGCGGTCTCGGGCCGCCTCCCTACCGTCCTGGGCACGGACTCCTTGGCGCGGGAGGCGCGATGACGATGTCCGAGACAGCACCCTCGTGGCTGCCGTCCGCCGGGTTCGGGGCGATACTGCCGTCCGGCCGCTGGTGGGACGCCGTCCGCGTCTCGTCCCTCGCCGGTACCCGCGCGGTCGGTCTGCTGCTCGTCCGGTCCGGGCCGGTGGTCGAAGACCAGCTCGCGCGGACCATGACGTGGTTCGTTCCGCCCGAGGCGACGGCCGGGTGGGACGCCGCGCAGCTGGGCGTGCAGCTGCTCGGGCGCGGGGGCGTGCTTCTCGTGCCGGCCGCTGACGCGCCCGACTCGCGCCAGTCGGCAGTCTGGTGGGCGATCCCTCCGAACGCCACGTGCCTGACCGACCCGGACGCGCTGCTCGGCGCGTTGGAGCAGGCGCGGTGACCGGGCCCGCGTTCGGCCGCGCGCGGCACCGCCGCCGGCCGCGCCGCATGGCGCGCGCCGTGGGATGGGTTGCCGACAACGCTGGGGAAGTGGTCCTCGCGACGCTCACGGTCGCCGCGTTCGCCGTCACCGCCCTCTACCTCGCCCTCGCCGCGTAGGAGCACGCCGTGTCCGCATGTCGCCACCTCGCCCGGGAGCTGGACCGCCGCGACGACGGCGCCCACTGCCCCGACTGCGACATCCTGATCTACCCCGCGATCGCCTGCGTCGGGCAGGTTCCCCCGCGACCTGACCCGCCCCCGTCGCCCCGGCCCGACACCGATCGGGCCGAGGGGGTCGGCCAGTGAAGGGCGTGCTCGTCGCGGAGGAGGTCGACGCCGCCTCGGTGCGCGTCGGGGACATCGTCGTGATCGGCGGGCAGCCGTTCGTGGTGCGGGACTTGACCGCGCTGGGCCCCGGGCGGAAGCGTAAGCGGCTTCTCTTCGTCTCGGGCGAGACGTTCGAGATGGGGCCCGCGACCGTGTTGCGGGTCTCCCGCCGCTACGACCCCCGCATCCCCCGCGGCCGGCCCGAGTGACCGCCGCCGCCACAGTCCTGGCCGCGCACTTCGCGGCCGGCTGCCTCGCGTGCTGGCTCATCGTCCGCGCCATCGCCGCGGACCCCTGACCCCCTGCCACCGGTAGGCGCGCCAATGGGCCGGCGCGCCGCGCGATCAGGCGATCTCCGCCGGTGGCAGGGCCCACCACCTCACCTCACCTCACCTCACCTCACCAGCGAAGGAGAACGATGCCCGAACCCCTCCGGTTCCTCACCTGGAACCTCCAAGACGGCGGTGGCGACCAGCACCGCACTGAGCAGCAGCGCTACCTGACTGCCGAGCGCCCGGACATTTTCGGGCTCACGGAACTCAGGGGCTGGGAAGACGACGGGTGGCGCGCGCTGCACGACGTGGAGGACGCCACCGGCACCAGCCCGATGGCGGGCGAAACGCGCGACTACCGCTTGCACAACACCGAGCTGCTGCGCGCGCTGTCCGACCACCTGCCCGTCTCCGCCACGTGACCTCACCGGCACCTGCACGCACCCCGAGCCCCGCTCCGGCGCCCACGCCTGGACAGCCCGGCGCCGGAGCGGCCCGCCCACCCCAGCCCTCGAAAGGACGACCGGAATGAGCACCGCAACCGTACCCGTGGCACGGAACGCTCGCGAGTTGCTGACGCCCGAGGAGTTCGCGGCCGTCGCGGCCACCGTGCAGGACACCAGCGGCGTGAACGAGCACGTAGCCGCACGCATCACCGAACAGGCCCTCGCGTTCGTCGCCGTCGCGGCCGACGCGCCGCACGCCGCGCTCGCGCCGTCCCGCACGGTCGACGAGGGCTGGCACGCCCTCATCCTCCACACTCGCGTCTACGAAAGGCTGTGCCGCCGCCTGGGTCGGGTCGTGCACCACCACCCGGAGCGCCCCGGCAGCACGGACGCGACCTGCACCGCGGACTGGCTCACCCGCACTACGGACGCCATCCGCCAGGCCGGGTACGGCATCGACGAGGAGCTGTGGCGGGGCCCCGACGACCCGGAAGCGGTCCACGTGGCCGCGCCCGTTCAGCACACGCCCCGGCCGGCCAACTGCTCACCGATCGAGACCCGACCGAAGCCCAAGCCCAAGTCGGCACCGACACCGGCCGAAGCCGGTACCGTCTGAGACCCGTATTCAGGAAAGGGGCGCCGATGAACGAGGACCAGGGCGGCGAGGAACAGCCCGAGCCCACCGCGTGCCCGTGCTGTCCCGCAGCCGTCCGCACCGGGTCCGAGGGCTACCGGTCGCGCAGAAACGGAAGAACGTCGTCGGGGGACAGAGACTCCGCCGCTACGTCCTTCATCGAATCCCAACGGGACATCAGGTCGGCCGCACCTTCGGCGATCCCGGAGGGCAGGCCCGCACCGCGCAGAGCCTGCGCCACTTCGCGCATCTCGTGCTGCCACCGCCATGCGCGGCTGGCGAGCGTCGGAATGAAACCCGGGTCGGTCAGGTCGGCTCGCGGCATGTCCTGCGCCTCGGCCAGAACCTCGGCGACGACACCGTGCTCCTCGGCGAGAGCGTAGGCCAGGGCGGCGAGCGCTCGCGCACTGCGCTGGTAGGCGCTGAACGCCAACTTCAGGGCGGAGGCGCTGCCGAAGCCCCCCGAGACCGGGCGGACATCGACTCGCGTGCCATGAAAGACCGTTCGGAGCAGGCCAAGGGCGTTGGCCTGCTCGGCCACGTAGATCCGGGCGATCCGCTGACGGTCGGCGTCGGGCCCGAAGATGCACGCATCGATCACCGGGCGGGGAGCCATCAGAGCGGCAATCCGTTCCAGACGGGGCACGGCGGTCGGGTTGGCGTCGATGTACATCCCGTCGAACGGCACACCGGCCACTTGCTCAGCCACGCCATCGGCGGCATGGGCAGGGCACACCGAAAGCACGACGTCACTTGCGGCCACGGCCGCCGACAGGGAGTCCACCGCTTCCAACCCGGCCTGCTCGGCGCGTTCGCGGGTGGCGGCGCTGCGGCCGAGTGGCACCCACAGCACGCGCGTTCCTGCTCGGACGGCCTCCGCACCGATGGCCGCGCCCATGCTGCCCGGGTGCAGCAACGCAACGGTGGTCACTGGACATCTCCCCCCGGGATCGCGCGCGGTCCCCGACGGCGGTGCGCTTCGATGGCCTCCTGCACACCGAGGGCAACGCGCGACGCTCCGGCCGGTGTGCCGGCCAGGTCGCGGGCGAACCGGTCGAGGCAACGAGTCACGCTCTCGGTGCGGCGCCGCGCCGCGATGCCGAGCACGGTGTGGACTTGAGCGGCGGCCCCTTCGACATCGCTGGCCATGAGTCGGGAGCGGGCCAAGTCCAGCCGGGCGAGACTCAGCTCTCCGAGCCTGCGCTCGCCAGGCTGTGCGCTCTCGTAGAGCCGGACGGCTTCTCCGGCATGCTGTTCGGCCTGTTGGACGGCATGGGTATCGCCCCGCCACAGCAACGTGGTGCTCGCGTAGAACAGTTGCTTTTCGCGCGGGAACTCCATCATGCCGCCGAGGTCGCCGTCACCGGTCGCCTGCCCGCGCAGTTCGTCCGCGAGCGCCAGCGCGTCCTGCGCGTCGGTGTGCATGCCGAGCTGACCGTAGGCCCGGGCCGCGATGCTGGCCAGCCGCACACCTGCGGTGCCTCCCTCGGGCGGGAATTCCAACCCGGCTTCGGCCAAACGCACCGCGTCCCGTCCTCTGCCGTCCCAGTAAGCCATCAATGCCTGGAGGCCACGCAGCCATGCGCGCAGCCCGTTATGACCCGCTAGTTCAGCGCAGAGGAAGCCCACGCGGGCCTGCGTCTCGGCGGCTTCCAGGCGGCCGAGATCGAAACTCGCGTTGGCCAGGATTCCGCACAGCACGCCAGCGGCCAGGTAGAGGTCCCTCGTGTATGCCGGGGGCTGACGGCCTTCGAGCAGTTCGAAGGTACGATCCCGAATCTCCTTGACCTCCCAGAACAGGGGCTCAACGGAGCGGTTGGGGTAGGTGGCGAGTATCCGCATGATGTCGGCCCGGATCTGGTCGAGTGTGTGGGGGCCGACGTTGGTCTGCTCCGCACGAGCTGCGAAGCGGGCTGAGTCACGGGCCGCAGACATCACCACGTCCTCCTTGAGTCCGGCTTCGAACGCCGGGCGGTGCGCCGACGTCTCAGACACGTTCGCGCCCGGGGATGCCGTACCAAGGAGCTGCTCAACGGGCATTTCAAACAGATGCTCCAAGATGAGGCGTGCGTCATGGCGCGGGGCCGATTCCACCTCGCCTTTCATCCAGCGCGTGAATTGGCGGGCGCTGATGGTCGCGGTACGCAGCTGCGGCCGGCGAAGCCGATCGGCCAACGTGCGAGCGGCGGCCTCGTAGCGCCTTTGAAAAACACTGAACCGTTGCCATCCGCGCTCGGTGGCGAGCGTTTCGAACGGAGTCCTCACGCAATCCCCTGTCCTGACCCATCTGATCCACGACCCTTCTACCCGACCAGGACGGGTGGCAAGACGCCTGCCGCGAAGACGGCGGCGAGACGGCAATACATGTCCGCGAATGGCACCGAACGCCGATGGTCGCGTCCTTGCGGAGCGTGGATGCTGGCAGCCCACTACCCAGAGCCCATTGGCGATCACGCTGAGTGCCTCGGGTGGTGCGTGCCAGGTCACAGACGTGCAGCCGCAGTAATCAACGCGCCATAGGAGCCGATCATGCCGGACACTCATCGCCATCCCCCTGGACAACTGCGCGTTGGAGCGGGCGCGGTGAGCGCGTCGACACGCGGTCGTGCGCGGCACCGCCGCCGACCCCACCGCGCCGCCCGCGCCGCCGGGTGGCTGGGCGCGCACACCGGCGAACTGCTGATCACGGCCACCTGCGCCGCGCTCGCCTGCCTGCTCGTCGCATGCTTCGTTCTCGCCCCGTAGGAGCACGTCATGTCCGCATGTCGCCACCTCGGCCCGGAGCTGGACCGCCGCGAGGACGGCGCGCACTGCCCGAACTGCGACGCCCTGATCTACCCCGCGAGCGCCTGCGCCCACCTGCGCCCGCCCGCCCCTCAACCCGCCCCCGACACCGAACCGACCGAGGAGACCAACCGGTGAACGGCGTCATCATCGCCGTGGAGATCGACGCCCGCACCGTCGCCGTCGGCGATCAGATCATGATCGGCGGACAGCCCCTCGTCGTACGCGACTTGACCGCACTGGGCGCCGGACGCAAACGGCTTCAGTTCCACTCGGGCGAGACATTCGTCATGAACCGCACCACCGTCCTGTGGGCCGCCCGCCGCCACAACCCCCGCATCCCACGCGGCCGACCCGAGTGACGGCCGGCCCACAGCCCACCGCGCACGCGCGCCGGGCATCAGCGCCCGCGTGCGCCCGCCGACGCGTTACACCGTCGGGCGTTCCCGTACGCGGGGCCTCGCGGTGCCGCCGAACGGCAGCGGGGCAACGGCGCTTCGTCCGTGGTGAGTGACCCACACGCCGCGGACGCGCACCGGACGCATACGCATCGCGTCGGTGACACATCCGCGCGGGCGCGCGCCGGTGCCAGGATGGCGCCACTTGTCCGCGCCGCCCTCCCGGGGGCATGGTGAGGAGTGACCCCGGCTTCGTCCCACGGAAGGTGGTGGGGCTCGCGGCACGCGGGCCTCCGATCGTGACTATCTCCCAGAACGCCGCCCTCCAGGGGCAGGCTTCGCCCCCGAGCCTCGGTCCCGCCTGGCTCGACGCCCCCTGCCCTGTGCTCGTCGCGGACCGCTCGGGCGTCGTTCGCGGCCTCAACGCGCGGGCCGCCGCCCTGTTCCCACGCGCCAGGTCGGGCGCGGGGCTGGAGGGAGCCGTTCCCGGGTGGCTGACCGATGCGCACCCGCGGGACGGCGGGGGCGGGGCGCAGGCCGTGCGCGGAACCCACGGCGGGCGCACGCTGTCGGCCCACCCGACGCCGGGACAGGACGGGGACGTGGTCTGGTGGCTGCTCGACGACACCGAGCGGGCCGGCGCCGAGGCGGCGCTGCGCGAGGAGCGGCGGCGCACCGCGTTCCTCTCGAACGCGTCGACCGCGCTGCTCGCCTCGCTGAACGTGGACCGGTGCCTTGAGGTGGCCGCCCGGATGGCCGCCTCGCACCTCGCGGACGCCGCCGTGGTGGTCGCCGCGCCCACCGGCAGGCGCGGCCACGCCGTCACCCACGGCCTGCCCTCGGGCGAGGTGACCTCCACGGTGGTCGACCTCTCCCCGGCCGACGTGCCCGGTCTCGACGAGGCGCTCCGCGGCTTCCCCCCGGTGCCGTCCCGGTGGATCGACCCGTCCGCCCTGCCCGCGTGGGCCGTTCCCGACGGCCTGCCCGGCCCGGTCGGCTCCGTCGTGGTCACTCCGCTGCCCGGTCACGGTGTGCCGGCCGGCGCCCTGATCCTGCTGCGCCGCACCGACCACGCGGCGTTCGACGAGGGCGAGGAGATACTCGCGCGGCTGTTCGCGGCCCGCGCGGGAGCCGCCGTCTCCGCGGCGCGGCTCTACGCGGAGCAGGCCGGGATCACCGCCACGCTCATGCGGGAACTGCTGCCGCCGCGGCTGCGCCGCGTGAACGGGGTGGAGTTCGCCGGTGGTTACCGCCCCTCGCGGGTCACCGAGCGCGTCGGCGGCGACTTCTACGACGTCCACCCGGGCGCGGGAGACGAGCAGGAGTCCCTGGCCGTGCTGGGCGACGTGTGCGGCAAGGGCCTGGACGCGGCTGTGCTCACGGGAAAGATCCGCAGTACGCTGCATGCTCTGCTCCCGCTCGCCGCCGACCACGGACAGGTTCTGAAGTTGCTCAACGGCGCTCTGCTGACCTCGCACCACGCCAGGTTCGCGACGCTGGTTCTGGCGTCGGTGGCCAGGGCGGGCTCCCGCGTGCGGCTGCGGCTGACCAGTGCGGGTCATCCCGCGCCGCTGATCGTGCGCGACGCCGGCCCGGTGGAGGCGGCCGAGACCGGGGGGACGCTGGTCGGGGCGCTGCCCGAGGTCGGCGCCACCACCGCCACCGTCGAACTGGCGCCGGGCGAGACGTGCCTGCTCTACACCGACGGCATCAGCGAGGCGCGGGGCGGCCCGCTCGGGAACACCGAGTTCGGCGAGGAACGGCTCAGGGCGGCCCTGGCCGGCTGCGCCGGGATGCCCGCGGAAGCGGTCGTCGAACGCGTCCAGATGCTCGCCTCCGAGTGGGTGGGCGACGGCCGGCACGACGACATGGCCCTGCTCGCGATCACCGCGCCCGGCGCACCGGCTTCCGCAGCGATATCGGGACGTGCGCCGGGCAGGCGGACCGCATGACGTCTCTCATCACCGCGGACCCGTCCCGTTCCTCGGGGCCCGCGTTCCTGGCCGACGCCCGTGCCGCCCTGTGGCAGGCGCTCATGGACCGGGACGAGTTCGCCGCCGGGCGCGCCGTACGTTCGGCCGTGGACGCGGGCGCGGAGATCGAGGATGTGCTGCTCGACGTGATCGCGCCGACGCAGGCGCGGGTCGGCGCCGAGTGGGCAGCCGCCCGCATCGGCGTCGCGCAGGAGCACGCCGCGACCGCCATCAACGACCGCGTGATCGCCGACCTCCCGCCGCGCGCCGCGCCGCGCTCACCCGCGGGCCCGGGGCCGCGGGTGACCGTGGCGTGTGTGGACGGGGAGTGGCATGCCCTGCCGGCGAGGCTGCTGGCCGAGGTCCTGCGCCGCCGCGGTTTCCGGGTCGACTTCCTCGGCGCGCAGGTGCCGACCGCGCACCTCGTGGCGCACCTCCACGAAACGGGACCCGACGCGGTGGCGCTGTCCTCCTCGATCGCCACCCGGCTGCCCACCGCGCACGCGGCGATCACCGCGTGCCAGGCGATCGGGGTGCCCGTGCTCGCCGGCGGCGCGGCGTTCGGTCCGCACGGCCGCTACGCGCGTCTCCTCGGCGCGGACGCCTGGGCACCGGACGGGCGGGCCGCGGCGGCGGCGTTCGGCGAGGGGCCGCCGCGCACACGGCCGCGGCCCACGCAGCAGGCCGTCGACGACCTGCCGCACCTGACCGACCAGGAGTACACCCTCGTGGCGCGCGGCCGGCGGGCCCTGGTCCGCGCGACGGCGGCGGGGCTCGAAGAGCGCCTGCCGTTCATGCGCGGCTACACCGAACCGCAGCGGGAGCACACGGCGCAGGACGTCGCGCACATCGTGGACTTCCTGGCCGTGTCGCTGTACGTCGACGACGCGGACCTCTTCAGTGGCTTTCTCGCCTGGACGGCTGACATCCTTGAGGCCAGGGGCGTGCCGTCGTCGTCACTGCCCCCCGCCCTCGACCTGCTCGCCGGGGAACTGACGGACTTCCCCCGTGCCACCCGCCACCTGGCGCACGGCCGGGCGGCACTCGGCTCCCGCCCGTCACCGCCGCTCCCCTGAACCGGAAAATCGCATGCACTCGCTCCCCGACCACACGTTCAGCCTCGCCACGAGCACCGACAGCGCCGGCGATGTCTCCATATCCATCACCGGCGACCTCGACTACGACACCTCGGACGAACTGCTCGCCACAGCGGAGCGCCAGTTGGAACGGCGACCCGCGCCCCGGCACCTGCGGCTCGACTGCGCCCGGCTGGCCGGCTGCGACTCCGCCGGCCTCTCGATCCTGCTGATGATCAGGCGCCGCGCCGACGTGACGGGCACCCGGCTGCACCTGGACAACCGGCCGGCCGCGCTGGAACGCGTTCTCGGCATCACCGGGACGCTCGCGCACTTCACCGACGCGCCGGCGCCCGACCAACCGGCTCCTGAACAACCGGCTCCGGGCCAGCCCTGAGACCTTCGGCGCGCTGCCCTGCGTGCCGGGCGGTCACGGCGGCGCGTCGCCCGCACGCCGCAGCTGGCGGAGCGCCTTGTCGAGGTCCTTCAGCCGCTTCAGGTTCGCCAGGGGACGCCGCATGCGGGCGCTGCCGGAGAGCCGGTCGCGCTGGCGGTGCAGGAAACCCCAGTAGCCCGCGGTGTAGGGGCAGGCCCGCTCGCCCACGCGGTCGCCCGGGCGGTAGGCGCACGGGCCGCAGAAGTCGCTCATCCGGTTGATGTAGGCGCCCGCGGAGGTGTACGGCTTGGTGGTCATGCGCCCGCCGTCCGCGTACTGGGACATGCCGACGACGTTCGGCAGCATCACCCAGTCGTAGCCGTCGACGAAGCAGCGGTGGAACCAGTCGGTCACCGCCTCCGGATGCCAGCCGCGCTGGAGGGCGTAGCTGCCGAGCACCATCAGGCGCGGGATGTGGTGGGTCCAGCCGGTGTCGCGCACCTGCGCGAGCACGGTGGACAGGCAGCGTGCCGTCACCGCGTCCGCGTCGAGCTCCGTGAACCAGTCGGGCAGCGGGGCGGTGTGCTCCAGCGCGTTCTCGCGGCGGTAGTCGGGGCCGAAGTACCAGTACAGGTGCCACATGTACTCGCGCCAGCCCGCCACCTGCCGGATGTAGCCCTCGGCGCTGGGCAGCGGCACCGAGCCGGAACGCCAGGCGTCCTGCGCCGCCGCGACGCACTCGGCCGGGTCGAGGAGCCCGAGGTTGAGGGAGGAGGAGAGCAGGCTGTGGCTCATCACCGGATCGTCGGCGAGCATGGCGTCCTCGTGCGGCCCGAAGCCCGCGAGCCGCCGTTCGGTGAAGCGGCGCAGCGCGGCCAGCGCCTCCCGCCGGGTGGCGGGGAAGAGACGCGGCCCGTCGCGCCCGACGAAGGAGACCTCGCCGTCGCGTTCCCAGCGGTCGAGGTCCCGCCTGACCTCGTCGTCGATGTCGTCCTCGCGCGGCCGGTAGGGTCCCGAAACGTCCAGGGTTCCGGCGTCGCGCGGCGGCGGCTCGCGGTTGTCGCGGTCGTAGTTCCACCGCCCGCCCTCCGGGTCGCCCTCGTCCATCAGCAGGTCGTGGCGCCTGCGCACCCAGTGGTAGAAACCCTCCTGCCGCAGGCCCTGCGCGCCGCCGTGCTCATCGGCCCAGGTCCGGAAGTCGGCGAGCGGCACGAGGAACCCGCGCGCCGGCAGCACCGTCACCCGGTCGATGCCGTTCACCAGGCCGAGCGCGGCCCACGACGTCGGGTGGTGCACCGTGAGCCGCCCGCGCGGCGCCGCCTGCGCGAGTCCTTCCCCGTAGGTGCCGGCCCGCACGTAGTGCACGCGGTCACCGAGTTCGGCGGCGCGGTGGCGCATCGCGGACAGGACGAGGTGGGCCTTGGCGCGGTGGAAGCGGCGGCGGCGCAGCACCGCGCGCGACTCGATCATCACCACGGGCGCGTCCGGCCCCGGGCCCTCCTCCGCGGGCGTGAGGAAGTGCGGGCCCAGCTGGTCGCCGAACAGCCAGTGGGCCTCCCCCGCCGATCCTGAACGCCGCCTCCGCTGTTTCCTCCGGTCCGCTTTCGTGCCCGTGCCGGCCATGTCACTCCCTCGTCGGGTGCCTGTGGTGCCCCTGGGGTCAGGAATGCCATACGAAGGGCGTCGGCTCCGGGTGGCGCGCGGAGGGCCGGACGGGTTTCCCCTGCACGCTTATTGTCCTGCACATGATCACGCTGCTACGTTTCAGGCGCGCTGGGAGCGCTCCCAAACGGCCGCTGCCCCGCGCGCGCCCCGCGCACGATCTGAATCGATTCACGTCGGTGTGGCGAGCGGTGCCGCGGACACGGCCGATGCCGCAAGGAAGTTCTCACGCGGAAAGAACGAGAAGGAGCCGCCATGTTTCTCCGATACGCGGGCAGCCTGCGGGGGCTGCTCGCCGCGACGCTGGTCGCCCTCCTGGCCGGGGTGTCCCTCGTCGCGCTGCCCGCGCCGCGCGCCGCCGCCGCCCAGGTCGACACGGACTCCTGGTACGTCCTGGTCAACCGGCACAGCGGCAAGGCACTCGACGTCTACGACCTGGCCACGCACGACGGTGCCGGGATCGTGCAGTGGGACCGCAACGACGGCGCCTGGCAGCAGTGGCAGTTCGTCGACTCGGGCGGCGGGTACTACCGCCTGAAGTCACGGCACAGCGGAAAGGTCCTCGACATCGCGGGCTGGTCCACCGCGGACGGGGCGAACGTCCACCAGTGGACCGACAACAACGCGGCCAACCAGCAGTTCGCCGTCGCCGATTCCGGAAACGGCCATGTCCGGCTGATCAACCGCAACAGCGGCAAGGCCCTTGAGGTCTGGGAGTGGTCGACGGCCGCGGGCGGGCGCGTGTCGCAGTTCGCGGACCTGAACGGCGCGAACCAGCAGTGGGCCCTGATCCCTGTGGACGGCGGCGGGAGCGCGGCATGCGGCTCCGGCACCTACCACGCCGAGGCGACGGTCAGCGGCAGCACCTGGACCGCGCGCCGCGGCAGCAGCACCGTGTACACCGGTTCCAGCATGCGGGACGCGGTCCAGGCGGCCATCGGCAGCCTCACGCCGAACCGCGGCTCCAAGGAACGCGTCGTCGTGCGCGGGTCGGGGTCGATGAGCGCCGGTACCCGGATCTCGCTGCCCAGCCACACGGCCATCGACGTCTGCGGCACCATCAACGTCACCGGCTCGGGCTCGGGTGACCAGGCCCCGATCTACGCCAGGGGCGCCACCGACATCGAGGTCGGCCACCTGAACGTCACGGGCGCGCCCCTGTACGGCATCTTCATGCGCAACGTCACGAACGTGGTGCTCGGGCAGATCGACCTGCGGCTCTCGGGCGGGCTCGGCATCCGCATCGACAACCACGGCGACCGCTCGGTCCGTTCGCGCAACATCCGCATCGACAACGTCTACGTCTCCGGCGCCGGCAACCAGGGCGTGGAGACCTACGGAGTCGACGGCCTGACCATCGGAACGGTGACCGCGCGCAACGTCGCCTACTCCGGGCTGCTGCTCAACGACACCATCAACGCGACCGTGACCCGGGTCGACGCGGAGAACACCGGCACCGGGACCGGCTACGCCGCGTTCCGCATGGCCAACCGCAACGGCCGGGTCGGCGACTCCTACCCCACCAACATCCGCGTCGGCGAGGTCATCGCGCGCGGCGGCGGGCGCGGCGTGTTCTGCGTGTCCGAGAGCGGTGGCGCCGTCATCGACCGGATCACGCTGACCAGCACGGGCAACAACGCCATCCTCATCGAGAACTGCTACAACGTGAACATCGCCGCGCAGAGCGGGACCGTCAGCGGCGGGGGCGAGGTGCGGCTCGCGGCCCGTAGCGAGTTCCCTGGCAACCGTGACATCACGCTCCAGAACCTGACCCTGAACAACACGGCGCTGCGCGAAAGCCCCTGCGGCACCAACATCGTCTACCGCAACCTCACCCTCAACAACACCTCGCGCCAGACCTGCTGAGACCCGCCCGTGCGAGAACGGCCCACCGGCCGAGTGCCGGTGGGCCGTTCCCGTGCGGCCACCGGTGGTGCGGGCCCGCGCGTTCCGGGCGGGCGGGCCCGCACGGCGCGCTCACGCCACCCGGCTCTCCTCCGGCTCGTCGTCCTCCGGGAGGTGGACGTCACCGACGGAGATGTTGACCTCGATCACCTCAAGTCCCGTGGTGCGTTCGAGGGCCGCGACGACGTTCTCGCGGATCGCCGCGGAAACGCCGGGGACGGACTCGCCGTACTCGATGACGATGTCGAGGTCGATGGCGGTCTGCCGCTGACCGACCTCGGCCCGCACGCCGCGGGCCGCGTTCGCGCGCCCGCCCGGCACCCGGTCGCGCCACCGCGCCGAGGGCCCGCACCAGTCCCCCGCCCAGGGCATGCACCCCGGAGACCTCGCGGGCCGCCATGCCGGCGATCTTCTCCACCACGCCGTCCGCGATGACGGTCCTGCCGCGCGTGGCCGCGGGCTCCTGCGGGCCGCTCGCGCCTGCACTCACCGTGGTCCCGCCCTGCGGCGCCGACGAGGAGGGGCGCGGCGACGCCCCGGCCGGGGCCTGGGCGGCTGTCGTGGTCGTCATGCAACTCTTCCTTGCCTTCGCGTTCTTTTCTGACCGCTGCCGTGCGCTTCTCGCACCGGACTGGCCCCTTCCGGGTGCTTTCCGGTCGTTCTTGTCGGCTTACCGTGATCGGCGGACGTACTCGGGTCCGCGCCTCCCTGTTTCGCCCGCCGCGCCCGCCTCCGCGGCCGTGCGGACGGGCGTCCGGCGGCGAGGCGAAAGCCTTCCCGGGCGGGCGGGACTCGAATACGCGTCGCGGGAAGACGCGTGGACGGCGCGTTCCCGGGAACGCCGCGAGCAGACCGGAATAGTGCACACGGCGCCCGCCATCGTCCACACCCTTCGGGCTTAAAATCGTTTCACATGCCGGGTCGGGCGGGATTTTTTCCGCAGGCATCGCACGTGTTCCACCGCCATCCCATCCCTCGCACCATTCGCTGCGAATCGGAGAAGGTCATGCGCAGGACGAGCGCGAGATTCACCATGGCCGGTATCGTCGCCTTCGCGACGGCGGCCACCCTCACCGTCGCCGTGGCGGGACCGGGTTCCGCCACGGAATCCGCCGCGCCGCAGACATTGGCGGTCGGCAGCCCGACGGGCTTCGGCGCCTCCACCACGGGAGGAGGGAACGGCACCGTCCACAATGTGTCGAACGCCTCCCAATTCACCTCCGCCGTACAGAGTTCAGGGTCCAAGCAGGTCCGGGTGAGCGGGACGATCAACCTCAGCAGCATGGTCAAGGTGTCTGCCAACACCACGATCATCGGGGTGGGTTCCAATGCCCGCATCGAAGGCAGCGGACTCAACATCTCCCGCGTCAACAACGTGATCGTGCAGAACCTGACGTTCAGCAACTCGGACGACGACGCCATCAACGTCGAGTACGCCACGAACGTCTGGATCGACCACAACACCTTCACCAACCCGAACGACGGAGCCCTGGACATCAAGCGGGCCTCCGACCGGATCACCGTGTCGTGGAACCGCTCCTACGACGTCGACAAGAACATGCTGCTCGGCCACTCGGACAGCAACGGTTCCGAGGACTCGGGGAAGCTGCGCGTCACGTACCACCACAACTGGTTCGACGGCACGAACCAGCGCAACCCGCGGGTGCGCTTCGGCAACCCGGTCCACGTCTACAACAACTACTTCGACAGCGTGGGCAGTTACGGTGTCGCGTCGACGGAGAACGCCGGCGTGCTCGTCGAGGGCAACTACTTCGAGAACACGGACGACCCGTTCCACCTCGGCGAGGGCTCGTCGGACGAGGGCTCTCTCGTGGCCAGGAACAACCACTTCGTGAACTCGGGCTCGGGTCAGCAGGGCGGATCGGTCAACTCGATTCCCTACGGGTACTCGCTCCAGAGCGCGAGCAGCGTCAAGGCGAGCGTGACCGCGGGCGCGGGCGTCGGAAAGATCTGACCCCGCGAACCTCGCGAGGAGCCGTTCCGCACCGGGCCGCCGGCGCGGAACGGCTTCACGCGCGCGAGCGGGCGTGCCGCCGGTGTGAATCACCAGAGGGCGTGCCCGGATTCCGTGTAACGCGGCCTTCCCGTCCCGAGCGCTTCGACAGCCCGGCCGACCCGGTCACGGATGCGTGGGCGCAGCGCGACGATCGCCTCGTCGGGCGTGAAAAACGTCCTCCCCGTGCACGCACATGCATCAGCTTCCACGGCGTACAGACGGGCATGCAGCATCGGCGGAAAGTTGTCCAAAATGGGCAACTTATCGCCCCGATTGCACAAGTGCGGCACTGACGGTCGCACCCATCGCCTGCGAGGTCACCTCCCACGGCCATCTCGGCAAGCCGAGCATGTCACCGGAAATACCGAAGCCATCGGCAGCACGTTCGATTACATGCGTGCCGCGAAATGCTTCGGACGCTCCCATGAGCCCCCCGGCAGGGACGGGAAATGATCCCGCCCAGGGCAGCCCCGGCGGCGGAGGCGTCGTTCGGCATTGCTCGCCGAGCGCTCCGCTCGGCATTCCGCCGCGGCTCGGCCGCCCGGGATTTCGTGGGCCGTTCCGCGCGTGGCTACCGTAGGGGCCCGGCGGGCCCGGTGGCGGTCCTCGGCAGGGCGCGGCGGCGGAAGCGAGGGGTGATGGACGGGCTGGCACGACGGCGCGACGCGGCGGCCCCCGCGGAGACGCGCAGCCCCGAGGCGGGCGCCCCGGGCGCGGCCGAGGTGGTGCCGTTCACGATTTCGAGCGAGGCGGAGACGTTGCGCCGCGCGACCCGATGGACGACGCACGAGCACCCGGTGCACGAGCTGATCTGGAGCGCGCGGGGCGTGCTGAGCATCACGATCGGCCGGCGGCTGTGGGCGTTGCCGTCCCGGGTCGGGCTGTGGATACCGGCGGGTGTCCCGCACGCGGGGAGCGCGGCGGACGGGACCCGTTATCACGCGAGTTTCTTCGCGCCCTCGGCGTCCGCCGACGTGTTCCGCGAGCCGGTGTGTCTCGACGTGGCGCCGCTGCTGCACGAGTTGCTGATCCACCTGGGGGGCCCGGGCCTCACGCCGGACGCCAGGAGCAGGGCCGAGGCGGTGGCGTTCGACCTGCTGCGGCCGGCGCGGCGGCGGCATCACGTGGTGCTGCCCGACGACCCGCGGCTGCGGGCGATCGCCGAGGCCGTCGCGGCCGATCCGGCCGACGGGCGCGCCCTGGGCGACTGGGCGGCTGAGCTCGGTGTCAGCACGCGCACGCTCGCCCGCGCGTTCGCCGGCACGACGGGGATGGGGTTCACCGCGTGGCGCGCGGTGCTCAGGGTGCACGCGGCGCTCGCGCTGCTGTCCGAGGGGACGTCGGTCGCCGAGGTCGCGCAGGCCGTGGGGTACAGCAGCCCGAGCGCGTTCACGGCCGCGTTCCGCCGGGTGACCGGCCGCACGCCCAGCACCCACCAGGGTGCGACCGTGTCCGAAACGCGATAGCCGGCGTCTCATTCGCGCGATTGCGCCATCAGGGGCCGCTGCATAGCATGTGGCGAACTTAGGGCTGCCTAACCTAACTCGGCGCGGCGTTCCGTCCTGCCGTTCCCCGTCCCCGTCCGTCCTTCGCACGGCACACCGCCGTCCGTGCCTCACCCGCACCGGAGTGCCGCCATGTCACCGCCCCCGAGACGCCGAGGCGCGAGCCCGCGATGACACCGGCACTCCGAACGGCCGACCGCCCCCGCGCCCTGCGCCGCGCCGCCCTGCCCGGGTCCGCGCTGCTGCTCGCCGCGCTGTGCGTCACCAGCTTGTTCGTCGGCTCGGGCGGCATCGGCTTCGCGCAGACCCTGGACGCGCTGACGGGTGGGGGTGAGGACGACACCACCACCCTGCTCGTCCGCGAGTACCGCGTGCCCCGCACCGTCCTCGCCCTGCTCGTCGGGGCGGCGCTCGGCCTGGCCGGCACGGTCGTGCAGGCACTGACCCGCAACCCCCTGGCCGACCCCGGCATCCTCGGGGTCAACGCCGGCGCCTACACCGCCGTCGTGTTCGGCGCCGCGTTCCTGGGGGCCGGCGCCACCGCGGGGCAGGTGTGGTTCGGCCTGGCAGGCGCCGCCGTCACCGCGACGCTCGTGCACGTGATCGGCACCACGGGAGCGCAGGCGGGCAGCCCGGTGAAGCTGGTGCTCACCGGGGTGGCCGTGGGCGCCGTGCTGAGCGGCGTGGCGTTCGCGGTCAGCATCGTGCGGCCCGAGGTCTTCGACCGCGTCAGGTTCTGGCAGGTCGGTTCGCTCCAGGGGCGGCGCTGGGAGACCGTGCTCGCGGTCCTGCCGTTCGTCGTGGTGGGCGTGGCCCTCACGCTGGCCCTCACCCGGCCGCTGAACGCGCTCGCCCTCGGCGACGACACCGCGGCCTCGCTCGGCACGCGGGTCCTGGTGGCCCGGCTGGCCGGTCTCGCCGCGGTCACCCTGCTGTGCGGCGCGGCGACCGCGGCGGCCGGGCCGATCTCGTTCCTCGGCCTGATGGTCGCGCACGCCGTGCGCGCCGTGACCGGACCCGATCTGCGGCGGGTGCTGCCCGTGAGCCTGCTGGCCGCGCCGGCGCTGTTCCTCGCCGCCGACATCCTGGGCCGCGTCCTGGTCCCCTCCGAGCTGCCGGTGGGCATCGTCACCGCGTTCCTCGGCGCTCCCCTGCTGATCCTCCTGACGCGCAGGCGAGGCGGCGGACGCCTGTGAACCTGCCCCGGAGATCCCCCGTGCGCCCCACCGCCACCACCATGGCGCGCAAGCCGAACGCGCGCCCGCAGGAGCGCCTGTGGACGCGCAGGACGCCCCTGCTGCGCCTGCCGTGGCCGGACGCCGCGGTCCGCGTCGACCTGCGCGCCACGGTCGTCACCGTCCTGCTCGCCGCCCTGGCCGCCGGCGTCGGAGCCTGGTCGCTGACGGTCGGGGAACTGGCCCTGTCCCCCGGCGAGGTGCTGGCGGCGTTCACCGGCGACGCCGACAGCGGCACGGAACGCGTGGTGCTGGAGTGGCGGCTGCCGCGCACCGTGATCGCGCTCGTGGCCGGGGCCGCGCTCGGCGCGGCGGGCGCGGTCTTCCAGAGCATGACCCGCAACCCGCTGGGCAGCCCCGACGTCATCGGCTTCAACGCGGGCGCCTACACCGGGACGCTGATCGCCGCGCTCACGGTCGGCGGCACCCGCTTCGGCGCGACCGCGGGCGCCCTGATCGGCGGCCTCGCGACGGGCGTGCTCGTCTACCTGCTCGCGTTCCGCGGCGGCGTGCAGGGCCAGCGGCTGATCGTCGTCGGCGTCGGCGTCGGCGCGCTGCTCACCTCGCTGAACGGCTACCTGCTGATCAACCTCCGCCTCGAAGAGGCCATCGCCGCCGCGACCTGGGGGGCGGGCTCGTTCGCCGACGCCGGGTGGTCCGAGGCGCGGCCCGTGCTGGTGGCCACCGCCGTGCTGCTGCCCGCCGGGGTCCTGCTCCAACGCCGCATGCGCCTGCTCGAACTCGGCGACGACGCCGCCCGGGCCCTTGGCGTGCCCGTGGAACGCACCCGGCTGGCCCTGCTGTTCCTCGGAGTCGGGCTGACCGCGGTCGTGACCGCGGCGGCGGGACCGATCGCGTTCGTCGCGCTGGCCGCGCCCCAACTGGCGCTCCGGCTCGCCCGCACCGGCGGCGTGCGGCTGTTGCCTGCCGCCGCCATGGGCGCGCTGCTGCTCGTCACCGGCGACCTGCTGGCCCGCACCCTCACCGCCCCGGCCCAGCTGCCGGTCGGTGTCGTCACCGTCTCCCTGGGCGGCTGCTACCTGGTGTGGCTGCTGTCGTCCCGTTCCCGGAGGACTTCATGACCGACGCCCGCACCGACGCGGAACGCGCCGCGGCCGTTCCCGGCGCGCCCCGCGCCGACGCCGCCGCGCTCGGCACCCGGGGGCTGACCGCCGGGTACGAACGCGCCGCCGTCCTGCGCGAACTCGACGTGGACATCCCGGAGCGGTCGTTCACCGTGATCGTCGGCCCCAACGCCTGCGGCAAGAGCACGCTGCTGCGCAGCATGGCCCGCCTGCTGCGCCCGGCGGCCGGGCAGGTCGTGCTGGGCGGCGAGGACATCGCGCGGTTGCGCGCGAAGGAGCTGGCCAGGCGCCTCGGCCTGCTGCCGCAGAGTTCGACCGCGCCGGACGGCATCACCGTGGCCGACCTGGTCTCCCGCGGCAGGCACCCGCACCAGTCGCCCCTGCGGCCCTGGTCCTCGCGGGACGAGGCGGCCGTCCGTGAAGCGCTCGCGGCCACCCGGCTCACCCCGCTGGCGCGGCGCCCGGTGGACGCGCTGTCCGGGGGCCAGCGGCAGCGCGTGTGGATCGCGATGGTGCTGGCGCAGGAGACGCCGCTGCTGCTGCTCGACGAGCCGACGACGTTCCTCGACCTGGCGCACCAGTTGGAGGTGCTGGACCTGTGCACGCGGCTGCACCGGGAGGGCCGGACGCTGGTGGCCGTCCTGCACGACCTGAACCAGGCCGCCCGGCACGCCACCTGGCTGATCGCCATGAAGGACGGGCGGATCGCCGCCCAGGGCCCGCCGGGCGAGGTGGTCACCGGCGCGCTCGTCGAGGAGGTCTTCGGCGTCAGGGCCCGCGTCATCGAGGACCCCGAGACGGGCACGCCGCTGGTGGTCCCGCGCGCCCGCCCCCTGCTCCACCACCCCGACCATCCCGCTCCCCCGACCGACCGGAGACACCCATCGTGAACGCCCCGCCCCGCGCCCCTCGCCCGTACCGCAGGGCCCGCAGGACTTCGGCCCTCGCCGCCCTGGCCGCCCTCGGCCTGCTGCTGACCGCGTGCTCAGGCTCCGACGACTCCGGGGAGGGCGGCGAGGCGGGCGGCGGCGACCTGCTCGCCTCGGTGGAGACCATGTTCGGCACCGTGGACATCCCCGAGCCCGCCGACGGCGACCTGACGGTCGTCGCCCTGGGCTGGTCGGACGCCGAGGCGGCGCTCGCCCTGGGCGTCAAGCCGGTGGCCGTCTACGACTGGCTGCCGTTCGGCGAGGAGAACAAGGGCGTCGGGCCCTGGGCCACCGACCTGTTCGGCGAGGACACCCCGACGGTGATCGAGAACGTCGACCAGTCGCTCAACTACGAGCAGATCCAGTCGTTCGAACCGGACCTGATCCTCAACGCGCGGTCCGCGAACGACGAGGCGCAGTACGAACGGCTGTCGTCCATCGCACCCACCGTGTACGCGCCCGAGGGCACGGCGGCGTACGCCACCGACTGGCGCACGCACACGCGGCTGATCGCCGAGTCCCTGGGCCGGGCCGAGGAGGGGGAGGAACTGGTCGCGCAGGTCGAGGGCCGGATCGAGGAAGCCGCCGCCGAGCACCCCGAGTTCGCGGGCCTCTCCGCGGTCACCGGCTCCAAGTTCGGTGAGGCGTACGGCGCGTACCTGCCCGGGGACGCCAGGTTCGACCTGCTGGAGCAGCTGGGCTTCGCCCTGCACGCGCCGGTGGCCGACCTGCCCGCGTCCGGCGGGTTCTTCGCGCCCGTCGCGGCAGAGCAGGTCGAGGTGCTGGACGCCGAGGTCGCCGTGCTGTTCCCCATCGGGTACACGCTGGACGAGCTGCGGGCCGACCCGTTGATCCAGTCGCTCGACGTGGTCGAGGAGGACCGCGCGGTCCTCCTCGACGCCGACGGCGATGTGTCGATGGCGTTCAGCGCCGCGAGCGTGCTGAGCATCCCGCCGGCGCTGGACGGGCTGCTGCCGCAGCTCGCCGACGCCGCGGCCACCGCGTGACCGGGCGCCGGCGCGCCGGGCGTCAGCCGCGGGTGAACACCGCGACGGTCCTGCCCGGCACCTCGAAGGCGCCGTCGGCCGGGTCGAACGCCGCCGCCTTGACGGTCGGGTCGGCGCCCGCGGCCTGCACCGGGTGCAGCGCGTAGTCCCGGTCGGCGAACTCGGGTGCCCGCTGCCTGACGGTCCCGGGCGTGGCGTTGAAGACGACGGCCAGGTCACCGGCCGTCATCACGATCACGCCCGGGGTCTCGTCGGGTCCCGACAGCGGGAACGCGACCTGCCGCTGCACGGCCTCGGCCGTCGGCAGGGCGAACGCCTCCTCGGCCGCGCGGATGGCGAGCAGGTCGCGGTAGGCGGCGCCGGCCGCGTCGGTCTCGGCGCAGCCGACCCGCGGGCCCGGCAGGGCGAGAGCGGGCCCGGCCCACGGCCAGTAGTGCTCGTTGTCCCACGCGGGCGGCAGGCCCCGGCCGAAGCCGTTGCCGGCCCGGCAGTCCCAGTGGATCGCGTTGTACCAGTCCCCGGAGTCGTAGGAGTTCCGGTCGAGGGACTTCGAACGCAGCAGGTCGGTACCGGCCTGGCCGAGCACCGGGCCCTGCGAGAACAGCGCCGTGGCCTGCGCGAGCACCTGGGCGCGCGCCCGCTCCCCGGGCGCCGTGCCGGTCGGCAGCTTGTACGTGAGGGCGTCGAACAGGGTCTCGTTGTCGTGCGCGTCCACGTAGGCGAGCGCGTCGCCCGGCCGCTCCGCGTACCCGGCGGGCGCGCCATTGTAGTCCACCTCGGCGCCCCGCACCGTGCGGCCGGTGCTGTCGGTGAAGGTGTAGTCGGCCAGGTTGCCTGTGAGTCCGACCTTGATTTGGTCCTGGTGGTGCAGCAGCCGGCGCCGCTGCTCGGCCTCCGTCCCGTTGGCGGGCGAGTCGTTGGGGTCGGTGTACAGGCCGCTGGCGAAGCCCTGCACGCGCGGGTCCGCGTCGAACGGGCCGCCGCCGCGCACCGCGTCCCTGGCGCGGTCGGAGAAGGTGGCGATGCCGGTGCCCGCCATGTTCGCCTGCGTGGCCTGCGTGAACCGGGCGTCGCCCGCGACCTCGCCGAAGTCCCAGCCCTCGCCGTAGAGGAGGATGTTCCGGCCGTCGACGCCGTCCTCGCGCAGGGTCAGCGCGTCGAGGGCGGCGCGCACGTCGAGGATGTTCTGCCGTGGGTGGTGGCCCATCAGGTCGAAGCGGAAGCCGTCGACCTTGTACTGGGTGGCCCAGGTGACCACCGAGTCCACCACGAGCTTGCCCATCATGGCGTGCTCGGGCGCCGTGTTGGCGCAGCAGGTGGACGTGGCCACGCTGCCGTCATCGAGCAGCCGGTGGTAGTAGCCGGGCACGATGCGGTCGAGGACCGCGTGCTCGTGCTGGCCGGCCGCGGTGGTGTGGTTGTAGACGACGTCGAGCACGACGCCGAGCCCCGCGCCGTTGAGCCCGCGCACCATGCGGCGGTATTCGAGGGTGCGCGCCGGCCCTTCGGGATCGGTGGCGTAGGAGCCCTCGGGCACCGTGTAGTGCAGCGGGTCGTAGCCCCAGTTGTAGGCGTCCTGGCCGCGGACGCGGCCGACGCACTCCTGCTGGGCTGCGGAGTCGGCGGGGAGGGAGGCCAGGTCGCAGTCGGGCGCGGCCTGGTCGCCCGGCCGTTCCGGGATGGTCGCGATGTCGAACGTCGGCAGCAGGTGCACGTGGGTCGTGCCCGCGTCGGCGAGCGCGCGGAGGTGGCGCATCCCGTCGGAGGCGGTGTCGGTGAACGCGAGGTACCGGCCGGGGTGGCGGGCGGTCGGGTCCGCGACGGAGAAGTCCCGCACGTGCAGTTCCTGAATGGTGGCCCGGGCCGCGGGCACGGGGTCCGGCTTGTCGAGGTCGCGCCAGCCGGCGGGGGCGAGCGCGGGGTCGTCGAGGTCGATCACCAGAGACCGCTCGGAGTCGGTGGTGAGGGCGGTGGCGTACGGGTCGGTGACGCGGTTGGTGACGACCTCGCCGGCCTGCGGCGCCCACACGGTGACCCGGTACCGGTAGGGCTGGCCGTACCAGCTGCGGTCGCCGGTGGCCGACCACACGCCGCTGTCGTGGTCGCGGCGCATCGGGACGGTTCTTCCGCCGAGTTCGAGGGCGACCCGGCGGGCGGTGGGCGCCCACACGGACAGGGTCGGCCGGCCGCGTCGGTCGAACACAGGACCGAGTTCCGCGTCGGTGGCGGCCTCGGCATAGCGGTCGTCGAGCACCCCGGGGAGCTGGACGCCGGTGGCCGCCGTCACCGTGCCGTCCCGGGCTTCCTGGACCGCGACGACCTGGCCGCGCAGCGCGGTCTCCACCCGGTGGACGTCGCGGGGGTGCACGGCGAACGCGGGGTGGGCGGCCAGGTGCGGGTGGGCGGCGCGCTGGGCGTCCGTGAGGCGGGTGGGCGACAGGCGCAGGCCGCGGTCGGCGGCCCCGGCGATGCGGCCGTCGTCACCGACGCGGATGCGGCCGGCGCCGTCGTGCACGAGCCGGTGCGCGGCGCCGGGGCCGGCGGCGACGGGCCAGACGACGGTGGTGGTGTCGATCCAGTGGGCGCGGGCCTCGGAGAGGTCGGCGCGCGCGGGGGCGCGCGTGTCGTCGGCGCCCGCGGGGGGCGCGGGGCCGAGCAGTACGAGTGAGGCGAGGGCGACGACTCCCGCGCACAGGGCGCGGGCGCGTGCGTGACGGGGCAAGAGGGACCTCCCGGAGGGAACGAGGTGATGGGGCCGCCGTCGGAGGGCAACGCGCCGTGCCCATGAGGCCGTTGGTCTCGGAGAGCCATCGGTTGAAAGCTCTTGCTGAAAGTTCTTTCAGTTGCGAGACCGTAGACCGCGCCCCCGCGCCGGTCAAGGCCGCGGGCCCGCGCGGGGGCGCGCCGGTGGGGTCGCGCGCGGCGGGCTCACGCGCCGGGCGCGGGCCCGAAACGGCGCCGGTAGGCCGTGGGGGTCAGGCCCGTGTGGCGGCGCATCCACGTCCGCAGGCCGGCCGCCGTGCCGAAGCCGCTCGCCGCGGCCACCCGGTCCAGCCGCGTCTCGCCGCGTTCGATCAACCGGCAGGCCAGCGCGACGCGTTCGGCGGCCAGCCACGCCAGCGGAGTCGTGCCGAGCTCGGCCCTGAACCGGCGGTGCAGCGTCGCCGGGCTCGCCGCTGCCCGCGCGGCCAGGTCCGCGACGGTGAGCGGCCGGTCGAGCCGTTCGCGGGCCCAGGCGAGCACGGGCGCGAGTGAGGAGTCCGGCACGGCGGGAACCGGACGCCGGACGAACTGCCGCTGCCCGCCGTCGCGGTGCCCCGCGAACACCAGGCGCCGCCCGACCGCGTTGGCCACCTCGGCCCCGTGGTCGCGGCGGATCAGGTGAAGACCGAGGTCGAGCGCGGCGGCGCTGCCCGCGGCGGTGTGCGTGTTCGCGTCGTCGACGAACAGCACGTCGGGTTCCAGGCGCACGCGCGGGAAGCGGCGCGCGAACTCCGCTGCCCAGCGCCAATGGGTGGTGGCGCGCCGCCCGTCGAGAACGCCCGCCTTCGCGAGGGCGAACGCGCCGGTGCAGAAGCTGACCAGTCGCGCCCCCCGGGCCGCCGCCCGCCTGATGGCGTCGAGCACCGCGGGCTCCGGAGGGACCTGCGGATCGGGCCGGTTGGGCACGATCAGCGTGTCCGCCGTGTCGGCTGCCGCGAGCCCGGGGACGCCGGAGAGGGAGAACATGCCCAGGTGCATACGGACGGCGCCGCCCGGGGCGCACAGGGTGAAGTCGTACCAGGGCCGGTCGAGTTCGGGGCGGCGCAGCCCGAACAGCTCGGTGGCCACCCCGAGTTCGAACGGATTGGAGCCCTCGTCGACGAGCACCACCACGCGGTGCGAGAATCCTGCGCCCATGTGCGATTCCTAGCACTCGCCCCGGGCCTGCGCCAGGGGCCACGATGGGCCCATGACCAGTCATCCGACCGATTTGACCGCGGCGCTCGCCTCGTTCGACGCCGTGTGGAGCCCGCGCATCGTCGCCGCCGTCAACGACTACGACGTACGGCTCGCCCGGTTCCACGGCGAGCACGTCTGGCACGTGCACGAGGAGACCGACGAGTTCTTCCTGGTGCTCGACGGGGAGATCGACATCGCCCTGCGCGAGGCGGGCGGGGAGCGCGTGGTCACGGTGCCGGAGCGTTCGGTGTTCGTGGTGCCGCGCGGTACGTTCCACAAGCCGTCCTCGCGGGAGGGCGCGGCGGTGCTGCTGGTGGAGCCGGCCGGGACGCTGTCCGTCGGGGACCGGCACGAGGCCGTGCCCGCGCACGTGGACGTCACCACGGGGCACGCGCTGGACGCCGGCGGGACGGGGGGCGGGCGGCCGTGACGACGACGGACCTCTCGGCGTTCGCGGAGCTGTCCACGCCGCTGGTGGCCGACGGCTGCCTGCGCGCCGGGGTGCCGCCGCGGGTCGCCCCGCCCGGCATCGCGGCGGTGCTGCCCGGGCAGCGGCTCGCGGGGCCTGTCCTCGCGGCCCGGCACTACGGCAGCGTGGACGCGTTCCTCGAAGCGTTCGGCCGGGCGCGGCCAGGGGACGTGCTCGTCGTCGACAACGGGGGCAGGACCGACGAGGCGTGCGTCGGGGACCTGGTGGTGCTCGAAGCCGTCGCGGCGGGCCTGGCCGGGCTGGTCGTGTGGGGGCTGCACCGGGACACCGCGGAGCTGCGGGAGATCGGGCTGCCCGTGTTCAGCTACGGCCCCTACCCGGCGGGCCCGGTGCGGCTGGACGCGCCGGAGCCGGACGCGCCGCCCGGCGTGCGGTTCGGTCCGCACCCGGCCGGGCCGGGCGACGTGGTGTTCGCGGACGAGGACGGGGTGCTCTTCGTTCCGGCGCCCGAGGCCGACCGGGTGCTCGCGGCGGCCCGTTCGATCGCGGAGAAGGAACGGGAGCAGGCCCGCCGGATCCGGGCGGGCGAGACGCTGCGCGCGCAGACCCGGTTCGACGACTACCTGGCCCGGCGCGCGGCCGACCCGGCGTACACCTTCAGGCGGCACCTGCGGCGGATCGGCGGCGCCGTCGAGGAGTGAGCCGGGGCAGGGGAGGCCCCGGTGGCCGCCCGGCCGTCCTGGGGGCGGCCGGGCGGCGCGGCCGTCACGGCTGCCGGGCCCGCGCCGCCAGGCGCCACGCGCGCGCCTCCCGCTGCCTGGCGTCGAGCCGGGCGAAGAAGCCGCCGGCCGCGCGCAGTTGGTCCGGCGTGCCGGCCTCGACGACCCGCCCGGCGTCCAGGACGAGGACGCGGTCGCAGGCGGCGAGGGTCGCGGGCGCGTGCGCGATGACCAGGACGGTGCGCTCCGGGTCGCGCGCCAGGGCGGCGATGGCGTCCGCGACGGCGCGCTCGTTCTCCGGGTCGAGCGCGGAGGCCGCCTCGTCCACGAGAACGATGCGGGACCGCTTGAGCAGGGCGCGGGCGATGGACACGCGCTGGCGTTCGCCGCCGGAGAGCCGGGCGCCGCCCTCGCCGACGCGCGTGTCCCAGCCGTCCGGCAGGCGCGCGACGACCTCCGTCAGGCGGGCCGCGTCCGCGGCTGCCAGCAGTTCGGCGCGGGTGGCGTCGGGGCGGGCGATCCGCAGGTTCTCCTCGACGGTGTCGTCGAACAGGTACACGTCCTGGAGGACGACGGCGATGTCGGCCAGGAGCGCGGCGGGGGCGTGGTCGCGCACGTCACGGCCGCCGACGCGCACGGAGCCCGTGTCGGCGTCGAAGAACCGGGCGATGAGCCGCACGACCGTGGACTTGCCCGCGCCCGACGGACCGACGAGCGCGGTGCTGCTGCCGGGCGGGCACGTGAAGGAGACCCCGTCGAGCGCCGGCGCCGAGCCCGGGCCGCCGTAGGCGTAGCCGACCGAGGCGAACGCGACCTCCGGCACCCCGACGGCCGTCACCGGGTCGGGCGGCACGGGCAGCGGCGGGACGGCGAGGAGCGCGCGGACGCGGCCGACGGCGTTGTCCATCGCCCGCAGCGCGCCGATGAGTTCGACGAGGGTGGCCAGCGGTTCGAGGAAGCGCACGGCCAGCACGAGCAGCGCCACGGCCTCGGCGACGGCCAGCTCGCCGCTGGTCAGCCGCAGGGCGGTCACGGCGAGGACCGCGACGAACCCGGCCATGACGACGGCGGTGAACGTCAGGTCGGGCACGAGGGCGCGCCGCAGGCCGCGGCGGTAGACACGGCGGTGCGCGAGGAGGGCGTCGCGCATGCGGGCCGTCCCCGTCCCGCCCCGGCCCGCGGCGCGCAGGACCGGCTGGGCCTGGCCGAACTCCACGGCGCGGCCTGCGATCCCGGCCGCGGCCTCCTCAAGTTCGGTCTCCACCTCGGCGTTGACGCGGCCCGCGCGCCGGATCGCAGGCCAGGCGAACGGCACCACCGCGAGGAACAGCAGGGCCGTCGTCACGTCGACGGCGAGGGTGACCGCGATGACCGTGGCCGGGACCAGCGTGGCCGTGATGGCCGGCCCGCCGGTGGTCACGGCCAGCTGGCCGATGGCCCCGGCGTCCGAGGTGACCGCGCGGGCCAGGCGGGCCCTGTTGCGCGCGGTGAACCAGCCGAGCGGCAGCGTCGCGACGTGCCGGATGAGGTGGTGGCGCAGCCGGGCGCCCAGCTCCATGGAGGCGGCGAAGCCGACCGGCACGGCCAGCACGGCGAGCACGCCGTACAGGACCGTGCCGAGGCCGCCGACGAGCAGCCAGGGCCCGGCGGCGCCGAGGTCGGGCTCGGGGCGCAGCAGGGCGTCGAGCACGGGGACGAGCACGCCGAGCAGCAGCCCCTGGAGCACCGCGAGCGCGGCCTGGAGGGCGCCCAGGCGCAGCAGCAGGCCGGGCCGGGGCAGCAGGGTGTACAGGCGGCGGATCACTCGGGGGCTCCGTTCTGCTGGGCGCGCCACATGCGGGCGTACAGCCCGTCGCGGGCGATGAGCCGGGGGTGGGTGCCGCGTTCGACCAGCCGCCCCTGGTCGAGGACGAGGATCTGGTCGGCGTCGGCGACGGTCCGCAGCCGGTGGGCGATGACGAGGACGGTCCTGTCCTCGGCGAGCGCGGCCAGTGCCCGCTGCACGGCGGCCTCGCCGTCGGGGTCGAGGGACGCGGTGGCCTCGTCGAGCACGACCAGGGGGGCGGCGGAGAGGATGCAGCGGGCGATGGTCAGCCGCTGGCGTTCCCCGCCGGAGAGGCCGGTGCCGGCCGCGTCGAGCACGGTGTCGTAGCCCTCCGGCAGGGCCTCGATGACGTCGTGCACGCACGCGGCGCGCGCGGCGCGGCGCACCTCCTCGTCGCTCGCGCCGGGTCGGCCGAGGCGGATGTTGTCCGCGACGGTCTCGTGCAGCAGCACGACGTCCTGGAAGACCAGGGACATCGAGGCGAGCAGGTCGGCCTGCGGGATCGCCCTGATGTCGGCCCCGCCGATGCGGATGGCGCCCCCGGTCACGTCGTGGAACCTCGGCAGCAGCGCGGCGAGGGTGGATTTGCCGGCGCCCGAGGGCCCGACCAGCGCGGTGACGGTCCCGGGCTCGCAGGTCGCTCGGATGTCCCGGAGCGCGTCGGTGCGGCCGTCGTAGGAGAACGAGACGCGGTCGAGTTCGACGCGGTGGCCGACGGGCCGCGCGGGCCGTGCGGCCTGCGGCAGCGCCGGGTGGTTGAGCAGGTCCTCGATGCCCGCGGCGGCGGCGCGGCCCTTGCGCAGGCCCTGGGCGCCCTGGATGGCCGGGAGGACGGCGGTGGGCAGGCCGACGCCGACCACCAGGAACGGCAGCAGGCCGGCCATGGTGAGCGAGTCTGCGGCGACCAGCGGCAGTCCGGCCGCCGCGACGGCGGCGAGCACGGTCAGCTCCGAGCCGAGCAGCCGGGAGGCGGCCGAGCTGTACCGGGTCTCGGTCACCCAGGCCCGCATCGCATCGGTGTACGCGCGTACGCCGTCGTCGAAGCGGGCCAGCACGCGCCCGCCGGTGCCGTACGCCTTCACCACCGCGATGCCGTCCGCGTACTCGACGGCGGCGGCGCTGATGCGGCCCTCGGCGGCGAGCAGGTTGGCCATGTGCACGGTCATCGAGCGCATGGCGACGCGGTAGGTGACGGCGGTGAGGGCGAGCACCCCGCCGGTGACCAGCGCGAGGCGCCAGTCCACGAGGAGCAGGTAGGTGAGGCCGACCGTGACGGCCGTGGCGGCGCCGACGAGTTCGCCGAGCGCGTGCGCGATCAACTGGTGCATGTCCTCCAGGTCGTTGGTCATCCGCCGCTTCACCAGGCCGGAACCGCTGCGCCGGAACCAGCCGAGCGGCAGGACCCCGAGGTGGGCGACCATGCGCTGCCTCAGCCGGTGCAGGAGCTCCGCGTCGGCGTAGTGGCCGACGCGTGAGGAGGCGAACAGCAGGACCAGCCGCAGGCAGGCGCCGGCCGTGCCGGCCAGGACCCAGGCGTGGATCGTGTCCCGGGCGCCGGAGGGACCGGCGGGGCCGAGGGCGGCCCGGGCGATCTCGGCGACCGCGACGTAGGGCAGGAGACCGGCCGCCGCGCCGCCGGCGGAGAGCAGCGCGCACGCGGCCAGGTGGGCGCGGACCGGCCGCATGAGGCGGGTCAGGGGGCCGGGGCGGAGCAGCCGGGGCGGCCCGGCGGCCACGGTGCTCCGGGAGTGCTGAAGCAGGGTCATGGGCTTCCTCGAAGGGGTGACCGGGCCGGAGGCCGAGTCGAAGTAAGGGTGCCCTTACCTTGCTGCGTGAAGCTGACGTGATGTCAAATGCCGGTATGAGTCACCCCGTGGTCGGCATCGGTGAAGCCGCAGCGCTGTACGACATCGCCCCCTCGACCCTGCGCTGGTGGGAGCGGCAGGGGGTGCTGCCTCCGCCGGAGCGCGTGCGGGGGCGGCGGGCGTACCCCGACGCGGAACTGCGCCGGATCGGGCTCGCCTACCTGTGCTGCGTGACCGGGGCGATGCCGCTCGCGCACGCCGCCCGGGTGGCCTCGGGGCGGGAGCGGAACGCGGCCTGGCAGGCGACGGTACGGGAGCAGATCACGCGGCTCGACGAGCAGGCCGCGCGGCTCACCGCGGCCCGCCGCTATCTGGAGCACCTGCTCGGCTGCCCGGACGACGACCCCGTGGCGCGGTGCCCGGTGCTGGACGAGGACCTCGCCGCGCACACGCCGCGCGGCCGGGTGCCCGAGGCGGACCTGACGGCCGCGGCCAGGGCGGCCAGGGCCGGGGGGACCGCCGCCCCGCGTGACGAAAACCCGGAGCGGGGGCCGGAGCGTGACGCAACGGGCGCACGGGGCGGCGCGGTTCCGTGCGCGGGCTGCGGCCGTGCGGTGGCCAGGGCGCCGCGCGGGCGGCCAAGGACCCACTGCTCACCGGCCTGCCGCCAGCGCGCCTACCGCGCGAGGACCGCGCGGCAGCGGCAGGGCGCGGGGGCCGAGGAGCGCCCGCGTCCGGCCGGGCGCTGAGCATCGCCTCGCGTGCGCGGGCCTCGCCGGTGCGGCGGCCCCCCGCCCGCCCCGGTCCGGGCGGGGGGCTCGCGTGGCTCAGCTCCCGGTCGGGGCGACGGGAATCCACAGCGCGGTCTCCGCCCGCGCCCCGTCCTCCCCCAGCTCTGCCGTCCACACCATCTCGGGCCCAGGACGGGACTCGTAGGGGTTGGCCGGGAACCACTGGGTGAAGACGTCGCGCCACAGCGTCTGGAGACTTTCGGGGAAAGGCCCGGAGTTCTCAAAGACGGCCCACTTCCCCGCGGGGACGTGCAGGGTGTCCAGGTCCGCGGGCGCGTCGTCGGCGACGCGCACCACGGCGTGGTAGTAGTCCAGCTCCGTCCCCTCCTCGCGGCCGTCGCTGAGCTTGTCCACGACGGCGAGCAGCCCGGAGGGCTCGGTGTCGGACAACTCCTCGATGCGGGCAACGAGTTCGGGGTCCAGGCCGCGGATGAAGTCGGCGATGGCAGGGTTGACGCCCTCGTGGACCAGGGGGACGCGCGCCCGCGCGCCCACGACGTGGAACGCGGGCATGTCGACGACCCGGTACCGCATGGTGCTGCTCCCTTCGACGATGAGGCGGAAGGACATCCGGGGCTGGGACCGCAACGCGGCTCCGGTCCGCCGGGCCATGCCGGGGCCGATGCCGTGGTGGGCGCGGAACGCCCTGGCGAACGCCTCGCCCGAGCCGTAGCCGTAGCGCAGGGCGATCTCCAGCAGCGGGCGCTCCCCGGCCAGGACCTCCGCCCCGGCCACGGTGAGCCGGCGGCGCCTGACGTACTCCGACAGCGGTATCCCGGCCAGGGCCGAGAACATCCGCCGCAGGTGGTACTCCGATGTCCAGGCGATCCGCGCGAGTTCGGTCGCGTCCACCGTCCCGTCGAGTCGTGACTCGATGTGCTCCATGGCCTCGTTGAGCCGGTCAAGCACCGGTGCTCCTTCCCTCTGACGCCTCCCACGCTAGGCAGCGCGCCCTTCCCGGCGCCCGACAATCCGTGCCCGCGCCGATCGGGTCGCCCGGCCCCCGCGACGCGGGGCAGCAGGACCGGGGACCAGGGACGAGGAGGCGCCCGCGGGCTCCCTGCGCGGGCCCGGGACCCGCGCCCCGGCCGTTCCGGGGTACGCCTCGGGGCACCGGGGCCGTTCAGCGGTGGACCAGTTCCAGCGCCTGCTTCAGGTTGTACTCGGCGATGCCCGCCATGACGGCCCGGTCGGGGAAGTCCCCGTCGAGCAGCCGCAGTGGCCCCGCCGTGAGCGAGAGGCGCTGCGCGAGCATGTACAGCGCGAGCCGGTCCTCGTCCAACCCCTCCACCTCCAGCGGCCGGTAGGCATCGTGCAGGCGAATCCGGAGAAAGACGTGCTCCCACTCGACATCGAAGTACATCAATCCCTCGATATCGATCGCCACGGGGTTCCCCTCCGTGTCCACCAGGACGTGGTCAGGGCCCAGTTCGCCGTGCACGACCGCGTACTCCGTGCGCGGCCGTACCGCCGCCGCCAGGCCGAGCAGCCGCTCCTCCAGGCGGTCGCGGGCGCCCGCGATCCGCGGATCGCGTGAGGCCGCCTCGGCGAGGTCCCGCAGCGCACGGTCGAGGACGACGCCCTCGCACGACGTACCGCGCGACGTTCCGCCCGCGTCGACCACGGCCGCCTTGCCGTACGCCGGCGCCCGGTGGCCCCGCATCGCCTCAAGCGACTCCGCGAGCCGGGCCATGACCGGAGCAGCCGCGTCCGGGTCGCGCGCGAGCAACTGCTCCAGGCTCTCGCCCGGAAGGTCCTCGACGATCGCGAGATCGGCCGGGCAGTGGGCGCCGACGCGGTCGACGAAACGGATCGCCGGCACGCGGACGCCGAGCCCGTCCAGCCGCGTGTGCGCGGCCTCGAACAGGTCGAGCCCGAGGCCGGGCGAGAACGGGTCGGTGAGGTCGTCGTCGCCCTCGGTCGTCGGCCAGTGGTTCTCGGCCTCGTCCCACACGTAGGCGATCGCCGTCGTCGCGTCGTCCATCACCAGGCGGTACACGCCCTTCTTGGTGCCGCCCGCGACCCGCTCGACCGCCGCCAACCGCCGCCCGCCGCCCAGCGCGGCCCGCGCCGCACCCGCCAACCGCTCCCGTGTCACCGACCTGGTCGCCACGCCCGGAACCGCCCCTTCTCCCTCGCAACCAGCGCACCCTACGCGAGCAACGGCCCCGGAGCGATCGGATTCTCCGGCACGCGACGCCCACCCACCATCCGACCTCGGAGGCCGTCGGCGTCCTCCGCGCCACGGTGTGCGGCCGTTCCCGCGCGGCGGAAGGTGCCGGCACCCGGCCGCCGGGCGACTCGCCGCCGGGCTCAACGGGCGCCGGGCCGCTGCGGGTCGCCGCCGCCGAGCAGGGCGTCGACGCGGGTGCGTGCCGCGGACCGCCCGTCGTCAGGTGTCCGGGGCGGTCACGCGGGCCAGGGCCACGCCCCCGACGATCAGAGTGAGCGCGAGGACGCGTCCCGCGGTCACGGGGTCCTTGTGCACGATGACGCCGAGGGTGATGGCGCCGACGGCGCCGATACCCGTGAACACGGCGTAGGCCGTACCGACCGGCAGCTCCAGCATCGCCAGGGACAACAGGTAGACCGCGACGGCGGCGAGCGCGAAGCACACCAGCGTCGGCAGCGGGCGGGTGAAGCCCGCCGTGGGCTTGATGCTCTGCGACCAGGCGACCTCGACCAGGGCCGCGGCGATGAGCAGCAGCCAGCTCACAGGGCTGCTCCGAGCATCCTGGCCGCCGCCAGTGCGTCCGCGCGGGACGTTTCGTGGGCCTCACGGCGATCGGCGAGTGCGGGGTCGACGCGGGAGTTGACCAGTTCGGTGCCGAGGAAGGTCATCGCCTCGTGCGGGACGGCGAAGTGCCCGGCGAAGAAGTCACGCAGGTAGCGCTCCTGGTGGTCGTAGGGGTGGCGCGGAGCACCGGGTCCGTAGGCCCCGCCCCGGGCATGGGCCACCACGAAGCGCCGTCCGGCCAGGGACATCTTCGGGAAAGTCACCTGGTCGATCCACGCTTTGAGCGACGCGGGGACGGAGAAGTTGTACATGGGGGCGACGATGAGGACGGTGTCAGCGGCGACGAGCTCGGTCAGCAGCGGCTCGACGATCGCCCAGGCCGCGGCCTGATCCTGGCTGCGCACCGCCTCCTTGTACCGGGCGATCTCGGTGATCCGGTGCGCCAGGACGTAGTCGCACAGCTCGGTCCAGGCTTCGCTTATCTGGGGGACCGGAGTGAGCGCGAGGTCGCGCCGGAGGTAGGTGCCATCGGGATGGGCGCGACGCCAGGCATCCGCGACGGCGTCACCGATCTCCCGGCTGAAGGAGGTGCGGCGGGCGCTGGAGTCGATGCGCAGCAGGGTCGGTGCGGCAGTGGGCACGGCGGATCTCCTGTTCGGGCGACACAACCGGACGCGGCGTCCAGTTACGGGGCGACCCTACCAACCGGACAGCATGTCCGGTTATTCCCGGGGCGGCGTAGACTCATCCGCGTGGAGACGAGGGAACGCGCGGACGCGGCGCGCAACCGAGCCAGGGTGCTCTCCGCGGCGGCCCGGCTGCTCGCCGAGGACGACCCCCGCATGGTCACGATGGAGGACATCGCCCGCGCCGCCGGCGTCGGACGGGGCACCCTCTACCGCCGCTACCCGGACGTGTCATCCATCGCGGCGGCGCTGCTCGACGAACATGAACGACTGCTCCAGGGCGAGCTGTTGCGCGGCGCCCCGCCGCTGGGCCCCGGAGCGCCGCCCCACGAGCGACTCGCCGCCTTCCTCTCGGCCATGGTCGACCTGCTGGACCGGCACAGCCACCTCGCCCTCGGAGCCGAGGTCGGAGCCAAGCGCTACACGGTCGGCGCCTACGGCTTCTGGCGCGCTCACGTTCTCGCGCTTCTTCGCCAGGCCGGCGCCCCTGATCCCGAAGCCCTCGCGGATGTCGTGCTCGCGCCCCTCGCGCCCGAGCTCTTCCTCCACCAGCGCGCCCAGGGGGTGACGACCGACCGCATCAAGGCCGCGCTCACCCGGCTCGCGCACGCGACCACGGCATGACCAGGCGCGCTGGTCGGCCAGTTCAGCTGTCTTCCGCTGAAAAGGACCCGACGGGCGTCCGTCGGGTCCTTTTCAGCGCTGCCGGGCGACCTGTCCGCCGCCGAGTGCGCGGCGGCCAGCGGGCTGTCCCGGGTCAGCGCCCGCAGGTACCTGGAGTACTGGGCCTCGACGGGCCGGGCCAGGGTGTCGCTGCGCTACGGCGCGACCGGCCGGCCCGAGCGCCGCTTCCACTGGTCGGGCGGCTGAGCAGGGGCGCGCGGACCGTTCGCGCGCCCGGGGCCGGGCGGGCCCGCCCCGGGCGCGGCGGCTCAGGTGCCGGCGTGCTCCCGGCGTTCCTGCTCCTCGTGCTCGCCGGCGAGCCGGTGCCGCAGCCGTTCGCCCTCGATGTCCAGGTTGGGCAGCGCGCGGTCCAGGGGGCGGGGCAGCCACCAGGCGGCCCGGCCGAGCAGGGACATCGCGGCCGGCACCAGGGTCATGCGGACGATGAACGCGTCGATGACCACGCCGAGCGCGAGCGCGAAGCCGATGGACTTGATGATGGGGTCGTCGGTCAGGACGAACCCGGCGAAGACCGCCGTCATGATGACCGCGGCGGCGGCCACCACCCGGCCGTTGTGGCCGAGGCCGTTGATCGTGGCCTGGCTCGGCGTGTCGCCGTGCACGTAGTCCTCGCGCATGCGGGAGACGAGGAAGACCTCGTAGTCCATGGCCAGGCCGAAGAGGATGCCGATCAGGAGGATCGGCAGGAAGCTCACCAGCGGCCCCGTGGTGTCGAGGCCCACGAGGTCGGCCAGGTGGCCCTGCTGGAACACGGCGACGGTGATGCCGAACGTCGCGCCGACGGTCAGCAGGAAGCCGGCCGCCGCCTTGAGAGGCACCAGGACGGAACGGAAGACGAGCATCAGCAGCAGGACCGAGAGGCCGACGACCAGGAGGAGGTAGACGGGCAGGGCGTCGGACAGCTTCTCCGAGACGTCGATGCCCACAGCCGTGGTGCCGGTCAGGGCCACGTCGGCGCCGTCGATGCCGGCGACGCGTTCGCGGATGTCGTGGACCAGGTCCTCGGTCGCGGCGTCCGACGGGCCGGTGGCGGGCGTGACGTTCAGCAGGGCCGTGGTGCCCTGCTCGTTGGGCTGCGGCGGCGTCACGGCCACGACGCCGTCGGTGCCGGAGATCAGCGCCTCGGCCTCCTGCGCCGCCGATGCCGTCCCCTCCGGTGAACCGGCGGTGACGACGGCGACCAGGCGCCCGTTGAACCCGGGCCCGAAGCCCTCGGCGGTCAGGTCGTACGCCTGCCGCTGCGGGGTGTCCTCGGCCGCGGTCGAGGCGTCGGGCAGGGCCAGCCGCATGTCCTGCGCGGGCAGGGTGAGCGCCCCGAGCCCGACGACGCCGGCCAGCAGCACCGGCACGCGCAGCCGCGTGACCAGCCGGCCCCACGCGAAGCCGGCGCCCTCGCGTCCCGGCTGCCCGGTGGACCGGCCGGACCGCTCCTTGCGGGAGAGGACCCGCGGCCCGGCGAAGCCGAGGATGGCGGGCAGCAGCGTCAGGGCCACGAGCACCGCGACGGCGACGGTCGCGGCGGCGGCCAGGCCCATCACGGTGAGGAACGGGATACCGACCACCGACAGACCGCACAGGGCGATCACCACGGTGGCGCCGGCGAACACGACGGCGGAGCCCGCGGTGCCGGTGGCCCGCCCCGCGGCCTCCTCGGCCGGCACGCCCTCGGAGAGGTACTGGCGGTAGCGGGAGGTGATGAACAGGGAGTAGTCGATACCGACGGCCAGGCCCAGCATCAGGGCCAGGATGGGCGCGGTGGCGCTCAGTTCCACCGCACCGCTGAGCGCGTAGAGACCGGCCATGCCGACGCCGACGCCGATGAGCGCGTTGAGCAGGGTCATGCCGGCCGCGACCAGCGAGCCGAACGTGATGACCAGCACGACCGCCGCCACGAGGACGCCGACCACTTCGGCGGCAGAGGCGTGCGGCCCCGCGTGCGCGGTCACGGCCTCGCCGCCGTGCTCGACGCGCAGCCCCTCGGCGTCCGCGCCGACCTGCTCGAAGGCCTCCGTCTGCGCCTCCGACAGGTCCTGCGCCGCGGCGTCGAACTGCACCTGGATCAGGGCGTACCTGCCGTCGGGCGAGACGGCGCCGGTGGTGAACGGGTCCATGGCGGCGGCGACCCCGGGCACCTCGGCCGCCTCCCGGACGAGCGGGGCGAGCGCGGCCTGGTCGAGCGTCTCGCCCTCAGGCGCCGCGACGACGACCGTGCCCCCGGCTCCCGACGCCTGCGGGAAGTCGCGTTCCAGCAGGTCCATGGCCTCCTGGGCCTCGGTGCCCGGCATCGTGAAGTCGTCCGACATCGTGCCGCTGAAGCTCGCCGCCGCGCCGCCGAGCAGGGCGAGCATGAGCAGCCACAGGGCGAGCACGCGCCCGCGGCGGCGGAAGGATATCCGGCCGAGCCGGTACAGCAGGGTAGCCATGGTGTGGGGTCGTCCTTCGGTAGTGCGCTGGGGGGTGGGGGCCGTGGCGCCCGCGGTCAGGTGCCGGGGGGCGGGTCGGGCGCGAGGCCGAGCGCGCGCAGCGCGGCCTCGACCAGGCCCGCCCTCATGTCCTCGCCGCGGTCGGCTCCGTCGCCGAACGCGGACATGACGATGCCGCCGAGGACGAGCCCGGCCGCGGCCCGTGCGCGCGGCCCGGGGGAACCGGCGGCCAGGGCGCCGAGCAGGCGTTCCGCCGCGTCGGGCACCGGGTGCATGCCCGGGTCGGCGACCAGCCGCGGCAGGTCCTCGAACAGCAGCCGGAACTCGGCGCTGTGGCCCAGTGCGAGATCCACCAGGCCGGACACGGCCGCCCGCGCCTTGCGCTCGCCCGTCAGCGCGTCGAGACCGGCCAGGAGCGCGGCCGTGCGCTCCCCGACGGGGGCGAGCAGCTCGGAGAGGATCGCGTCCTTGTTCGCGAAGTGGTAGAGCAGCGACGCCTTCGAGCAGCCCGCGTCGGACGCGATGTCCTGGAGCGAGGTGGCCCGGAAGCCGTGCTCGGCGAACAGCCGCAGCGCGGAGGCTCGGATCTGGCCGCGCAGCGCGGCGGGAGAGCGGGGCATGCCCCCCACCGTAACTGACCGATCGGTCAGTGAACTGGCTCACGCCCGCCGCCCGGCGACACCGGTCGCCGGGCGGCGCGACCCGTGGACGCGCGTCAGCGGCCGAGCGCCTTGGCCAGCTGCTGTTTGGTCATGGAGGAGCGGCCCTTGATGTCGCGCCGCTTGGCCTGCTCGTACAGCTCGTCGCGCGTCGCCGTTCCCCCCTTCGCGCCGCTGCCCTGCGCGCGCCCGCCGCCCGACGCCTTGCCGCCGCGCCGGGAGGGCGAGTCGCCGCGGGTGGATGAGCGGCTGGCCGAGGCCGCCTGTCCCGAGCGCGCGCGCTCCTTGTTCACCGTCCGGGCGGCGATCTCCTTGGCGCGCCCCGCGGAGGCGCCGCGCTTCTTGGCGCCCTCCTTGATGTGTTCGTACTGACGCTCCTGCTTGGAGGTCGATCCCTTGGGCATCGCCACGACTCCCTCGCTGGTCCTGCGCCTTGTCGTTCCGGCCGCCCGCGGACGGCGCGTTCCGGCCGGGTGCCCGGCGACCGGGGGCGGGAAACGGCCCGGCAGGCCGGAAGGCGGCGCGACCGGTCAGTCGGCGGGAACGGCCGCCCTGACCTGCGCGAGCAGCCGCGCCGGCCGGTCGGCCGACACCTCAAGCCTGGCGAGGACCGCGGGCACCGCGATACCGGGCAGGAGCAGCGCGAACAGCGCGACGATGTCGTCGACCAGCGCGGGCGCGTCGGGCTGCGAGCCGCTGACCAGCTGGACACCGGTCCAGGAGGCGACCGTCACCCGGGAGGCGACCAGCGGGTCGACATGCGGCATGACCTCGCCCCTGGCCTTCGCCTCGGCGATCAGGTCGCGCCCCAGCGCTATCCAGTCGGGCCACCGGGTGCCGAGCAGGCCGCGCGCCCTCGGATCGGCGGACAGCCGGATGGAGGCGCTGAGCACGGGCTCCCTGGGCAGGCGGTGCGCGAGCAGCAGCGCGGTGTCCACCCACTCCTGCAACTTCAGCGGCTGCGGCATGACCCCCTCGGCGGTCACGGCCTCGGCGAGCACGCCGCGCGCCAGCTCCTCCTTGGAGGAGAAGTGGAAGTACAGGGCGCCGCGCGTCAGCCCCGCCCGCTCCAGGATCGCGGCGATGGACGCGCCCTCGTAACCGCACTCGTCGAAGATCTCGGCGGCTGCCTCCAGGCAGATCCGCCGCGTGCGGATGGCCCTGTCCTGTCTCGCCAACTGGGTCCCCCCTGGCCCGTTTTACCTGCTCCTTGCACAATACCGGAGAACCGGTATCTTATCAGTGCCGCTTCGCCGTCCGGATTGTCCTGGGGGGAACTCGTCGTGGATCAGGCCCCGTTAGCCCTGCGCGCGTCGTCCTCTCCACCGGCGCCCCGGCGAAGACCCGAGCCGCACGGCCCCGCCCCGGTGACGAGGGCGGTGCCGATGGAGCACCTGCATCTCACGCGCGAGGACAACGTTCTTGTCACCGGGTACGCGCGCCTCGGGCCCCACACGTTCCTGCTGTCCGGGCGGTGGCCGCGTGACGACGCGGTCGCGGCCGACGATCCGAGGGTCCTCACGCATGCGGTCCGGCAGAGCGGGCTCGCCGTCGCCCACGCCGAGTACGGCGTTCCCCTGCACCACCAGACCCTGCTGCACTCGCTCGACTTCTCCTTCGCCCCGGCGCCGCGCGCGGCCGGCCGCCCGGCCGCCCCCCTGCTGATCGAGGCGGACGTGCTCGGGGCGCCGCGGCCCGGCCGGACGCTGAGGTCGCTGGCCATGGCGGTCAGGCTCGTGCGGGACGGCGCGGCCGTGGTGGAGGCGCGGGCCCGCTTCGGCTGGGTCTCCCCCGCCGTCTACCGGCGCCTGCGCGGTGACCGCGTGACCCCGGCCGGGACCTGGGGCGCCGGGCCGGTGCCCGCGCCGGCCGCCCCAGGGGCCGTCGGCCGCGCGCGCCGCGAGAACGTCGTGCTCGCCCCGGGACCCGGCCCGCGCGTCTGGCGGTTGCGGGCCGACGTGACCGACACGCTGCTGTTCGACCACCCCGTGGACCACGTTCCTGGGCTCGTCCTCGTGGAGGCCGCGCTCCAGGCCGCGCACGCGCACGCACCCGGGCTCGGTATCCGCACCGTCGCCTGCGACTACGAGCGGTTCGCCGAACTCGACGCGCCCTGCTGGATCGTGAGCCGGGCCGAGCGCCCGCCCCGCCCCGACGGGCGGACGGTGATCGAGGTCGACGGAACGCAGGGCGGTCGTCCGGTGTTCCGCGTCGCGGTGGGCGGCACGCTGCCGGTCGCGGGGGCCGCGGCGCCGCCGCCCGCCACCCGGAACGGCGCGCCGGTGCCCCTCGCGGCGCGCGACGTCGCCGCGTGCGCGCTGCCCTGAACCGCGCCGGGGCCGCCTGAACCGTGCGGCCCCGGGCCGCCACCCGTTCGCGGCGGCGGCCCGAAGGCGCGGTGGCGCTACGGCTGTTCGACGACGCGGAAGTGCAGCACGTCGGTGTACTCGCGGCCGTGGACGTCCGTCGCGGTCACCTCGGCGCGGTGCCGTCCCGCGTCGAGGTCGGCGGGCAGTTCGAGGCGCCACAGGTGCATGGTCCGGTCGGCGACGCTGCCGCCGTGCACCAGCTGCTGGGCGACGGCGTGCGGATCGGACCACTCGGGGCCGATCAACTGGTCCTCGCCGCGCATCGGCTGGGTGCGGACGGCCTCGCGGGAACGACCGCCGTCGATCCGCACCTCGACCGTCGAACCGGTCGAGCCCATCCAGAAGTTGGTGGTCAGCCAGGTCTGCCCGGCCAGGTCCGCGCGCGTCACCACGTGCGGGTCGCCCAGTTCGGGCGCGGGGCCCTGGGGGTCGTCGTTCCACGCCTGGCGCTCGGCGTACCAGTCGCGGTAGGTGGGACTGTTGATGCCGAGCTGCGTCTGCACCCGGTCGCTCTCGCCGGTCACCGTGTACCGCTCCCGGAACGAGTCGCCCCTGATGTCGAGCGTGAGCAGGCCGGGCCGGCCGCCGTCGCGCCCGACCGCCGCGGGGTAGCCGTGCTCGGTCAGCTCGCCCGAGTACCAGTCACCGGAGATCGCGCCCGCCGTGATGTGCGGGAACGGCAGCCCCTCGACGCCGAAGAGGTCCTGCCAGCCGCGCATGAGGTCGCCGGTGCGCATGTTCTCGATCGAGTGGGTGTGCCCGGCGACGGAGACGGCCTCGCGGCCTTCGAGCAGCGCGTAGATCTCGCGGACCTGGTCGACCTGGTGGATGGGGCTGCCCTCGTCGGCGAAGGTCAGCAGCGGGATGTGGCCGGCGAGCACGACGAGCTTGTCCTCGTCGACCGCGGCCAGGTCCCGTTCGAGCCAGGCGAGCTGGTGCTCGTCGAGCCGGCCGTTGTAGCGCGGACTGTTCTCCGGGTCGTCGCACTGCGGGCGCAGGCCGTCGGCGTTGTCGACGTCCGGGGTGCAGGGGTAGCGCACGGTGTTCAGCGCGACGACGTGCACGTCACCGACGTCGTAGGAGTAGTAGGCGGGCGCGAGCTGCGCGCGGAAGGTGTCGAACGCGTGCTCGGCGGTGGTGGAGTCGAAGTCGAGGTCGTGGTTGCCCGGGAGGAACCTGGCCGGGCCGTTGATGCGGCTGGTGAGTTCCTTGACGTCCGGGTAGAGCGACAGGTCGTCCCCGACGACATCGCCGATGAACAGCGTGCCGCAGCCCTGGTAGTCGCGACGGCCCGCGAGGTCGTTGATCGCGCCCCGGCGCGCGTACTCGACCTCGGTGCGGTCGTAGGTCTGCAAGTCGCCGGCGATGACGCAGTGCTGCTCCTGCGCCCGGGTCAACTGGCTGCGCACGAGCGGAAAGTTGACCGCGTCCGGCAGGGGCCCGGTCGGCGCGATGCCGCCGTAGCGCAGCTCGGGCGAGCCCTCGGGCAGGTGGTTCCAGTGGAACTGGGCGACGTTCGACTCGTCCACCGGCACCTGGTAGCCGGACGGCTGGGTGATGAAGACCGTCATGTTGTCGTACACGGGCAGCCGGTAGCGGCCGTGGCGGTCGGTCGTCACGACGTCGCGCCCGTTCGACACGACGACGCCCGGCAGGCCGCGCTCCCCGCGGTCGCCGACGCTGTCGCGGTCCCGATCGACGAAGACCCTGCCGGTCAGGTGCTCGGGGTCGGCGGGGCCCTCGGGGGTGCGCACGACCTCGACCTGGCCGCGGTAGGCGTTCTCGTCCCAGGACGCGGGTGCCGGGCCCGGCGTCGCGGTGGAGGCGGTGGGGATCGCCACGAGCCCGCCCGCGACCGCCAGGGTCGTGAGCGCGGTCAGGGCGATACGGAGGCTGCTGTGTTCTCGCGCGGGGAAACTCACCATGTGCGGTTCTCCGGTTGTCGTGGGGGCGCGGTACCGGCGCGGTCGGCCGGCCGCGGCGACGATCCTTCGTCACGAGCCTGAACGCGGCACGCTCAACGGAAGAACAGCAGCCGTACCGGCGCCACCCCGCGCGCGAACGTGTGGCGAACGTGTGATGTCCCGCGCTCCCGTGACGTCCCGTCCGCCGCGGCCGACGACACGCCTCACCGCCGAGGGCTTGCGGCCGGCCAGCCGAGGGCTCACGGCCGGCTACCGCGGGGAGGCCACCAGCCGTATCGCCAGCCCCGTGAACACCGTTCCGCTGAAGATGTTGAGCCCGCGCGCGACACGGCGGCTGCGGCGCAGCAGCAGGGCGAGCCGCCCCGAGAGCAGGCCGACCGTTCCGTCGACGCACAGTCCGATGACCACGATCGTGATCCCCAGCGTCAGCAGCTGCGCCGGCACCTGCCCCCGGCCCGGGTCGACGAACTGCGGCAGGAAGGCGACGTTGAAGAGGATCACCTTCGGGTTGAGCAGGTTGATGACGGCCCCCTGCCAGAAGGCGCGCCGGTACCCGGGCCCGGCGCTCCCCTCCCCGCTCCCGAGGGGTCCGCGGTCGCGGAACGCCTTGACCGCCAGGTACAGCAGGTAGGCCGCGCCGGCCCAGCGCAGCACGTGGTAGAGCGCCGGCAGGGCCGTGAACAGGGCGGAGAGCCCCAGGGTCGCGGCCACCGCGTGCACGCACATGGCGCCGGCCACGCCGAGCGCGGCCATCACGCCCACCGCGGGGCCGCCCCGCCCGCCCATCGCCACGATGAACATCATGTCGGGGCCCGGCGTGACGCAGAGCGCGAGGGCGGCCACGAGAAAAGCCGCGTACAACGATGAATCCACCATGCGGGGCATCCTCGCCGCCCTGCCCCCGCGCGGCGACCGGATTTCCGCTGCGTGGGACGGGCGGGGTGGCGGACCCTCCCGCGCGGAGCGGCGGGCCCGTGGACATGGCAGCCCATGTCGGCCAGCGTCGAGAGTACGGCAACGCACTTTTGGTGCGGCTCGATGGCCGCATAGCGTGCGCCGTGGGAGTGCCAGCCCGAGACCGCCGAGGAGAGAGGAATTGCCATGTTCGGACTGATGGTGCGCTTCACCTGCAAGGACGAGGAGGCGGCTGCCGCGTTCGACGAGCTGGTGGCGCAGACCGGAGCACAGATCCGTGCGAACGAACCGGGCACGGTGATCTACACGGTCCACCGTGTTGACGGCCAGCCGCTCCAGCGGATCTTCTACGAGCTGTACCGGGACGTCGACGCGTTCGAGACGCACGAGTCGCAGGACTACGTGCGCCGCTTCCTCGACGAGCGGAACCAGTACCTGTCCGCGACCGAAGTCGACCGCCTGGACCTCATGTCCGGCAAGGGCGTGGACGTTGAGCACTGAGTACGAGTTCAGCGGCGTATCCGGGGGTCCACGAGACGCGCGGCCCACAACACGGTGGCGGGGTTCATCGTGAAGATCTCACCGCTGGTGAACACGAGCCGCTTGCGCCCGGCGCCCAGCGCGGTCATGTCGCCGACCGTGAATGCTTGGCCCCCATCAGCAATTGGTCGCCGCGCCGCACGGTACGGACATCGATCTCGATCGACACCAGCACGGAAGCACCTGGCGAGGTGGTTGGGCGATGCGCGGGGTGAGGTCTCATGACGATTGCACTCCGGGGACGAGAACACTTGGACGATGATGTGGCCGCCGCCGCGCCGGACATCCGGCGAGCGACTCCTGTGGGAGTACGCCGGGCCCGTTGACATGGCCGTACAACGCCGACCGACCGCGCGTGTCGGACTCCGCGACAACGCCGGTCACGGCACCCCGGCCTGTGATGGGGACGCGCAGCGGCGTGCAGCCTCCTCGCATGCGAGATGAAGCAGGTTGCCCATCTCACACGGCGCACCAAGGCCGCACGTCTCACACTCCTCCATGTGGTACCGGTGTACGGCCCGGAGTTGCGCGACATCCGCCGGGCGGGGACTCGCGGACACCTGGCATCGAAGATCCCCGGGCAGCGTCCTGTTGCACCCGGCGAAGCCGGTCTCCCGCCGCTTTCCGGGCATCCGAACAATCAAGCGGGCAATACCGTCGAAGAGTTGGAGGAACTAGCGAGGAGCGACATGGACCCGCCCGCCGTGGGGTGCTGCGTACCGGCCTCTACTCCGTCGCGCTGACCGTGCCAGGACGGTCGGAGATCGTCGACCGCGTGCAGGCGTTCCGCGGCGGACGCCTGTCGAGGATCGGCATGGGCGAGGTCGCCGTGGTCACCGCCATGACCCGGCGGATTCAGGAACTCGACGATCAGTTCGGCACCCGCCACGCACGCCCGCTGGCGGCCAACTTCCTGGTGAACACCGCCGTTCCCTACCTGCGGGCGGACGCCGACGCGAGCGTGCGCGCCGCGCTGCTCTCCGCAACGGCCCGCCTGTGCCACCTGGCCGGCTACATGGCCGTCGACGAGGGGTTGCACGGACTCGCTCAGCGCTACTACGTGAAGGCGCTGGAGTTCGCCGACGCGGCGGACGACCGCTTCGCCTACAACGGAACCCTGCGCGGGATGAGCGTGCAGGCGACCGATCTCGGGCACGCCGCCACGGCCCTGCGGCTCGCCGACACGGCAGCGGAAGGGGCCCACGGCGCCCCGCCGCCCAGGCGGGCGTTCTTCGCGGGGCAGCAGGCGCACGCCGCCGCGCAGACGGGCGACCGGCGGACGGCGCTGAGGCACCTGGCCACGGCAGAACGCGCCATGCATCGCGCCGACCTGGGGGGCGCGGCGTTCGCGTCCTACGACCCGGCGGCCCTGGACTACCACGTCAGCCAGGTGAGGTGGGAACTCGGTGACATCGCGGGTGCGGTGGCGTCGTTGCGCGCGTCGAACAGGGGACTGCATGTCGGATACCAGCGCACCACGGTCCGCCGCCGGTTCATGCTGGCGGAACGGTACCTGCGGCTGGGGCATCTGGACGTCGCCTGCGCCACCTGGGCACGCGCGCTGGACGATTACCCGGGGATCGACTCGGGCCGCGTGGACGAACGGGTCGCCGTCATGAAGGCGCTGCTCCGGCCGCACCGGGACAACGGTGCCGCTCGTGCCGTCCTCGCACGAGCCGACGCGCCCGCCAAGGCAGGTGGGGCGGCCGGCGTTCCCTGACCCGCGTCGCGGGCCCTTCGGGTCGGCGTGCCGCCGGGAATGGTTCGCCCGGGGCGGAACGGCGGGAGCCGCCTCGCGCGTGCGGGTAGCGACGGTTCGGGGACGACGGCTACGGGAGGCGGGGCACGATGCCGGAAGCGGCCTATGACGAGATCGCCGACTGGTACGAGACGGAGTTCACCGCAGGACAGCGGTACGGCGCCGCGCGCGCGGACCCGCTCGGTCTGGACGCCTTGGCACGCGACCTCCTCGGCGCGGGCTCGGGTCCTTGCCTGGAGATCGGCTGCGGCACCGGAATCCACGCCGGGCGCGTGCGCGACCTGGGCTGGACGCCCGTTGGTGTCGATCTGTCCGGCGGTATGCTGCGCCACGCGCGCGGCCGGCTGCCCGTCGCGCGCGCGGACGCGGCGCGGCTGCCGGTGCGGGACGCCTCCGTGTCCGCGGTGCTCTCGGTGATGGCGCACACCGACATGCCCGACTACCCGGCCGTGGTGCGGGAGGCGGCGCGTGTCCTGCGGCCGGGGGCCGCCCTGACGCACATCGGCGTGCACCCGTGCTTCTGCGGCGCGTTCGCCGACCGGCGCGACGCGGAGGCCGTCGTGATCAGGCCCGGCTACGGCGAGAGCCACTGGAGTCGCGAGTCCTGGACGGACCAGGGCGTGCGCGACAAGGTCGGCGCCTCGCACCTGCCGCTGCCCGCCCTGCTCGGCGCGTTCACCGCGGCCGGTCTGGTCCTCGAACGGTTCGCGGAGGGCGGCGGTCCGACGCCCGTGGTGTTCGGGCTGCGCGCGGTCCGGCCGGACGACGGGGCGGTTTCGCGCCCCTGACGCGGCCACCGGCCGCGGCTGGGTAGTCGGCCGCGCGGCCGGAACACAGCGTTCCGGCGGCGGTTTTCGGTCAAGGCGACGGAATCGGCCGCCGGTTCGGCATTCGGGGGCCTTTTCGCCGCGGCGAACAATCGGTTCTTCACCGGGCGGGTACGAAACGGACACCCCCGCGCCCCCGCCCACCCACCCGTCCCGGGGCGCCACACGCGCCCCGCGCGCCACCGGAGCAGTGAACGAAGCTGGGAGAACGCGCCAACGCGCGGGCCGCGCGCCGCTGTTCCGTCACGGCAAACGGCCCGGGCCGCCGGCCCGCCGCCGCGCACCTGGCGTCATCCCCCGGTGGGAGGCCCGTTCGCAAATCCTCCCTCACTTCCGCACACACCCCGCGGCGGCCCGGTGGCGGCTCTACGCGCGTTCTTGTGGCACTCCCCGCGCCCTCCTATCGTCCGTCCCCCCGGCACCAGGGAGAGCGAGGGAGGTGGCATGACCCGCGCACACACCGAGGACACGAATCTTTCACGTGACTTCAGGCTGCTGTGGACCGCCTCCGCCGCCGACTCCCTCGGCACCCAGACCTCCGGTGTCGTCCTGCCGCTGCTGCTGCTCGCCGCGGGGCATTCGGCGACCGTCGCCGGCGCCGTCGTCTCGGTGTCGCTCCTGGCCGGGCTGCTCGCCGGCCCCTTCGCCGCGGTGCTGGCCGATCGCGGCGGACGGCGCACCGTGATGACCTGGTCCGCGCTGACGGCCGGGGCCGCCATGGCCGTGGTCGCGCTCCTCGCCGTCTCCGCGCGTCCGCCGCTCGGGGCGCTGCTCGCGGCGGTCACGGCCGAACGGGTCGCCACCTCCGCCTTTGCCGCCGCCGCCCAGGGCTGCGTGGCGGCCCTGGTGCCGCCCGCCGCCTACCCGCGGGCGGTGTCCCGGCTCCAGGCCGGCGAGCAGGGGGCGCTGGTGGCGGGGCCCGTGCTCGGCGGGCTGCTGTTCCAGGCGGCGCGCTGGCTGCCGTTCCTCGCCGACGCCCTGACCTACCTGGTCGCCGTCCTGTGCGTGCGTTCGATACGTGGCGACCTCTCGCCCGGCGCGGCGAGGGAACCGGGGCGGCGCGGCGTCGGCGCGGTGTTCGCCGACCTGCGCGACGGGCTGCGCTTCGTCCGCGGGGAATCGTTCCTGCGGGGCGTGCTGTGGTGGATGACGGGCGTCAACGGGGTGCTGGCCGCTCTGTACTACGGTGCCGTGTTCGCGCTGGAGCGGCAGGGCGCCGGCACCGCGGCCATCGGCACGGTGCTCGCCGTCTCAGGGGCGGCCGGCGTGGTCGGCGCGCTGCTCGCCCCGCGGCTCGCGGCGCGGATTCCCGCCGCGCGGCTGGCGGTACTGGTGTCCTGGGCCGTCGTTCTCGTGGCCCTGGGCCTGACGGCCGCCACCGGGCCCTGGTCCTACGGCCTGCTGTTCGCGGTCGTCTCCCTGCTCGTCCCGACCCTCGCGGTGCTGCTGGCCGCGCAGGCCATCGCCGTCACCCCGGCCGCGTTCCAGTCCCGGGTCGGCACGGTGCTGAACACCGTCTCCGGCGTCGCCGCGACGGCCGCTCCCCTGGCGGCCGGCGCCCTGGTGGCGCTGGCCGGGACCACGGGGCTCGCCCTCGCGGGCGCGGGCATGATGGCCCTGGTCGCGGTGTACGCCTCCCGCGTGGTGGCGCCAGGACTGCGCGCGGCGGCGGCCCGTCCGCCCGGCGCGGCGGCCTCCCCCGCGGGACGGGAGGCCGCGCCGTGACGGCCCGCGCGGCACAGCCCGCCGGGGAACGGCGCGCGTACGCCGTGTCGCGGCCCGTGCTGCCCGCCGTCTGCCGGGACGCGCCCGAGCTGATGGCGTTCGCCGGGGACGCGGAAGGTCGGTGCGAGATCTTCGCGTGGCACGCGGGCACCGGCGAGCGCAGGCAGGTCACCGACCGGCCCGAGGGCACCGCGCGGTGCGCGATCGATCCGGACGGCGTGATCTGGTGGTTCGCCGAGCGGGCCGACGGCACCGGGACGTGGCTGACCCAGGACTTCGCCGGGGGCGCGGACGTCCCGGCGTTCGGCGGGGAACCGGCTCGGGGTCGGCCCGCGGGGCTCGCGCTGCCCGGCGGTACGGCCGCCGCCGGCCTCCTCGACGGCGACCGGCTCACCGTGCGCGTCGGCCGGCGCGGCGAAGGGCCGCTGCGCACGCTGCGGTTCGACGGCCAGGCGCGGCTGGCCGGCTACGCTCCGGCCGCCGGGCTCCTCGCGGTGGCCCGCGCGCCCGGGCACGAACGGGCGGTCACCCTGCACACGGTGGACGGCGGCGCGGTCGCGGTGCTGTCGGGACGCGGCGGCCGGATCTGGCCGCTCGGTTTCGCGCCGGAACGCGGCGGGGCAACGGCCGGCGGCGCGCCGGAACCGGCTGCCGGCGGCGCGGAGTTGCTGCTGGTGCGCGAGGACGAGGACGGCTACCGGCTGGCGACCTGGACCCCGGAGGGCGGGCTGCGGGCGCACGCGTGGTGCGCGTTCGACACCGAGATCACCGCCCAGTGGGTGCCGGGCGGGCGCGAGGTGCTGGTGCGCCAGGAGCGGCACGGGCGCAGCCTGCTGGTCCTGTGCGACCTCACCGCGCGCACCCGCCGCGCGGTGCCTGTGCCCGGGGGGACGGTGCTCGACGCGGCGGCCGACGAGGGGGGCGCGGTGCACTGCCTGTGGACCGACACCCGCACGCCCGCGCGGGTGCTGTCCACCGGAACGGCGGCCCGCCGGCTCCCCCCGCCGCCCCCCGAGCCGCCGCCGCTCGATGCCGAGCTGCGCGACCTGTGGACCCCGGGCGAGGACGGCCCCGTGCACACGCTGCTCGCGCTGCCGCCCGGCCGCACCGGCCCCGGGCCCGTGGTGTTCCTCATCCACGGGGGCCCGGCGCGGCACGACAAGGACGCCTACGACCCGGCCGTGCACTCGCTCGTGGCCTCGGGGCTCGCGGTGGCCCGGGTCAACTACCGCGGCTCCACCGGCTACGGGCCCCGCTGGCGCGCCGCGTGGGGCCGGGGCGTCGGGCTGACGCAGATCGAGGACCTGGCCGCCGTCCGCACCGACCTGGTGGACCGGGGCATCGCCGATCCCGGCGCGACCGGCCTGTGGGGCACGTCCTGGGGCGGATATCTGGTGCTTCTCGCCCTCGGGCGCCAGCCCGGCCTGTGGCGCGCGGGCGTCGCGGTCAAGCCGGTGGCCGACTACGCCGCCGCGTGGGCGCTCGGCACGCCCGAACTGCGCGCGCTGGACACCGCGTTGTTCGGCGGCACGCCCGACGAGGTGCCCGGCCGTTACGCGCGTTCCTCGCCCGTGACGTACGTGGCCGGTGTCCGGGCGCCCCTGCTGGTGATCGCCGCGACGCGGGACGCCAAGTGCCCGCCCGAGCAGGTGCGCGGCTACCTCGCGGCGCTGCGCGCGGCCGGCGGCACGTGCCGCGAGCTGTGGCTGGACTCCGGGCACGACGGCCACGACGGTGCCGGGCACGTGCGCGTGCTGCGGCACAGCCTGTACTTCCTGGCCCGGGAGTTGCGCGCCTCCCGGGCCGGGGTTTCCGCACCACGAGACCGAGAAGGGAGGTGATTCCCGTGGAGAAGGACGTGATTCAGAACGACCCGTTGGAGCACGAGTCCGAAGGCCGTTCGCCGACCGTCACCGTGTCCATCAAGGTGCCGCTGATGGCGCCGGAGGACGAGGACCTCGACGTCTGACCCACCCGCGGCCGGCCCGGCCCCCGGGCCGGCCGCCCCTTACGGATACCAGGAGGGAGCAGCCGTGCGGGTGCTTCTGATCAACATGCCGTGGTCCCCGATCGACCTGCCGTCCCTGGCCCTTGGCATCCTCACGCGCAGCGTGAACGAGAAGGTGCCCGGCGCGCGGGCCGAGGTGCTGCACGGCAATCTCGACTACTTCGACTGGCTGACGGCCAGGCCCGGCTTCGCCGACTTCGCCGCGGACGACTACGACTACTACGCCCTGTCCTCCTACTTCCTCGGCTGCGGCGACTGGGTTTTCTCCTCGGCGCTGTACGACGACCCCGAGTGGCGGGTCACCGAGTTCAGCGAGGCGATGCGCCGGCCCGTCGGTGCGCGACGGCTGGCCCAGGCCGTCGAACTGCACCGGAGCGCGCCGGAGTTCGTGCGCGAGTTGGCGATGCGCGTGGTCGCGCAGAAGCCCGACGTGGTCGGGTTCACCTCGACGTTCCAGCAGAACACCGCCGCGCTCGCCGCCGCCCGCATGATCAAGGAGCTGGCACCCGGGACGATCACCGTCATGGGCGGCGCGAACTGCGACAGCGCGCAGGGCGAGGCCACGCACCGCAACTTCCCGTTCGTCGACTACGTCGTCCGCGGCGAGGGCGAAGTGGCGTTCCCCGCCCTCCTGAACGCACTGCGCGAGGGCACCGGCCTCGCCGGGATCACCGGTCTGTGCTGGCGCGACGGCGATGTCTCCCGGGCCAACCCGATGGCGACGGCTCCCCTGCCGCCGGCGGCGATCGTCTCGCCCGACTACCGCGGCTACCTGGACCGGCTGGCCGCCTCGGCGGCCCGGCACATGATCGAGCCGAAGCTGGTGATCGAGGGCGCCCGCGGCTGCTGGTGGGGCGAGAAGCACCACTGCACGTTCTGCGGCCTCAACGGCTCGTTCATGCAGTTCCGCAGCAAGTCGCCGGACGCGTTCTTCGACGAGATCGTCGGCATGGCCCGCGAGCACCGGGTACTGGACATGTACATCGTCGACAACATCCTCGACATGGGCTACGTGACCACGTTGCTGCCCCGGCTCATCGAGACCGGCTACGACCTGCGGATGCACGTGGAGATCAAGGCGAACATGCGCCGCGAACAGCTGAAGACGCTCGCGGACGCGGGCCTGGTCTTCGTGCAGCCGGGCATCGAGAGCCTCAACACCCGTGTGCTCGGCCTGATGGACAAGGGCGTCAGCGGCTGCCAGAACGTGCGCATGCTGCGCGACGGGGCCAGCACGGGCCTCTCGGTGTCGTGGAACTACCTCTACGGCTTCCCGGAGGAACGCGAATCGGACTACGAGCCGGTGATCGCCCAGATCCCCGCGCTCGAACACCTCACCCCGCCGACCGGGCTGTCCGCGCGCATCGCGATCGAGAGGTTCAGCCCCTACTTCAACCGGCCGGAGCTCGGTTTCAGCGAGCTGCGCGCCGCCAAGCCGTACTGGCTGACCTACGACCTGCCGGAGCAGGAGCTGTACGACCTGGCCTACATCTTCGACGCACCCCAGCGCGGCATCGGCGCGGCGACGGCGAAGCGGCTGAACGAGGCGCTGAGCGCGTGGATGGACGCCAACCCCACCAGCCGCCTGGTGGGACACGACCTCGGGGAGCGCCTGGTGCTCCTGAACCGCCGCCGCGCCTTCCCCTGGACGACCCTGGTCGTCGACGATCCGCTGGAGCTGGCCGCGTTCCGGCTGCTCGAACAGCCTCGGTCGCAGCGGACGCTGGTCCGCAAGCTCGGTGAGCTGTTCCCCGGCGCGGACGCCGGGGCGCTGGTGCCGCCGCTCCTTGAGCGCTGGTCGGAACTCGGGCTGCTGTTCACCGACGCCGGTCAGTACGTGCACGTGGTGCCCGCGCCCGTCAACGACGAGATGCTGCGCCTGGGCTTCATGCGCGGCGTGGTGGCCGACGCCGCCGCCCCGCGGCCGGACGACGCCGCCCGGGACACCGACCGGACGCCCGCCGCGCTTCCGGCCTGACCTTCGAGGAGTGATGACCGTGAGCACTTCGCCTCCGGCCGTCAGGGCCTGGCGCGACTACGACGCCCACACGCTGGACACGCCCGGCATGTTCCTGGGCGAGGTACCGCTGTCCGGGCCGACGGACACGCTCGTCGACCGGCTGTGGGATCTGGGCGCCCGCCGGGTCGAGCTGCCGGGACGCGTCGATCTCGCCGACCCGGGCGACCCGGAGGGCACGGTGCGCGCCCTCGGACTGGTCAGGGACCTGACCGCGCAGGCCGTCTACACGCAGTGGCGGCTGCGGCTGCCCGCCTCGGCGCCGGACTGGGTGCCGTTCTGCCACCTCCAGCCACCCGCCGTGCTCGACGGCGTACCGGATGCCGAAGCGGCGCTCGCCCGGTGGCGCGAGACCCACTACCTGGGCAAGTGCCAGTGGAGGCGAGGGCCCGGCTTCTTCCAGCTGCGCGACCGCAGGTGGGGCGACCTGCGACGGTTCACCCTGACGGACGACGCGTACCTCGCGGCCGTCGAAACGCTCGTGCCCGGCGCGCGGGCGGACGATGTACCCGCGCCGGTGCTGGCGGCGTTCGAGGCCGAGAAGCTGGCCTGGCGCGTCGGCGACCGGGTCGCCTGGCTGCCCTACGCCAAGCGCCGCTGGACGCAGTCCGCCATGCTCATCTGAGGGCGGCGGCGGTGGCGTGAGGGCCGGCGGGCCGGCCGGGTCCGACGGCGACGGGGGGCCGCCGGACCCGGCCGGACGCCACGGGAGGCGCGGTCCTCCCGCCGGGTCAGATCACGCGGAACAGGTCGGCGGCGGCGTGCACGTCGGTGAGGTCCTCGATGGAACGCACGTTGTCGCACAGGACGTCGAGGACCGACCCCGCCGCGGTGGCGCCGGGGGCGCCGACGGACACGCCGAAGACCCGGAACGCCAGCCGGCGCTTGGCCTCCCGCCAGTCGCGCAGCCACTCCTGGGTGACGTCGCACTCGTCGTCGGTGATCATCACGATGTCGCCGCGCGTGCGGGCGGCGGCATCGAACTCGTCCGCCAGCAGGTCGCGGGCCGCCGTCAGCGGGGTCTGGTAGCTGGTGCCCCCGCCGAGGAAGGTCTCGGCGAAGTCGAGGACCCCGTCGATGCCGGCGGGCGCGCCGGCCGGGAAACGGAAGACCCGCGTCCGGTCGGCGGAGGAGAACAGGATGCCGACGAAGTCACGCCCGGCACGGCGGGCCTGGTCGAGCAGCGCCAGCGCGCACGCCTTCGCCCACGCCTCCCGGGTGACACCGCCGGGCCCGGCCGCGTACATGGAGTGCGAGGTGTCCACGCAGGCGATGACGGCCCCCCGGCCGGCGGGCCGTTCCGCCGTGGTGTCGTAGAGCATCAGCTCCCCGGCGGCGTAGCGCGCGGCGAACACCGCGCGCGTCGCGGGCAGTCCGAGGTGGGCCAGCTCGGAAGGGATGACGCGGGAGAGGTCGTCGCCGAGCGTGACGCCGACCAGTTCACCCGCGGTGCTCTCCACCGCGCGGGCGTGCTCGCCGACGGCCATCTGCCGGAAGCGGCCGATGAGTTCGGCCCACTGCGCGAACCGGCCCGTGCCCAGCCGCTCGGCGAGCCTGGCCCGCCGGTCGAACGGCATCCGTTCGAGGTCGCCGGGGCCGACCCCCCACGCCCGCATCAGCGCGGCCTCGTGGCGCACGGCCCGGGCGGCCCGCGCCGCCGCGTTCCGCGCGGCGGCGTCAAGGCCGGGGGCCGCGGCGGCGACGGCGCGCGCGGCGGCCTCGGCGGCCTGTCGGGCGCCCCGGTCGGCGGGAGCGTCCGCCGTGGGCCCGGCGGCGTGGGCGGCCTCGGCTGCTTGGGCGGCCTCGGCGGCCTGTTCCTGGGCGGTCCTGGCACGCTCCAGCATGCCGCGCAGCGCGGCGGCCTGGGCGAGCACGGCCATGGCGGCGGCGTACGGGTCACCCGCCGTCTCCCGGTGCAGGTCCGCGAAGTGCGGCGCCGCCACGAGCGAGCCGACGATCCGGTGGTTGACCAGCCGGGTGGGAGCCATCTCCCGAAAGTCGCGCAGCCGCGGGCGGGCCTGGTAGGCGGCGAGGAACACGTCGGCCATCAGATCGGCCGCCCCGGCGTGGCGCGCGCCGAGTTCCGCGGCGAGTTCGCGCAGCGCGGCCGACTGCTCGCACGTGTCGCGCCAGGTGATCCGGTCGAACCGGTCCGCGACCACGGCCGCGGTGTGCCGCTCGCGGGCGGCGCCGGGCGGGCCGGCCATGCCCGGCGGCTCGCCAGGTCCGTTCGGTGCCCCGCTCATCTCCGGCTCCCGCCGCCTCAGAGCCGGTCCTGCACCATGCTCGCGTCCACGCCCAGCGCTTCGGTGAGCACGCGGGCCCGGACGGCCCGCTGGCGGCCGGTGATCCGGTCGATGGCGGCGGTGGAACGGCCGGCGCTCGCCGCCTCCGCGCGCAGTTCCTCAAGCCGCCGGCCCGCGGTGGCCAGCTTGTTGTGCGCCTTCTTGATGACCCACTCGCTCAGCGCCTCGCGGGACTGCCCTGCCATCGCGTCGAGCTGGGCCTCCACCTCATCGATGCCGTCGGCCAGGTCGAGCGCCTCCCCCGCGTCGGGGTTCACCACGAGCAGCACCTCGCGCTCCACGGCCGGCCGTTCGGCCGGCGCGTTCCACAGCACGTGCGTCAGCACGGACAGGTCGGTCACGGCGACGGCCCGGCGGCCGTCGAGATGGGCGGACGCCTGGAGCAGGCCGACCGCCTGCCGCCAGCGGCGGTCGGAGGCGACGAGTTCCCTGCGGCGCAGGGCGGCGCGCAGGGTGCACACCGCGTCCACGACCGGGTCGGGGACGTCAACGGCGGGAACGGCTTCGGTCACGGCGTGTCGCAGCGCGGCCAGTCCGACCGTGGTCCGCTTCCGCGCCACCGGGCGGTCGACCGCGGAGCGCACCAGCGCCGCGAAGTTCGACGGGTCCGCGAGGTAGCCGACCTCGATCCGTACCAGCAGGCGGTCGTAGATCGCGGCCGTGTCCTCGCCGGCCGGCAGCTCGTTGCTCGCCGTGATGGCGCCGATCAAGGGGCAGCGGATCGGCTCGCCGCCGCTCTCCGGGTGGTAGATCCGCTCGTTGAGGAAGCCGAGGGTCTCGTTCAGCGCCGCCGTCGAGCACTTGAAGATCTCGTCGATGAACGCGACGTGCGCGGTCGTGGCGCGGCCCTCGTAGATCTGGCGGTACTCGCCCCGGGCCAGCGCGGCGACGTCGATGGGCCCGAACATGCGGGTCGGCGCGGTGAACTTGGACAGCAGTATCTCCCAGTAGGCCGCGCCGTCGATCCGGCCGGTCAGCTCCCTGGCCAGCTCCGACTTCGCGGTGCCCGGCGGGCCGAGCAGCAGCGAGTGCTGCCCCGCGAGCAGCGTCACCACGAGGGTCCGCACGACGTCGGCACGCTCAAGGAAGCGTTCCGACAACTCGTCGCAGATCGCCCGCAGTCGCGCCGCCGTGTCCCGCGTGTCCTGTGCGTCCATGATCCCTCCGCCTCGCGACGCACCGCATCCTGGGACGCCTCCCAGGCCCCCAGGGGCCTGGGGGAGCGGCCGTATCCACGAAGATCCGAACGAAGAGCCTAGACGCGTGAGTTCCTGGAGATCTGGTCGACTCGGCCAGGGCTGAGGCCGACCGCCTCGGCGACCTGGCGGATCGTCATGCCCTGGCGGCGCAATTCCAGGATGGCCTCGCGTCGCACGTCCCGCAGGCGTTCGTCGACCTCGGCCATGGCCTGGAGGATCTTCGCGACGGCGAGCACTCGCGGAAGCGGCTCCTGTCCGGTCAGCTCGGGGGATTCCGGGACCTCGCTCAGACGGGACAGCGCTTCCTCAATGCTCATGGGCCCACCCTAGCCACGCGCCATAAGCCTGTCCAACTCGCTTGACGCGCCCGGCTCGTGTTCCCTACCGTCTCAGCTCGTCCCCCTTCCGGAGCCGAAGGGACCGGCAACAGAAAAGGAGTGGGGGCATGGCCGGAGCGATACGGGAGCGGCGCGCGAGAATCGGTGTGGCCGTGTGCACGGGTTCCGGCCTGGTGAGCATGATCGCCTACACGGTCTCCTCAGAACCGACCTGGGTCATGGGGGCGCTGTGGGCCTGGTGGGCGGCGCTGGTCGGCGCCACCGCGTGGTACGTCGCCATGCGACGTGACCACTGAACCGGGCTCTTTCGCGTTTATCGCGACGAGGTCGCCGGGAGGCACGGCAGGATTTCCCGGATACGCGACTCGGCCGCCGCGTTCGGCACTCTCTCGCCTCCCATCGCTTTCCCCTCTTCCTCGCATTCCCTCGCATTCCCTCGCATTCCCTGCTTTTCCCCGTTGTTCCCCGGTACCCGAGTATCCCTTTCGGGCCGCCCGGCGAGGCAGGCCGCTTTCCGTTTCCACCGCGCCTCGACCCGACTTCGGCACGTCATTCCGCGGCCTTCGGCCCGATCCGCTTCTCGAACCAGTGGTGGGCGTAGCGCTCGTCGTTGAACGCGGGCACCTCGCGGAAGCCGCAGGCGCGGTAGAGGGCGACGGCCGCGTCCAGGGCCCTGTTCGTGTCGAGGCGCAGCAGGTCGTGACCGTGGCGGACGGCCGCCGCCTCAAGCTCGGCGACGAGGCGGCGCGCCAGGCCGAGGCCCCGGCTGCCCGGTGCGACCCACATGCGTTTGATCTCGGCCGGAGCCCCGGCCGGCAGCCTGAGACCGGCGCAGCCCACGGGTTCCCCGTTCAGCCTGGCGACGAGGAACAGGCCGCGCGGCGGCTTGAGTTCTCCCGCGTCGGGCAGCAGGCTCAGGGCCGGGTCGAAGCCGGTGTCGAAGCGTTCCGCCAGCTCGGCGGCATAGGAACGCAGGCAGTGCGCGGCGTCGGGGTGACCGGGGTCGACGGCCTCGACGCGGACGGTCGCGGCGGTCAGCAGCCGTTCGACCTCGGCCATGGCGGCGACCAGCCGGTCGCGCGCGGCCGGGTTGAGCGGCGCGAGCAGGGCGCCGGCCAGTTCGTCGCTGCGGTCGTCGAGGACGCGGCGCTCGGCCCGGCCCGCGGCGGTGAGCCGGGCGGTGCGCACGCGGCGGTCGCGCGCGTGCGGCTCGACCGTCACCAGGCCGTCGGCCTGGAGGGAGCGCAGGAGCCGGCTGAGGTATCCCGAGTCGAGGCCGAGGCTTTCGCGCAGGCGCCGCACGTCCTGCCCGTCCTCCCCGATCTCCCACAGCAGTCTGGCCTCGCCCACGGGCCGGTCCCTGCCGAGGTAGTGGTCGTGCAGGACGCCGAGGCGTGCCGTGACGGCGCGGTTGAACCGCCGGACCCGATCGATCTGAACCGCATCCATTCTCTGACCATAGTCAGAAGTTCCGCCGCGGGCCAGGGCGCCGGCGGCGCCGGGGGGCGGTGACCGGAAAACGACGGGGAGGGCGCGGTGGAGGCGGAGCCGGGTCGGACGCCGCGCGGGCACAGGATATCTTGATGTCGAGCAATGTTGCATACGTGGAGCGGAGCACCCGGTGACTGACTCGACCATCATCTACACCCACACTGATGAGGCCCCGGCCCTGGCGACGTACTCGTTCCTGCCCGTGGTGGAGGCGTACGCCGCCACCGCGGGAGTGCGGGTCGAACGTCGCGACATCTCCCTCGCCGGCCGCATCATCGCCGTCTTCCCCGAATACCTGGAGCCGGAGCAGCGCATCGACGACGCCCTCGCCGAGCTGGGCGAGCTGGCGCAGACGCCCGCGGCCAACATCATCAAGCTGCCGAACATCTCCGCCTCGATCCCGCAGCTGAAGGCCGCGATCGCCGAGCTGCGCGAGCAGGGCTACGCGCTGCCCGACTACCCGGACGACCCGAAGACCGACGAGGAGCGCGAGATCCGCGCCCGCTACGACAAGGTCAAGGGCAGCGCGGTGAACCCGGTGCTGCGCGAGGGCAACTCCGACCGCCGCGCGCCCGCGTCGGTCAAGAACTACGCCAAGGCGAACCCGCACCGCATGGGTGCCTGGTCCGCCGACTCGAAGACGAACGTGGCGCACATGACCGCCGACGACTTCCGCTCCACGGAGAAGTCCGCGCTGATCGCGGAGCCCGGTTCGCTGCGCATCGAGCTGGCCGGGGACGACGGCAGCACCACGGTGCTGCGCGAGTCGGTGCCGGTGCTCGCGGGCGAGATCGTGGACGCGTCCGTCATGCGCGTGGGCGCCCTGCGCGAGTTCCTCGCGGCCCAGGTGGCCCGTGCCAAGGCGGAGGGCATCCTGTTCTCCGTGCACCTGAAGGCCACGATGATGAAGGTCTCCGACCCGATCATCTTCGGCCACGTGGTGCGCGCGTTCTTCCCGCGGACGTTCGCCGAGCACGGTGCGACCCTCGCCGCGGCGGGCCTGACCCCCAACGACGGGCTGGGCGGCATCCTCAAGGGCCTTGAGGCCCTGCCGGACGGCGAGGCGATCAAGGCGTCGTTCGACGCCGAGCTGGCCGAGGGCCCGGCGCTCGCCATGGTCGACTCCGACCGGGGCATCACCAACCTGCACGTGCCGAGCGACGTCATCGTCGACGCCTCGATGCCCGCGATGATCCGCACCTCCGGTCACATGTGGGGCCCGGACGGCGAGGAGGCGGACACCCTGGCCGTCATCCCGGACAGCAGCTACGCGGGCATCTACCAGGTCGTGCTCGACGACTGCCGCGCCAACGGCGCGTTCGACCCGGCGACGATGGGCTCGGTGCCCAACGTCGGCCTCATGGCGCAGAAGGCCGAGGAGTACGGCAGCCACGACAAGACCTTCGAGATTCCGGCCACCGGCACCGTCCGGGTGCTCGACGGCGAGGGCAACGCGATCCTGGAGCACGCGGTGAGCGCGGGCGACGTGTGGCGCATGTGCCAGACCAAGGACGTGCCGGTCCGCGACTGGGTCAAGCTCGCCGTGACCCGCGCGCGGGCGACCGGTGACCCGGCCGTGTTCTGGCTGGACGAGACCCGTGCGCACGACGCGGCGCTCATCGAGAAGGTCAGGTCCTACCTGCCCGAGCACGACACCGAGGGCCTGCGCATCGAGATCATGGCGCCGGTCGACGCCATCGCGTTCTCGCTTGAGCGCATCAGGCGCGGCGAGAACACGATCTCGGTCACCGGCAACGTGCTGCGCGACTACCTGACCGACCTGTTCCCCATCCTGGAGCTGGGCACGAGCGCGAAGATGCTGTCGGTCGTCCCGCTCATCAACGGCGGCGGCCTGTTCGAGACCGGGGCCGGCGGCTCGGCGCCCAAGCACGTGCAGCAGCTGGTCAAGGAGAACTACCTGCGCTGGGACAGCCTGGGCGAGTTCCTCGCGCTCGCGGTCAGCTTCGAGCACCTGGCGCAGACCACGGGCAACGCGCGGGCGCAGGTACTCGCGGACACCCTGGACCGGGCCACCGCGACGTTCCTGACCGAGAACAAGTCGCCCAGCCGCCGCGTGGGCGGCATCGACAACCGCGGCAGCCACTTCTACCTCGCCCTGTACTGGGCGCAGGAGCTGGCCGCGCAGAGCGAGGACGCCGAGCTGGCGAAGGCGTTCGCGCCGCTGGCGAGGACGCTGGCGGAGCAGGAGGACACCATCGTGCAGCAGCTCGCGGCGGTGCAGGGCTCCCCGGCCGAGATCGGCGGCTACTACCAGCCCGACCCGCAGAAGGCGGCGGCCGTCATGCGGCCCTCGGCGGCGTTCAACGAGGCGCTCGCGACCCTCGGCTGACCGGCGCGTGCGGCGCGCCCCGGCCGGGGCGCGCCGCTGCTCCGGGCCACCCGCACGGGGCCGGAGCACGGCCGGGAGTCCGGCCGGAAGGAGACACCATGTCCGCAACCGCGTCGGCGGCGGCCGTCAGGCCCGCCAGGACCGGTGACCTGCCGGCGGTGGCCGGTATCCACCGGCACTACGTCCTGCACAGCGTGGCCACCTTCGAGGAGGAGCCGCACAGCGTGGCGCGGTGGCGGGCGCGGTACGACGAGCTGTCCCGGCTGGGGCTGCCGTTCCTCGTGGCGGACGCCGACGGCGGCGTCGCCGGGTACGCGTGCGCCGGCCCGTGGCGGCCGAAGCCGGCCTACCGGCACACCGCCGAGGTCTCCGTGTACCTGGCCCCCGGGCGGACCGGACGGGGGCTCGGCACCGCGCTGCTCGGGCGGCTGGTCGAGGACTGCGCGGCGGCGGGGCTGCACTCGCTGGTGGCGGTGATCGCCGAGCCCGGCGGCGACGCTTCGGTGGCGCTGCACCGCCGCCTGGGGTTCACGCCCGCCGGGCGGCTGGCGGAGGTGGGGTACAAGCACGGCCGCCTGCTCGACACCGCCCTGATGCAACTGCTGCTCCCCGCCGCGCCGGGGCCGGGAGCGCCGGGACCCTGAGCCCCGTGGGCCGCGGGGCCCGGAGCGCCGGGCCGCGGGTGCCCCTGCCGCGGCCCGGCGCGGCCGGTGTCAGCCCTCTTCCTCCTCGTCGCCCTCGAAGAAGTCGCCGACCTCGTCGATGACTTCGGCGGCCACCATGCCGCCGACCACGCCCACGGCGAGCCCCGCCGCACCCGCGGCGATCACGGTGCCCATGCCGGGGCCGCTCCGGCCGCCCTGCTCGTCGTGTCCGCCGTGGCCCCCGTCGTCCTTGTGGGCGTAGCCGCCGTCGTACGGCTGGTGGCCGTGCTGCGCCGCGAACGCGGCGTGCCGCTCGACCAGGGCCCTGATCCAGCCGTCGACCTCGGCCGTCCAGTCGGTGTGCGCGACGGCGGCGTGGTCGACGAAGTGCCGCTGGAGGGCGTCGTGGCCGCCGGTGAACAACCCGCCGCGCTTGTCGGCCTCAAGCACGACCTCGACGCCGCCTGGCGAGGCGAGGAACGTCACCTCGATCTCGTTGACCGTGTGCGCCAGGTGCGGCGGCGGGGTCAGCTCGATCTCCTGGTAGAACGGCAGCTGCTGCCCGGTGCCGTGGATCTGCCCCAGTTCGAGGTCGGCCGAGACGAAGCCGAAGCCGAGGTTCCCCAGTGCTTCGAGGACGGCCTCCTGCGCGGGCAGCACCCCGACCGTCAGCGGGTCGAGGTCCCCCTTGTCGCGCGCGCCGGCGACGGACAGCTCGGTGCGGACGCCGAGCACGATGCCGAGCGGCTGGCCGTACAGCTCGGTCACCGGGGTCTCCCAGGGCAGGACGACCGAGAAGGGAACGGAGGTCCGCTCGCCCTCGCCCAGCCGGAAGGCTCCGGCGACCGTGAACCGCTCGAAGGTCACCCCGCCCTCCTGCTCCTCGCCGTCGTGGCCCTCGGCCTCGACGTGCGCGAGCAGCTCCAGCGTGATGTGCTCGATGTCGACGTCGGCGTTCCCGCCTTCGAGGTGGACCTGCCCGTTCAGCTGCCCGCCGGGCGGCACCGGGCCGCCGTCGAGCACTGTGTCCACCGTGGGGCCGCCCACCCCGAGTGAGCCGAGCAGCCGTTTGAACACCATCGTGGCGTCCACTCCTTTACACGTTCGTACGGATCCTGGCCGCCGCGCGGCCGGGCACTCCGCCCGGCCGCGCGGCGGGAGTCCGGGTTACTTCGCCGCGTCCAGCGCGGCCAGGGCCTGGGCCCAGCGGACGTACTTCAGGTCGGCCAGATCGGCCACCGTCTTGACGCCGAACGCCTCGTCGAGCAGTTCGCCGTCCCGGTCGGAGACCCCCTTGAGCGCCGAGACGGGCGCGGCCAGGACCTCTTCCAGGGGCTTGTCCGCCCACGCCTTGTCCAGCACCTTGTCCAGATCGACCGAAGCCATCGAGAAGCCCTCCCTGATCAGTGCAATGACGATGCGCGCGAGACCATCACTCGCAGTCTCTACACGCATGTAGAAGAATAGGCGGGCACAGGCGGGGCACAGGCGCCTACAGGTCCACGGCGGAAGAACGACCGAAAACCGACCAGTGGATCCCCACCGCGGCAGCCCCGCACGCCGCACGGCGGGCACTTTACCGATCCTTTACTATGAGCGGAACGTCCGTCCGACGACCGAAGGAGCAGCTGCCCTCATGGGCGAACCACCCAGTACCAGCCGTGCCGTTCCCGGCCAGGCCACGACGAGCATCGGGGCGGGGGTGGCACGGTGACCGAAATCCTGCTGCTGCTCGTGGCGCTCGCGCTCGTGCTCGCCTGCGCCGTGTTCGTCGCCGCCGAGTTCTCCCTGACCACCCTGGAGCGCGGTGAGCTGGAACGCGCCGCGCGCGCCGGTGAACGCGGCGCGGAGGGCGCCCTCGCGGCCGTGCGCCGCCTCACCTTCCAGCTCTCCGGCGCCCAGCTCGGCATCACGGTGACCTCGCTGGTCATCGGCATGCTCGCCGAGCCGTCCATCGCCACGCTGCTGCGCGGCCCCCTGGAGTCCGCGGGGCTCGGCGACGCGTCCGGGCCGGTGGCCACCGTGCTCGGCGTGGTGCTCTCCACGATCGTGCTCATGGTGATCGGCGAGCTGGTCCCGAAGAACTGGGCGATCTCGCGCCCGCTGGCCGTCGCCAAGGTCGTGGCCGGGCCGCAGCGCGGCTTCACCGCCGCGTTCGGGCCGCTGATCCGGCACCTGAACACCATGGCGAACCACCTGGTGCGCCGCGCCGGTCTCGAACCCGCGGAGGAACTGGCCTCCGCCCGCACCCCCCAGGAGCTGGTCGCGCTGGCGCGGCACTCCGCGGCGCAGGGGGTGCTGCCGCCGGACTCGGCCGAGCTGTTCGTGCGCACGCTGAACCTCAGCGAACTCACCGCGCAGAACGTCATGACACCGCGCGTGGACGTGCACGCGCTGCCGGTCTCCGCGACCGCGGCCGAGGCCGCCGCGCTCACCCGGAGCACGGGGCACTCCCGCTTCCCCGTCTACCGGGACATCCTCGACGAGGTCGTCGGCACGGTCCACATCAAGGACGTGCTCGCGCTCGAAGCCTCGGAACGGGCCACGACGCCGGTGACGCGGCTGATGAAGCAGCCCCTGCCGGTGCCCGACACGCTGCCCGTCGACCGCCTGCTCGACCAGTTGCGCGGCGCCTCGTCGATGGCCCTCGTCATCGACGAGTACGGCGGAACGGCGGGTGTGGCGACCCTGGAGGACATCATCGAGGAGGTCGTCGGCGAGGTCCGCGACGAGCACGACCCGGTGGAGACACCCGACCTCGCGCCGGCCGGCGCGGGCCACTGGAACGCGGACGGGGGCCTGCGCGTCGACGAACTGGCGGCCATCGGCCTGTCCGTGCCCGACGGCCCCTACGAGACGGTCGCGGGACTGCTGGCGGCGCTGCTCGGCCGCATCCCGGAGACCGGTGACACGGCCGAGGTCGAGGGCTGGCGCCTGACGGTGCTCGCCACCGCGCACCACCGCGCCGACCGGGTCCGCGTCACCGCCCCGTCCGACACGACCACGGGGGACCCCCGATGACCGCGCTGCAACTCACCATCGGCGCCCTGACCCTGCTGACCAACGCGTTCTTCGTGGGCGCCGAGTTCGCCCTGATCTCGGTGCGCCGCGATCAGATCGAGCCACGGGCGGAGGCCGGGCAGCGGCGGGCCAAGACCGTGCTGTGGGCCCTTGAGCACCTCTCCCCCATGATGGCCACGGCCCAGCTCGGCATCACCGTGTCCTCGCTGGTGCTCGGCGCGGTCGCCGAGCCGGCCATCGCCCACCTCATGGAACCGGCCTTCGAGGCGGCCAACGTGCCGCACGCGCTGGTTCACCCGATCGCCTTCACGATCGCCCTGGCCCTGGCCACCTACCTGCACATGCTCTTCGGCGAGATGGTGCCGAAGAACATCGCGCTGGCCGCCCCCGAGCGCACCGCGATGGCCCTGGGTCCCGCGCTCGTGACCGTCACCCGCGCGCTGCGCCCGGTGATCTTCGGTATCAACGCGTTCGCCAACGTGCTGCTGCGGCTGATGAACGTGGAGCCGAAGGACGAGGTCGCGTCCGTCTTCACGGACGACGAGCTGGCCAGGATCGTGAAGGACTCGAGCGACGCCGGTCTCCTTGAGGCCGCGGAGAGCGAGCGGCTGCGCGACGCGCTCGCGCTGGGCACGAAGACGGTCGCGGAGATCACGGTCCCGGTCGGGCGGATGACGACCGTCGACCACCGCATCACGCCGCGCCGCCTGGAGCGGGCGGCGGCGGCCTCGGGCTTCTCCCGGTTCCCCGTCACCGGCCCAGGCACCACCGTGCTCGGGTTCCTGCACGTCAAGGACGCGCTGGAGGCGGACGTCGCGGACCGGCCCTTCCCCAGGGAGGCCCTGCGCCCGGTCACGCGCATCCGGCCGGAGACCCCGCTGGACGACGCGCTCACCGCGATGCGGGCGGCCAGCACCCACCTGGCCGCTGTGACCAGCGACAAGGGAACACTGCTCGGTTTCGTCACGATGGAGGACGTATTGTCCGAGCTGGTCGGCCCCCCGCCGGCCGCGGCGTGACCGACGCCCCGCGCGGAGCGGCCGGGAGGATTGACCGGCGCCCGGAGTGGTACTCACCACCGTTCCGCGCGGGGCGCACGCGTCGTGCGGGGCGGTGGTCCCGCACGGCGCGGGCACCGGAAGGACGAGACCAAGGAGCGCGAACGTGCCCGATGTTCTCACCGGTCAGTGGCCACTGAGCTGGAGCATCGCCCTCTTCGTACTCGCGGGGGCCCTGACGGTGGTGGGCAGCGTCAGGCTGGCCGCACTCGGCGATGTGCTCGCCGACCGCACGGGCCAGGGCGAGGCCGTGTTCGGCGCCGTCTTCTTCGGCCTCGTGACCTCGCTGTCCGGCATCGTCATGACGGCGGTCACCGCCGCAGCCGACCACCCCGACCTGGCCTACAGCAACGCCGTCGGCGGCATCGCCGCCCAGACCCTGGCCATCGCCGCGGCCGACGCCGCCTACCGCCGCGTCAACCTGGAGCACGCCGCGGCCTCGCTGCCCAACCTCCTCTTCGGCTGCCTGCTGATCGGCCTGCTCGGCATCGCCCTGATGGCGGCGTTCAGCCCGGACGTCACGGTGCTCGGCCTGCACCCGGCGTCGTTCGCCATGGTCGCCTTCTACTGGGGCGGCATCCGGCTCATCAGCGACCGGCCGCGCCCGATGTGGGTGGCCGTGCGCACCGTGGAGACCGTGCCGGACGAGCCCGAGGCGGCCGAGGACGGGCACACCCGCCGCACCGGCGCCCTGTGGGCCGAGTTCCTCGGCATCGCGCTGGTCGTGGTCATCGGCGGCTGGGTCATCGCCCGCGCGGCCGAGACCCTGGTGTCGAGCACCGGGCTGAGCGCGGGGTTCGTCGGCGCCGTGCTCATGGGCGTCGTGAACGCCCTGCCCGAGACGGTGACCGCGATCGCCGCGGTGCGCCGGGGCGCGGTCACGCTGGCCATCGCGGCGGTCATCGGCGGCAACTGCCTCGACGTGCTCAACCTGGTGATCGGCGACCTGGTCTACGGGGGCGGCTCCCTGTTCCACGCCGCGGGCCGGGACGAGCTGTTCCTGACCTCGGCCGCCCTGGTCATGACGGGCGTCCTGCTGGGCGGCCTCCTCGTGCGGCAGGAGCGCGGCTGGTGGCGGCTCGGATTCGACGGCGTGCTGCTCATCACCGTCTACGCCGGCACCGTCGCGGTCCTCGCGTTCTGACCCCGGGACGCCGCCCCGGCAGCACCCGCGTTCCGCGTCGCGCGCGGGGGCCGGGGCGGCGCCCGGCGCGGGCGCCGGCGGTCAACCGCGCGGCGTGCGGCGGGGGTTGACGGCCCCTGGAGGCTGCTCTACGGTCCGCCCAGTATTACGAATGCCGTTCGACATATCGAACATCGAGCCGCCGGCATCTGCCCGCATCCCCCACCCCTCGCGCGAGCGCCGCGCCGCCGCGCGAGGCGAACCCGGCCACGGGCAGGCGCCGACACCGGACAGGAAGGTCGGACCAACGCAATGAGCGGACCGAACGGACATCGCACACCGGGCAGGCCCCGGCGCCTCTCCCGGCTGATCGGCTGCCTGCTGGCCGTCTTCGCGCTCGCCGTGACGGCACCGGCCGGCGCGGCCGGGCTGCCGCGCGCCGAGGACGGGATCGACGCCGCCGCCTACCCGAACCCCGGGCTTGTCACCGGCGACATCGGCGTGCACGACCCCACGTTCGTCAAACGGCCCTCGGGCGACTACCTGGTCGCGCACACCGGGGACAACATCGCCCTGAAGACGTCGACCGACAGGACGGCGTTCCGCAACGCGGGCAGCGTCTTCCCCGGCGGCGCGCCGTGGACGACGGAGTACACCGGAGGCAGCCGCAACCTGTGGGCGCCGGACCTCTCGTACCACAACGGGCAGTACTACCTGTACTACTCGGCCTCCACCTTCGGCTCCAACCACTCGGCGATCTTCCTGGCGACCAGCCCGAGCGGCAACGCGGGGACGTGGACCAACAGGGGCCTGGTGATCGAGTCCTCGCGGTCGGACAACCACAACGCCATCGACCCGCACCTGCTCGTGGACGACGACGGGCGCTGGTGGCTGTCGTTCGGCTCCTTCTGGTCGGGCCTGAAGCTCGTGGAACTGAACCCGGCGACGGGGAAGCCCGCCGGCGGCCCCCTGCACTCCATCGCCGGGCGCGGCGGCGGCGCGATCGAGGCGCCGACCATCTTCAAACGCGGCGGCTACTACTACCTGTTCGTGTCGTTCGACTCGTGCTGCCAGGGCGCGGACAGCACCTACCGCGTGATGGTGGGCAGGTCCACGAACGTGACCGGCCCCTACCGCGACCGGAACGGGGTGGCGATGACCTCGGGCGGCGGCACGGAGATCCTGGCCGGGCACGGGAACATCAACGGCCCAGGGCACCAGGACGTGTTCGCCGACGCCGACAGCGACATCCTGGCCTACCACTACTACGCGAACGACGGCAGGTCGCTGCTCGGCATCAACTGGCTCGGCTGGGACGCGAGCGGCTGGCCCTACGTGCACTGAGCCCGCGCCGGGCGCCCGGGCCGCGCGGCCTGATGCGGCTCAGGCGCCCGTCCGCGCGTGGTCGTCCCCCACCGCGCCGGCCAGCCGCTCGCGGGCGCGGCGCAGGTGGGTGCGCATGCGGGCCGCCGCCGTGTCGGCGTCCCGCTCGCGCAACGCCTGGAGAATGCGCTCGTGTTCGACCAGGGTCGCGCGCGCCATGCCCGCCCGGAAGAACAACCGGTACTGGTGGGCGTGCGCGTGCAGGCGGCACAGCGTGGTGCGCAGCAGCGCGTTGCCGCCCAGGGCCGCGATCCCGTCGTGGAACGCCGCGTCGTTGCGCAGGTAGACGAGCATCGACTCGCGGCTGCCGTCGTCCCTGGCCGCCTCCGTCTCGGCGAGGGTGCCGGCGAGCCGGACGAGGTCGCCGGGCGCCGTGCGGTCGGCCGCGCGGGCGGCGACCGCGGGTTCGAGGAGCAGCCGGACGTCGAACAGCTCGTCGAGATCGCGGGGCCCGAGCAGAGGAGCCGCCGCGTACCCGGCGAGGGAGCGCTTGACGACCAGCCCCTCGGCTTCGAGTCTGGCCAGGGCCTCGCGCAACGGGGTCGGGGAGACGTCGAGTTCGGCGGCGAGGGTGTTGATGTTCATCCGCGAACCGGGTGGGATCTCGTGATCCACCAGGCGCCGGCGGATCAGTTCGTACGCCACCTCCGCGAGCACCTGCCGCTGCGGCCTGGTCGCCATGCTGCTGCCTCCCGTCGGGGCCAGTCGCTCCGCCCCTCCGCAAGGAATCTAGCCCACGGGCACCACGCGGCCCGCGCCCACCACCGGCACCCGCGGGCTCAGCCCCCGGCCGTGCGGCGGGCGCCGGTCCGCTGCTCCGGTCCGGCGGCGGACCGTTTCCTCTCGCCGTGGTCGTGCCACCGCGCCACGGCGACCGGGGCCGTGGAGAGCAGGATGAGGCCGAGGGTGACGGGCAGCACCCAGCCGGGCACGTCGGTGGCCTCGACGCCGCGCCACTGGAGCCAGGCGAGCGGGAGCAGCGCCACGCCCAGCACGGCGTTGGTCTGCAACAGGGCTTTGGCCAGGCGGCGGGCCGAGGCCCTGCTCGCCGGGCGGTTGCTCATGGCCGCCATGGCCGCGGACCAGCGGTCCGCCGATTCCGGCAGCTCGTCGCGCGGCGTGGTGCGGGCGGTCAGCGCGACGCACCCGGCGAGGGCCAGGGTGAGCCCCGCGTAGACCCAGACGGGGATGAACGCCGACAGCACGGTCTTGTCGGCCCAGGCGTCCACGCCGCCCGGCCCGATGTGCTGGGGCACCCGGTCGGGCAGGTCCTGGTAGCGCAGCACGCCCCACACCGCCATGCCGCACAGCAGCAGCACGCTGGGGGCCAGCCACCCCCAGGGCAGCCGGCGTTCCGCTTCCGCCCCCGCCGGCCGGGACCGCTCCCCGCTCCGGCCATCCGCCTTCGGCCCGCGCCGCATGCCGCCCCCGTCCGTCCTCGTGTGTCCCGAATCGCCCCCCAGCTTAGGTACCGCGGACGGGCGGCGTCACCCGCGGTCCGCCGATGCCCGCGTCCTGCGGCCGCCCGCCACGAGGTGCCGTTGCGGCTCGATGTGGCGCAGCTGGTAGACCGCGCCCGACCGCCGCAGCACGCCGCGGCGTTCGTGGGCGTCGATGAGGAACGGCATCGGCCTGCGCGGGAGTCCGTGCGGCAGGGCGAGGTACAGCCGGGCGATGGCGAACGGGCCGCAGGCCGTCTGCTGCCAGGCCGCGGCGAGCGCGACGACGGTGCCGAGAAGCGCCCCGGTCAGCGGGCCGCGCACCAGTCCCGCGGCCGTGGGCTCCGGGTCGATGTGCTCCCAGCGCACCGCGCCGCCCCCTGCCGCGCAGGGGCTCGGGAATCCCGCGGACGTCCGGGGCCCGGTGCACGACGGCGTAGGCGGCGGCGATGGGCTCCGCGGCGTCGGGTACTCGAAGGGGCTGCGGCCGAGGCAGGCGCAGGAGAGCACCGAGCCCGGGGCGAACATGTCGGCCCGCGTTCCCACGGCGTGCGGCCGGCCGCCGGCTCCCCTGGCTCCGCCATGCGCCCCCAGGGGAACGCGGCCCCCGGTTGCCGACGGGCCGCTCCCGTCAGGGGGCGACGCGGCCCGGCGCGCCCTGCGCACCGGAGACGCCGACGCGGGGGTGGCGCGCGTGCGGCACCACCATCGGGGTCAGCGTCTGCGGGTCGGGCACGATGTCGCACGCGAGGCCGAACACCTCCCGCACGAGCGCGGCCGTCAGCACCTCGGCCGGCGGCCCCTGGGCGACGACGCGTCCGGCGTGCATCACCACCAGGTGGGTGGCGAAACGCGCGGCCTGGTTCAGGTCGTGCAGCACGGCGACGACCGTCCGGCCCTCGCGGTGCAGTTCGGCGCACAGCTCAAGCAGCTCGTACTGGTGCGCGATGTCGAGGAACGTGGTCGGCTCGTCAAGCAGCAGCAGCTCCGTCTGCTGCGCCAGCACCATGGCGATCCACGCCCGCTGGCGCTGCCCGCCGGAGAGTTCCGCGGCGGAGGCGTCGGCGAGTTCCGTGAGCCCGGTGCGCTCCAGCGCCTGGGCGATGGCCGTCTCGTCCTGCGGCGACCACTGCCGCAGCAGCGTGTGGTGCGGGTACCGGCCGCGGCGGACGAGCCCGCGCACCGTGATGCCCTCGGGGGCCAGCGGGCTCTGCGGAAGGAGCGCGACCTGCCGGGCGACGTCCTTGCCGCGCAGCGAGCGGACGTCGGCGCCGTCCAGCAGCACGCGCCCGCTCTCCGGCTTCAGGACGCGGGCGAACGCTTTCACGAGGGTCGACTTGCCGCACCCGTTCGGCCCGATGATCATCGTGAGCTCACCGGGCGGGATGTCGAGGCTCAGCTCGCGCACGACGGGCGTCCCGCCGTAGGAGAGCGTCACGTCCCTGGCGGCCAGGCTCGCGCGGCGCGGCGCGGCTTCGGTGCTCACAGACTTCCCTTTCGCCATTCGCGCGTCAGCAGGTATCCGAGGTAGACGCCGCCGAACGCCAGCGTGTAGATGCCGACGGGGAGATTCTCCGCGATCGGGAGTTGCTGCGCGGCGAGGTCGGCGAGCACCAGCAGCAGCGCGCCGATGAGGGCGGCGAGGGTGAGATGGGGGCCGGAACCGCGCGTCAGGCGCCGCGCGATCTGCGGGGCGGTCAGCGCGACGAACGCGATCGGTCCTGCCACGCTGACCGCGCCGGCCGACAGCACGAGCGAGAGGACGACCGCGAAGGCCCGGGTGCGCTGCGGGTCCGCGCCGAGCGCGGCGGCCATCTCGTCGCCCATCTCGGCAGCGTGCAGGCGCCCCGCGAGGAGGGCGGCCAGCGGCGCGACGACGAGCAGCACGACCCAGATGGTGACCGCGTCGTCCCACGCCTTCGCGGCGAGGCTGCCGTTGAGGTAGGCGGTCAGCGCGGTCGCCCGGTCCCGTTCCACGGCGTACACGACGTACTGGGTCACGGCCGCGGCCATGGCGGCCACGCCGATGCCCGCGATGATGAGCCGCCCGGGGCTGCGGAACCCGGTGCCCGTGGACACGTAGACCAGCGCCACGGCCAGGGCCGCTCCGGCGACGGCCCCGACGGGCACGGGCACGGTCCCGGGAAACAGCAGCGCCGCGATGGCCGCGCCCGCGCCGGCGCCCGCGCCGAGCCCGATGACGTCGGGACTGCCGAGCGGGTTGCGGGTGACGGACTGGAACAGCGCGCCCGACAGGCCGAGCGCCGCGCCGGTGGCGACGGCGACGACGAGCCGGGGCCCGCGGAGGCGTTCGAGCACGAACTCCTCCTTGCCGTCCGCGCCGCCGAAGAGTGCGCCCGGGAGGTCGCCCGGCGGGATGCCGAGCCGGCCGAGGGCCAGGGTGGCGACGGCCGCGACCGCGAGCAGCAGCACGGTGAGCAGGCCGACGACGACGGCGGGGACGTTGACGGGAACGGCCACCGCGCGGCCCGCGGTCAGCACCCGGCGCGGTGGCGCGGCCGGGGTCGCGGCCCTGGCCCGTGTCATGTGCTCTCCTTCATCCGCCGCACGGCGTACAGCAGGACGGGGGCGCCGACGAAGGCGGTGACGACCCCGACCATCAGTTCCTGCGGGCGCATCACGACGCGGCCCAGCACGTCCGCGAGCAGCAGCAGGGTGGGGCCGACGACGGCAGAGAACGCGATCTGCGCCCGGAAGTCGACGCCGGCGAAGGCCCGCACGATGTGCGGGACGGCCAGGCCGACGAACGCGATCGGGCCCACGGCCGCGGTGGCGGCGGCACTGAGCAGGGTGGCCGCGACGAGGCCGCCCGAGCGGACCAGCGCGGGACTCGCCCCGAGCGAGGAGGCCGACTCGTCGCCCAGGGCCAGGGTGTTGAGTCCCGGCGCGAGGAGCAGGGCGAGCACGAGACCGGCCACGGCGAACACGATGACCGACCGCAGCACGTCGAAGTCACGGCCGCCGAGCGCGCCGACGACCCAGTAGCGGTAGCTGTCGAAGGTGTCGGGTTTGCTGAGGGCGACGGCCTGGATGTAGGCGGTCAGGACCGCGGTGACGACGGCGCCGGCCAGCACGAGCCTGACCAGGCCCGCGCCGCCCGAGCCCGCGGACCCGATGGCGTACACGAGGAACCCGACCAGCAGCGCGCCCGGCATCGCCCACCAGACGGTCGCCGACTGCCCCGAGGCGCCGAAGAACGCGGTGCCGGTCACGACCGCGGCGGCGGCACCCGCGTTGATGCCGAGCAGCCCGGGGTCGGCGAGCGGGTTGCGGGCGATGCCCTGCATCAGGGTGCCGGCGACGGCGAGGCAGACCCCGGCGAGGACGCCGAGGGCGGTGCGCGGGTAGCGGCTCTCGACGACGGTCGCGACGTAGTCGTCCGCGGTGCCGTTCCAGACGTCGAGCACCTCGGAGAAGGAGGTCGTCCGGCTGCCGAACATGACGCTGGCGAGCACGGCGAGGGTCAGCAGGACGAGCCCGGCGAGCAGGGCGCACACCAGCCGGGCGGCACCGGCGGCGGGCTTGCGCGCGGTGCCGCCCGACCGGGCGGTTGCGGTGGTGGTGGCCATGGAAAGCCGGTGGCGTCGTGCGGTCAGCCGTCGAGGGTGGCGACGGCCTCGTCGATCAGCGGCAGGTAGCGGTCGATGACCCAGGGCACCGTCAGCGGGTTGATGATCGAGGAGGCGGTGACGAACGCGTTGTCGTCACTGGCGACCACGGCGCCGCGCTCGATGGCGGGGATCGAGGCGTACAGCGGCTGCTCCTCGATCTCGGCGCGGGTCTCGGCGTCGGTGTAGAACGTGAAGATCAGGTCGCTCTCGGCGAGCTGCTCGGCGTTCTCCAGACCGATGAGGGCGGAGTCGGTGCCCTCGGTCTCCTCGAAGGTCTCGACCACCGGGTCGACGGTGAGGCCGAGGCCGCTCACCATCTCGACGCGCTGCTCCTCGGGGAGGAAGACGCCCAGCGTGCCGGGACCCGAGGTGTAGATGTACGAGAAGCTGACGCCCTCGTAGTCGGGGCGGGTCGCGGCGGCGTCGGCGAGCTGCTGCTCGATGCCGTCGATCAGCTCGGCGCTGCGCTCCGGCTGGCCGAGCGCGGTGGCGATCAGCTCGATCTGCTCGTCCCAGTTCGTGCTCCACGCCAGGTCGGGGTAGGCGACGGTGGGCGCGATGTCCGACAGGATGTCGTACTGGTCCTGGGTGATGCCCGACCAGGGGGCCAGGATGACGTCGGGTTCCAGTTCGAGGATGGCGTCGAAGTCGATCTCCTCACCGCCGGTGAACTGGGTCGGCAGCTCGTCGCCCGCCTCGGTCACGGCCTCGTGGATCCAGGGCAGGTAGCCGGTCTCGTCGCTGCCCCACTCGTAGCTCTCGATGCCCACCGGGGTGTGCCCGAGCGCGATGGCCGTCTCGGCCGAGCCCTGGCCGAGCGTGACGACCCGTTCGGGCTGCTCGGTGATCTCCGCCTCGCCCAGGGCGCTTTCGATGGTGACAGGGAACGCCCCGCCGCTCTCCGCCGCCGGCGCCGACGTGTCGTCTTCCTCCTCCTCGCCCGAGCAGGCGGTGACGGCGAGAGCCAGCGCGGCGAGGGCGGCCGGGAGGGCGAGCGCCTGACGGCGTATGCGGGTGGAGCTGGACGGCATGGGTATTCCTTATGGGTTCCGGTGACTGCACGGCCGCAGCGCGGATCGCGCGAGCTTAGGTTAGCCTAAGCTCACTCTCCTCCGCTTTCAAACGGCCCGCCGCGCGCGGATCCCACCGGGCCGCCGCCCGGGAGCGGTTGAACGGCGCGGCCGGTCGGTACCCTGCCCGCTGTGCCCGCGCGGACACCGCCGCGCGGCCGGACGCGAGGAGCGAGGCCCATGAGCGAGGACCCCGTACGTTTCGGCATCGTGGGCAGCGGCTGGCGCGCGGAGTTCTTCCTGCGGCTGGCGCGGGCGCTCCCCGACCGGCTCGCGGTGACCGGCGTGGTGACGCGAACGGCCGCGCGCGGCGCGGAGGTGACGGCCGCCTGGGGCGTGCCCGCGTTCCGGAGCGCCGCGGAACTCGTCGCGGCCGACCGCGCACCGGAGTTCGTGGTGCCGAGCGTGCCGTGGTCGCGGACCGGCCCGGTCACGGCGGAACTCGTCGCGCTCGGCGTACCGGTGCTCGCCGAGACGCCGCCCGCGGCCGACCTGCCGGGACTGCGCGAGGTGTGGCGCGCGGCCGGCGGCTCTGGACTGGTCCAAGTCGCCGAGCAGTACCCGCTGATGCCGGGGCACGTCGCGCGGCGCGCCGTCGTCGAGGCCGGCGCCGTCGGCGAGGTGACGTCCGTTCAGCTGTCCTCCACGCACTCCTACCACGCGGTGTCCCTGATCAGGCACCTGCTCGGCACCGGCTTCGAACCGGCCACGGTGACCGCGCGGTCCTTCACCGCGCCGCTGGCCGACCCGCTGACCAAGGACGGCTGGTCGGACGACCTGGCGCCGCGCCAGGCCGCCACGACGCTCGCCCTGCTCGACTTCGGGGGCCGCACCGCCCTGTACGACTTCACCGACAACCAGTGGTGGAACCCGTTGCGCGCGCGCCGCATGGTGGTGCGCGGCTCCCTCGGGGAGATCGTCGACGACACCGTGGTGCGCATGGCGGATCCGCGCACGCCCATGACGTCCTCCCTGACCAGGCGGACCACGGGCACGGACCTCAACCTGGAGGGCCGCGAACTGCACCACATATCCTTCGACGGGCGGGTGGTGTACCGCAACGCCTACGTGGGGGCGTCCTTCTCCGAGGACGACCTCGCCGTCGTCGACCTGCTGTGCCGCACGGGCGCGTGGGCGCGCGGGCAGGGCCCGGAGCCCTACCCGCTCGCGGAGGGCTGCCAGGACCACCTGATCGGGCTGGCGATCAGCGAGTCCGCGCGCACCGGCACGCCCGTCACCACCACCAGGGAGCCCTGGGCCTCCTGACCGTCCAGGTCACGGCTTCCGACGGGTGGGGCGGCGGACGCTAAGGGCCGTGCCGAGGCGCGGTCGCTCGCGGTGACGCGCACGGCCGCCGGTCACTGGCCCGGGGGACGGGACGGCCCGTTCACGGCGGCGTGCAACTCGTTCACCATCTCGGCGACCGTCGCGGGCTTCTCGTCCAGTACCAGGTGCCCCGCGCCGTCGACGACCCTGAGCCCGGCGCCCAGCCGGTCGCGTACCGCCGGCGCGAGAACGCGTGGCGGGAAGAAGGCGTCGTGGCGCCCCGTCGCCACCACGCACGGCACCGAGCGCCGCGAGTCCATCGGCGCATCGCGGCAGTCTGGTCCCTGGTGCGCTACCGGTCGATGATCGCACTTGATCGATCTCGGCAAAGCAACAAGCGGTCCCGTCCGGTCGAAAGCGGGCTGGTGTGTCATGAAGTCCCCGTCGCCGCTTGTTATTTGACAGACTGCGATCTCCGGTGACCGTCGCACGGTTGCCGAAGACGAAAGCCCGATCAGCGAGTACAGCGAGAGGACGCCCATGTCCCCCCAACCCGAAGCGGACGCGACGCGCGCCGTGGTGCAGGATCTCCTCGTCCGGCTGGGCGAGGGCCCGCCCGAGCGCATCGCCGAGTTGTACGCGGAGCAGGTCGACTGGAGGCTCGACTGGCCGGAGTCCGCGCACGGCCGCGCCGCCACGCCCTGGATCCGCCACCGCACCACGCGTGCGGACGTCGCGGACCACTACCGCGAGCTGGCGGGGCACCACGTCCGCGGCGAGGCGGACACCCAGGTCGAACGCGTGCTCGTGGACGGCGAGGACGCGGTCGTGCTCGGTGAGATCCGGCAGACCGCGGAGTCGACGAAGCGTGCCTACCGGGCCCGTTTCGCCCTGCACCTCACGGTGACCGACGGTCTCATCACGCGCCAGCACACCTACGAGGACAGCCTCGCCGTCGCCGAGGCGTTCGACGAGAGCGCGTAGCCACCGGCACACCGTGGCCGCCGCGGGAGCACCCGTCCCGCGGCGGCCACGGCGTGCACCGCGCCGGGCGCGGAGTGCCCAGGAGCTAGCGCGGGGAACGCGGCCGGCGCCCGGCGGAAGTCCGTCTCACTTCTCGACGGCCGGCTGGGCCTCGCTGGGCTGGACGATGACGAATCCCTCGCCTTGCAGCACGAGTTGGAACGCCTCGCCGGAGCCGCCGCGGAACATGGACTTCAGGCTCTGCGACCGGTTGATCGAGCTGCTCAGTCCGCTCGACCAGCCGACGACGGCATCGGTGTCCACGTAGACGGGCGCTTGGGACGACACGGGTATGACGATCGGCGCGCCGTCCGATATCAGGCCGATCCGGCCCTGTCCCTCGAACTCGCAGTTGAACAAGCCGCCACCGGCCATTCCGGCACCGCTGACCATCTTGATCCGGTACCCGAGTGAGGAGTCGAAGCACAGGACGTTGCGGCCGTTGATGGTCAGGCCGTCGCCCTGCTCCAGGTCGATGATGAAACAATCCTGGGCGTTGTGGGCGAACCACACCTCCCCCTGCCCCTTGGCCACCATGAGGGGCAGCCCCTCGCCGGTGACGGCCCGCTTCAGGAAGTTGCCCACCCCCTGGGACTTCACCTCGAATTGCAGATTGCCGCGAAAGGCCACCATGGCCCCCTGGCGCGCGTGGCACTCACCGTCGACGACGTACTTGATGGACCGGCTGTGTTGCAGACTCATGCCGACCGCGGCCGGGGGCTGGGCCTGATATTCCGCTGAGAAGAGATCGCTTCGCATGGCGCGAATGGTACGTCCTGGCACCCCGCGGGCGGGCCCCGACCGGCCAGGTCCCCGGCAACTCCCCTGGCCGACGCGGCCGTTCACGGGTGCCGCCCGGCGTATCCCGCGGTGTTTTCCCGGTCACTCCCCGGCAGGAGCGAGCTGCCCTTTTCGCCGCCGGCCCCTCTCCCCCGGCAGGGGCCGGCCCGCCTTCAGTGCGCCTGCTCGTACGCCTCCCGGACGCTGGCCGGCACCCGCCCGCGTTCGTTCACATCGAAGCCGTTCTCCTTGGCCCACTGGCGAATACGAGCCGTGTCGACCGTTTGCCGATCGCGCTTGGGAGCGCTCCCAGAACGCTGGGTCCTGCCGGTCTTCCTGGCCTTGTTCACGAACGGGCCGAGAGCCGAGAGGAACTGGTCGAAGGAGTCCGGTGCGAGGTCGATCTCGTAGTTCACACCATCGATCGAGAAGGTGTGGGTACTGACCTCATCCGTGTCTTCGCCCGTGAGGTCATCGGTGTAGATAGTGACAACTTTCCTAGCCATGGCCGGGAGTATACGGCCAATGGAGTGGCGGCCCCCATAGGCGCCGAACACGTGCGCATCGCGATGTACTCGGCCCGCCCGTTCCGCGGTCGGCCGGTCCGCGTCCTGCCGTTCAACCGCGAACCCCATGAGGGGGCGCCGGGCCGTACGGCCCGGCGCCCCCTCACCGCGGCGGGGAAGTGCGGCGGCGCCCGCGGAATTCCCCCGGCCCGCGGTTATCCGGGAAATCCGCTCCCCGTTTTCTCCGGGGCCGGATAGGGCGACTGGGCCGGGATGCCCGCTTCGGCGCGCGCGGAAGCGAGCACGTCGGCCACCCGGACGCGGGCGCCTGCCGCCGAGGAGGCGATGGCGGCGTGCACCATCGCCAGGCTGAGCAGGTTGTCGTGGCACTCCCCCATGGGCACCCGCCCGGTCCGCAGCGCGGTCACGAACTCGGCGAGCGCGCCCGCCGTTCCCGCTCCCGGCGGCAGGGGCGCAGGGCCGTGGTCCACCGCCGCGCCCGGCGCGTCGTCCGCCAGCTGCGTCACGGGCTCGTCCTCGCCGTCCCACGTGGCGCTGCCCCGGGCCCCGGACAGCCGCCACCGGCTGTTCCACGAGGTCTCAAGGCCCGGCGCGCACCAGCTTCCCGTGTAGACGAACCGGACGCCGCCGCTCATCTCGAACACGGCGGTGGCGCCCGCGGCGCCCCGGTACCAGCTCCAGGAGGGGTTGAACTCCTCGCAGTAGACGCTGACCGGATCGCGGCCCAGCACGAAGCGGGCCGCGTCGAAGTTGTGCACGGCCATGTCGAGGACCAGGGGGTGGTCCATCGCCTCCCGGAAACCGCCGAACCTCGGCGCCCGGAAGAACTCCTGGGTCAGCACGCCGAGGTCCCCGAGGCTCGCGGCGCGGTCCCGCAGCGCCCACAGGCCGCGGTCGTAGCGGCGGGACTGGCTGACCATGAACAGCAGGCCGCTGTCCGCCGCCGCCTTCACCAGGGCGGTCGCCTGCGCGAGATCGGCGGCCAGCGGCTTCTCGCCGAGGACCGGCAGGCCGAGCCCGAAGGCTTCCAGCGTGACCGGCAAATGGGCCTCGGGAACGGTGACGTCGATGACGGCCTGGGCACCGCCCCGGGCGGCCACTTCGGAGAGTGAGGCGCCCACCGGGACGGCGACGTCCCCGAGTTCCTCCGTGACGGCACGGCGGGCGGTCGCCGGGTCGAGATCGACCACACCGGCGAGCGCCACCCGGTCGTCGGCCGCGACCGTGCGCAGCCAGGCGCGGCCCATGCCGCCGGCCCCGACCACGAGCACGCGCAGGGGTCCTTCCCCCGGCACCGTGGCGAACGAGGGCGGCGCGCTCACCGGCCCGTTCCCTCGAACCAGCCCGCCTCGCGCCGGTGCAGCTCCGGCAGCCGCCGCTGCTCGGCGTGCCCCCTCGCCCAGCGGACCCCGTTCGCGATCACGCGGCGGACGCCCGGGTGGTGGTACACGGGGTACGCCTGGTCGCCCGGGCTGAAGTAGAAGATCCGCCCGTGGCCGCGCCGGAAGGTGCAGCCGGAGCGGAAGACCTCGCCGCCGCTGAAGGAGCTGATGAACACCAGCTCGTCGGGCGCGGGGATGTCGAAGAACTCCCCGTACATCTCCTGTTCGGGAATGATCAGCGGGCTGGGTATGCCCTCGGCGATGGGGTGCGTGGGGTCGACGGTCCACACCAGTTCGCGGTCCTCGCCCGAGCGCCAGTCGAGGTTGCAGGTGGTACCGAGCAGCGTGGTGAAGATCTTCGACAGGTGGCCCGAGTGCAGCACGACCAGGCCCATGCCCGCCAGGACGTGCCGGCGCACGCGGGCCACGACCTCGTCCGCCACCTCGCCGTGCGCGCGGTGGCCCCACCAGGTGAGGACGTCGGTGGCGGCCAGGACCTCCTCGGTCAGGCCGTGCTCCGGGTCGGCCAGGGTCGCGGTGCGGACGTCGGCGTCCGGCACGTGCTCCCGGACGGCCGCCGCGATCTCGCCGTGGATGCCCTGGGGGTAGCGGGCGCGGACCTCGGGTTCCGTGGTCTCGTGGACGTTCTCGTTCCAGACCGTGACGCTGAGGGGGCGCTGCGTCGTCGAGGCGGTCATGGTGGTCCTCACCTCCGTGTTCGTGCTTCCGCGGGACCCTACCCGCGACAGCGTGCCCCCACCCGGCCGGACGCGCCCGCGGGGGGCCGGGCCGCGACGGCCGCCTCAGCCGGCGAAGACCTCGATCAGGGACCAGACGGCGAGGCCGAGCATGCACACCCCGCCGATGCGCTGCACGGTCCGCAGGGGCACGCGCCGGGCGATGAACCGGCCGACCAGCAGGGCGAGCGCGGACACGCTCATCAGGGCCGCGGCGGCGCCGATGGCGGTGGGCAGGGCGCCGTTGGTGGCGGCGAGGTTCGCGGTGGTGATCTGGGTCAGGTCGCCCCACTCGCTGATGAACACGGCGGTGAACGCGGTCGTCCAGACCGGCAGGAAGCCGGTCACCGTCCCGGCGCCCCCCGCGTTCCCGTCCTCCTCGTCGTCGCCCCCGCCGCGCAGCAGGAGGAACGCGCCGAGGCCGAAGAGGACCGCGGACACCAGCCGCACCGACCAGTCGGGCAGCAGGCCGATGAGGCTGCCCGCGCCGACCGCGATCGCCACGTGCACCGCGAACGCGGTCGAGGTGCCGAACCAGACGTACAGCGGTCGCATGCGGGTGCCCATGGCCAGCGACGCGAACATCGTCTTGTCGGGCAGCTCCGCGAGGAAGATGAGGCCGAAGGCGGTGAGCACCGCCAGGAGGTCGAGGGACATGCCGGTGAGCTTTCTGTGCGGGCCGGGTCGCGTGGCACCTCACGGAATGTCCCAGCGGGAGCGGGGAGGACCACTCGGCCCGGCATGTCGTCCGGCCCGCACCGGAAGGTGCGGGCAGAGTCGTGCCTGGCCGAAGGTCTCGTCCACCGGGGCCCTGGCGGGCCGCGGCCCGGCGGCCGGGCCATCCGCGTGCGGATGGCCAGTATGTCGACCGGCCGGTGTTGCGGGACTACTCCCCTTCGCTGCCGCCCATGCTACCGGGCGCGGGACCGGCGCGGCCCGGGCGGCCCCCGGGGGCGTACGCGCCGGTCCCGGGCGCGCGCGGCCGGGGCCCGGTGGCCCGCCGGCTCACGCCCCCGGGGGCCTGAGTCCGGAACGCCCCTCCCGCCACATGGGCTGGAGTCGCGGCCCGCCGTCCGGCAGCTCGACCGGCGCCCCGAGCGCGAGGAAGCCGTACCGCTCGTACAGCGCCTGGCTGCGCGGAGTGCTGGCCTCCAGGTAGGCCGCCGCCCGCTCCTCGTCCACGCGGTCCAGGTGGTGGCGCAGCAGCGCACCGCCGAGGCCGCGCCCACGCAGCTCGGGCACGATCACGGTCTGCGACAGGTGCCAGTGCGGGACGCCGCTCGGGTGCCGGCGGCCCACCGCCTCCCGCACCTGGGCCATGCGGGCCAGGCCGTCCGTTCCGTAGACGCGTATCAGCGCGTCGGTGCCGGCCGCGTCCGCGCCGCCGTCGCCCGGCCCGTCCGCGTGCTCGTCGCCGTCGCCGTCGCCGGCACCGTCGACGAAGTGCCACATGGCGAGCCCCGCGATGCCGTCGTCACCGCTCACGAGCAGGACCTCGGCGCTCCGGCGGGTCGTGTCGAGCCAGGCGGCGATGTCCTGCCCCGCCTCGGCGCCCCGCCGTGCGCGCGTCTCCTCGTCCGGCGTGATCCACGCCGCCACGGCCTCGTCCACGGAGGCCGCCGCGAGCGCCCGCGCCGCCGCCTCGATGTCCTCTCCCCCGGCCCGCCGGACCGTGCCGAAACCGCGCACCACCATCACCTTGCCCGTCGTTCCCTTTTGCTCTCTCACCCAACAAGACCCCGGGCACGGCCCGGAAGGTTGCCGGGAACCGGCTGTGCTCCGACGGCGGCCGGGCCCCGCGTCAACTTCCGCGGCGGTGAGCGAGGTTGAGAGGGGAACGGGTGCGCGAACCGGTCACCCGGAGGTTACCCTGTGCGCCACGGCACGGGCGGGCCCGCCAACGACGGGCCGCGAGACGGAAGTTGGGACCTCTTCAATGGCGAACGAGAACGGCGCGGCCACGGCCGGTCAGGCCCAGGACATCGACCTCAGCAGGCCGAGTATCGCGCGGGTGTACGACGCGGTCCTGGGCGGCAAGGACAATTACGAGGTCGACCGCGTGGTCGCCGACGAAGTGCGCCGCACGATGCCGCACATCAGCGACGTCGGGTGGTACAACCGCGCGGTGCTCGGCCGCGCGGTGCGCCACCTGGCCGTCGAGGCCGGGATCCAGCAGTTCCTCGATCTCGGGGCCGGCCTGCCGACGTTGGAGAACACCCACCAGGTGGCCCAGCGGCACACGCCGCACGCACGGGTGGCCTACGTCGACAACGACCCGATCGTGCTGGCCCACGGCCGGGCCCTGCTGGAGGAGAACGAGTACACGGGCGTGGTCACGGCCGATCTGCGCGATCCGGAGGCCGTCCTCGCGCACCCCGGCGTGCGGCGTCTGATCGACTTCTCCCAGCCGGTCGGCGTGATGCTCGTCGGCATGCTGCACCACCTGCACGACGACGAGGACCCGCAGGGCATCGTCGACGCCTACATGGGGGCCGTACCCCCGGGGAGCCACCTGCTGCTGACGCACTTCTGCGACACGGGACCCGAGGCCCGCACGGTCGAGGAGACGATGCTGGAGTTCCTCGGCACCGGGCGGTTCCGCACGATGGAGGAGATCGAGGCGTACTTCCGCGGCCTCGAACTGCTCGAACCCGGCGTGGTGTCGCTGCCGCTGTGGCGGCCGGACTCCCCGGTCCCGCTGCCGCTGACCGTGGCCCAGCGGCTGATGGCCGGGGGCGTGGCACGCAAGCCCTGACGCCCCGTCAGGACGCGGGCTTCCCGCCCGGGCGCCGCGCCAGCACCAGGCGGCAGCGCGGGCTCCCGTCGGGCAGGGTGCCGAGCGCGGTGAGCGGCACGGTGCCCACGGAGAAGCCGGCGGCGGCCAGTTCTGCGCGCACCCGGGGCAGCGGGAACGTGCGGTAGTACATGACGAACGGCGGGCGCCACAGCGCGTTGCGCAGCCGCATCGCCGCGTCGAACCCGGCGAGCGCCCAGTAGGGCGCGGACCCGACGCGCGGCGGCGCGGCCACGGGGAAGGCCAGCAGGCCGCCGGGCCTGAGCGCGGCGCGCACGCCCGCGAACAGGGCGGGCCGTTCCGCCGGCAGGAAGTGGCCGGCCGCGCCGAAGCTGACGACCAGGTCGAACGCGTCGAGGAACGGCAGCGCCCTGGCATCGGCCCTGACCAGGTCGAGGGCGGGCCCGCCGGGCACGGCCCGGTGGGCGGCCCCGGCCACCCGGAGCATGCCGGAGCTGAAGTCGACGCCGGTGACGCGCTCCTGGCACAGTCCGGTGAGCACGCCGAGGCCGGCGCCGGTGCCGCAGCACAGGTCGAGGCCGCGGCGGAACGGCCCGAGCGGAGTCAGGGCGTCGCGGACGGCGGCGAGCACCGCGTCCGGGGTCCGGAACGGTGTGTGGTCGAACTTCGGCGCCAGCAGGTCGTAGCCGCGTTCGACCGACGACAGCGCCTGCACGGCCAGTTCGTGGAACGCGGGGCCCCGGGTGGTGAACACGGGCCCACGGTAGCGAATCGGCCTGGGCGCCCGAGCACTGCTCCCGGGGCGAGGGGGGATCGGCCGGTCGCTTCGGGGCCCGGTGGTTGCCAACCTGCGCCGCCCTTTTTTCAGGCAGCTGCCCGGACCGGACTGCCACCAGCAGGCGACGGCGAGCTTTCCGGACAGCAAGAACACCGCTGCGTCACGGTGTCACCTCCTGTCCTCCTGGGCGCACGAAAATAGCTCATTATGCGGGAGGGTTCCGGGGACCCCTCCCGAACGGTCAGCCTTACCATTCCGCGAGTGGTCGCGTGGCCTGGGCTGTCGCGTCTTCCTGCCCGCCGGTGAGCGTGACACTTCCGTTGTCCTGACGCGTAGGACGAGAGAGGAAACATGATGAGCGAACGGGTCGAGAATTCGACGATGACGCCGTACGAGCCGCCCGAACTCGTGGAGCTGGGCGAGTTCAGCGAAGACACCCTCGGCAACAACGGCATCTGGTGGGAGCCCTTCAACCCCCAGTACGACTACTGACACTCGACCCGGTGGTGATCGGGCCACGTCCGATCACCACCCATTCCGCCGACCCGAATGTGAATCCCCACCATAAATAACGAGTCTCCTCCACGGTCAGTAGGGAAGTTAGGGGTTGATCGACGGTGCTGTCCGACGGTTTCCTGGTGCTGCCGGATGCCCCGTTCCCTCGCGCGTTCCTCGATCCGGTGATTCGGCTCGGGTCAGTGCCCTACCCCTCCGGTCGGCCATGGCTGCTGGGACGATGGGCTCCCGGTGAACTGATCGTCGCCGGGACGGACTCGATACAGGCAGCGGTGATCGGCACCTGTCCGCTCACCGCCGATCGATTGACTGAACTGATCTCCCGGGTGCGCCGGGTCGAAGACCTGGACATGGTGACCCGCGCGTTGCCGGGCAGTTTCCACTTGGTGGCGTCGGTCGCGGGCGTGCTGCGGGTGCAGGGCAGCCTGGCGGGCGTTCGCCGCGTGTTCCACACCAGCCGGGACGGCGTGGCGCTCGCAGGTGACCGATCCGATGTCCTGGCCACGCTGATCGGAGCGGAGATCGACGAGCAGACCCTGGCGGCCCGCGTGGCGTGCGGGATCCGGGCGCCCGCGCCGTTGGCCGAACGCTCGATGTGGCAGGGCGTGAGTCCGGTGCCGCCGGACTCCTACCTGCGGGTCGACGGCCGAGGGACAACGGCGACCACGGTGCGCTGGTGGGAGCCACCCGCGCCGGAGAGGTCGCTGGCAGAAGGTGCGGAACTGGTCCGTGAGGCGCTGCGGACAGCGGTGTCCGCGCGCTCTTCCTCGGCGGGCCGGGTCAGTGCGGATCTGTCCGGTGGGATGGACTCCACCTCGTTGTGCTTCCTGTCAGCCGAAGCCGGGGTTCCCGACCTGCTGACCTTCCGCTGGAGCGAGGCCGACGAGGCGAACGCCGATGCGGGGTTCGCGGCGCGGGCGGCCAGGGAATTGCCCGCTGCCGAACATCGGGAACTGGCGCAAGAAGCCATGCCATCGGTCTTCGCCGATCCCGGACGCATCACCGATACCGAGGCGCCGTATCCCTTCACACGTACCGCCGAGCGGACCAGGCAAACCGCCCGGACCCTGGCCGAGTGCGGGTCGCGGACACACCTGGCCGGGCACGGCTCCGACGAGTTGTTCCATGAGCTGCCCTACTACCTGCGGGACCTGCTGTACCGCCATCCGCTGACCGCACTCACTCACCTGCGTGGTCACCGGGCGATGTCCCGTTGGCCGTTGACCGCCACCATCGCCGCGCTCACTGATCGTCGCGACCTCCGCGCGTGGTGGCGGCAGCAGGCCGACCATCTCACCGGTCCGCCTCGCGCCCGCCGTACGCCCGATCTCGGATGGGGTTACGCGCCGCTGCGAGCACAGGAATGGGTCACGCCGTCCGCGATCGAGGTGACGCGCGGGCTGTTGCACAGCATCGCCGAGCAGGCGCGACCGTTGGCCGCGCAACGAGCGCAGCACGCGACGCTGATGGCGCTGCGCATCGCGGGACCCGGCTACCGCCAGCTCGCCAGGCCGTTCGCGCGGGCCGGTGTGCGGTTGGAGCTGCCGTACCTCGACGATCGGGTGATCGAGGCCGCGCTGTCCGTTCGATTCGCCGAGCGTCGAACGCCGTGGCGCTACAAACCGCTGCTGTCCGAGGCGATGCACGGCATCCTGCCCGCCGCCGTCGCGGGCCGATCCACCAAGGGTGAGGCAGGCGAGGACGTGCGCATCGGGTTGCGGCGCAACATGCCTGCCCTACTCGAACTGTTCGCCGATTCGGCGCTGGCCGACCACGGGCTGATCGATCCTGACGTGCTGCGTACCCGGCTGCTGGCCCCGCAGGTCGACAACGCCACCACCATGGCGTTGGAAGAACTGCTCGGGTGTGAGACCTGGCTGCGCGCCGTCAAGAAGACCTCGACGGAAAGCTGGACCCCGAAAGCCGACCAAGGGAGGGTCGATGAGTCTGCGACTACGATCTGACATCGCCACCACCAGCACCGAACACGGCACCGTTCTGCTCGATGAGCGCACCGGACGCTACTGGCAGCTCAACAACACCGGCAGCAGCGTTCTGCACGCGCTGCTGGCCGGTCAGAGCCAGGAGCGGATCGCGGCGGGCCTCGCCGAGCGGCACGACCTCGATCCCAGGCAGGCACGGTCCGACGTGACGGCGATCATCGATCGTCTTCGCGCGGCGAAGCTGCTGGTGACCTCGTGACCGTTCCCGTCGCACTCGAACACCAGCCCCGGCTTCCGGTCCACAGGCGGTTGGTGCCGCTGCTCGCGGTCGGTGCGGCGCGCCTGCTCAGCCGACTGTCACCGCGCAGGCTACGAGCCGTTCTGCTCTTCATCCGCCGCGGTGCCCGAGCCGCCACCGCCGACCAGGCACTCGCGGCACGTAGCGCGGTCGTCTCGGTCAGTCTTCGCTGCGCAGGTCAGGGCTGTCTGCAACGGTCCATCGCCGCGGCCCTGGTCTGCCGAACCCGCAATGTCTGGCCCACCTGGTGTACCGGTGTCCGTACGCATCCATTCGCGGCACATGCGTGGATCGAAGTCGACGGCGAACCCGTCGGAGAGCTATACCTCGGTAAACATTACCGGACGCTCATTTCCATTCCCCCCGCCTGAAAGAGGCCGAAAAAAGGCTCAGCGGTCTCAGTAACCCTGGATCTCCACCGGGACAGCGTCCTCGACCGTGATCGTGACGGCGACGTCCAGGGGCGACGACCAGTCGACGTGGAGGAGGTATTCCACTCCACCGGCCTGGCCGCTGAACTCATTGCGGTGAGGCGAGACGTTGGAGACCCATACGGGCGCCGCACCCAGGTGGTAGTGGAAGTTCTGGCCCGGCGTGACGGGAGTCGCCTCGGTCGTGCCGGGCAGAACTTCACCTGCGGTGATGTGCACCACGGAGCGAGCCGTGATGATGTCCCAATTGAAGTTCTGACGCACAACCCCTTGGACGCCCCGCCTCACGTAGCGTATGGATTGACCCATCGTCATGCTCCCTGCGGATTCCGGAACACCCCCTCCGTTGAATTTACCTCCGGAATACGGGCTCCGCATCCCGGGCTTTCTCCATTCCGCGGCGGCGTGGCAGCTGCGCCGTGCGGTGGCGCGCGGGGTCAAGGAGCCGGGTGGCGGGCGCCGGCCGGCGGGCGGGCCGCGGCGGGCGGCGCCGCGGAGGCGTCCGCGGGCGCGTGCCGCGGAATGGCCAGGATCACGGCCGTCGCGAGCAGCGCGGCGCACGCGCCGAAGGCAAGCACGGTGCGCAGGCCCTGCTCCGAGGGCAGCTCCGCGCCCTCGAAGCGGATGGTCATGCTGGCGAGCAGCGCACCGACCACCGCGCTCGACGTGGAGGTGCCGATGGAGCGCATCAGGGTGTTGAGGCCGTTGGCGACCGCCGTCTCCGAGGGCGGCACGGCGGCCATGATGAGGGCGGGCATCGCCGCGTAGGCGAGGGCGATGCCCACGCTGATCACCGAGGTGAAGGCCAGCACGCCCCACGCGGATCCGGAGAGGCCGAGCGCGATGACGTAGCCGAACGCGATGACGAGGGCGCCGGTGAGCAGGGAGGTCCTGGGGCCGCGGGCGGCGGACAGCCGGGCGCCCAGCGGCGAGACGAGCACGATGACCAGGCCGGACGGCGCCATCCACAGGCCGGCCGCCAGCATGGACTGGCCGAGGCCGTACCCGGTGGCCTCGGGCAGTTGGAGGATCTGCACGGGGACGAGCATCATGACGAACATGGCGAGGCCGACCAGCACGGACGCCAGGTTGGTGACCAGCACCTGCCGTTTGACGCTCGACCTGAGGTTGACCAGGGGCGCGGGGGTGCGCAGTTCCCACCCGCACCACAGCGCCAGCACGAGGGCCGCCGCGCCGAACAGGCCGAGGGTGACGGGCGCGTCCCAGCCCCAGTCGCCGCCCTTGGAGATGGGCAGCAGCAGGGCGACGAGGCCGCAGGAGAGCAGCAGGGCGCCGGTCACGTCGAACGGGCCGCCGGCCCGGACCCGCGACTCGGGCACCGCGCGCAGCACCAGCACGGCCACGACGGTGCCCAGCGCCGCCGCGCCCCAGAACAGCATGTGCCAGTCGGCGTTCTGGGCGACCGCGGCGGCGGCCGGCAGGCCGAGCGCGCCGCCGATGCCGAGCGAGGAACTCATCAGGGCGATCGCGGACCCGAGTCGTTCCGGCGGCATGAGGTCGCGCATGATGCTGATGCCGAGGGGGATGATGCCCATGCTCATGCCCTGGAACGCGCGGCCGAGGATCATGGGGGCCAACGAGTCGGCGAGCGCGCAGACCAGGGAGCCCGCGACCAGCAGGGCGAGACAGGTCAGGAGCATGCGCCGCTTGCCGTACAGGTCGCCGAGCCGCCCGACCACCGGTGTGGCGACGGCTCCCGTGAGCAGGGTCACGGTCACCACCCAGGAGGCGTTCGCCGCCGAGGTGCCGAGCAGCGCGGGCAGTTCGGGTATCAGGGGGATGACGAGGGCCTGCATCAGGGACGTCACGATTCCGGCGCCGGCCAGCACGCCCACGACGGTGCCGCTGCGCGGCGGGGACGAGGTCGGACTCATGCGGGTCTCCGCTCGGGGGTGGGGGCGGGAGGGCTCGTGCGCCGCGGCGGCGGACCGTGGCGTGCGCAACCTCCGTACGGTACACAAAAGATGCGTTATACATTCAATCGGATGACCAGTTGAACGTGTTCCGTACAGGATGTGTCGAAGCACGAGCTGATCCGGCCTTTCGCCGGATGACGACGGACACAACGTGACGTTTCCCGTCCGTCACGCCGACGCCGCGTTCCTCCGCCGCCCACCCCGCCGTTGAGGCCGCCACCCGCGCCGCATCGGCGCACCGCGCGCCAGGTCCAGGACCCGGCGCGCGGGCGGCCCGGGGTCACGGCCGGCGCGCGATCCCCGCCCACATGGACACGGCGGCGTGGGTGGCCCCCGCGGGCACCGGGCCGTCGGGACGCCAGTCCTGGGGCGGGACGAGCCCCGGCTCGACCAGCTCCATGCCCTCGAAGAAGGACAGGATCTGCTCGCGGGTGCGGATCTGCCCCGTCTGCCCGGTGTGCCCCCGGTCGCCCGAGGTGATCCGCTCCCAGGTCGGGGCGTCGAAGTCCGGGGTGACGTGCGTGATCAGCAGGTAACTGCCCGAGGGGAGCGCGGCGACGTATCGCGCGACCAGGTCGTGCGCCGTCACCCCCGTGACCGGATCGTCCGCGATGTAGTGCAGCAGGGCGTTCAGGCACAGGGCGACGGGCCGGGACAGGTCGAGCACGTCCCGCAGTTCGGCGCTGTCCAGAATGGACGCGGGTTCGCAGAAGTCGGCGTGCAGGTAGGCCGTGCGGCCCTCGGGCGTGCCCGTCATCAGCGCCTCGGCGTACCGCAGGACGATCAGCCGGTTGTCGGTGTAGACCACGCGTGTGTCGGGCGCCTCGGCCTGGGCGATCTGGTGCAGGTTCGGCTCGGTGGGCACGCCGGTGCCGATGTCGACGAACTGCCGGATGCCGGCCTCGGCCGCCAGCCACCGCACCGCCCGGTGGAGGAACGCGCGGTTGGCGCGGGCCGCGACCCGCACGCCGGGCCACATCGCCTGCACCTGGCGCCCCGCGGCCTCGTCGGCGGGGAAGAAGCTCTTCCCCCCGAGGAACCAGTCGTACACCCGGGCCGGGTCGGGGCGGTTGGCGTCTATCTGTTCCTCAAGCACGGGCATCCTCCCAGTCGGTCCGCCATGCGGAGATCGGCACGCTGTCCGGCACGGAGGCCGCGGAGTCCAGCGCGATCAGGTACTGCGCCACCACGTCGCGCCTGTCCTCGACCTCGATGCCGTCCAGGGTGTGCAGCAGCACCCGGTCGGGCAGCGTGGCCGGCCGGTAGCGGAGCAACTGGACCGGGCCGCAGAGCAGGGCGGTGTGCACGGTGTACATCGGGACGACGCGGATCGTGACGCCGGGGCGCGCGGCCAGCAGCCGCAGGTGCGCCAGTTGACCGCGCATCACCTCCGCGTCGCCCACCCGGCGGCGCAGCGCCGCCTCTTCGAGCAGCGCCCACACCACGGGGGGCGCCGGGTCGGCGCGTTCGAGCAACGCCTGCCGCCGCACGACGAGTTCCACCCGCCGGGCGATGCGCCGGTCGTCCTCCTCCGGGTGCCGCACCCGCTGCAACGCCTCGGCGTAGGCCGGGGTCTGGAGCAGGTCGGGCACGACCGCGGGGGCGTAGAGCCGGATCACGTACGCGTGCTCCTCAAGGCCGATCAGGTCGGCGGGCGAACGCGGCAGCACGTCGCGGTAGGCGTCCCACCAGCCGGGCCGGCTCGCCCGCTCGACGTCGGCGAGCACCGCGCCGGCCTCGCCCTCCCGGCCGTAGGCGCTCAGGAGTCTTCGTACGCGTCCCGGTTCGAGCCCCACGCCGTGGCCCTCCATCCGGTGAAGGGCCGAGGCCGACGTGCCGAGTTCGGCCGCGGCCTGGCGGGTGGAGAGACCGGCCTCGGTGCGAAGTTGCCGCAGGCGGGCACCGATCAGCAGCTGGGCGGCCGTGGGACGGCCGGAGCGCGACACCGGCATACCGCGCCCCCTTCCCCGGAGGAGTGACGACAATGTGCCGCGCCATTCTGCCAGTTGCAGAATGGCAGAGCCACCACAACGGTGGCTGTCCGTCCCGCGCGGGCCACGGCGCGTACACCGCGAACCGGGCGGGACCGCCGCGGGAGCCGGGCCGTTCGCCCCGACGTCACCGACCGGGCACCGCGAGGACACCCGCCGTTCGCCCGTTCGCCCCGGGCCGGCCGCGGGCGCGAACGTGATCGCGCGCGGCCTTGGCAGGTCCCCGTCCGTCGGCCTAGGGTCCGTCATCACAGGCCGTCCGATCGGCGGACGGCGGTCGGCTCCGCTCCGGTGGAGGCCGGATCGCGGCGCGCCGCCGGGCCGGCGCCGCGACCACAGAAGGGACCGCCGGGCACGATGCCGCACGGGTCAGGACAGGGGGCCGGCCGGCCGGGCCTCATGGCGGTCGCGGAACGCGCCGCGGTGAGCCCGATGACCGTCACCCGGGTCCTGCGCGACGACCCGCGGGTCCTGCCTGGCACCAGGGAACGGGTACTCGCCGCGGTCGCGGAACTGGCCTACCTGTCCGACCCCGAGCCGCCCGCCGCGGCCGGGGCGGACCCTGCCGCCCGCTCCGGGGCGGCGGACCGCGGCACGGGTCTCGTGGGCGTGGTCGTCACCGACGTGACCGATCCGTTCGCCTCGCGCCTCGCCTCCGGCGTGGACGCGGCCGTGCGCCGGCACGGGCTGCGCATCCTCATCGGTGACAGCCGACGGGACCGGGAGCGCGAACGCGGGCTCGTGGCCGACCTCGCGGGCCGCGCGGACGGCATCGTCGTGATGCCCGCGGGGCCGCGCCAGGAGCACCTGTCCGCCGTCGCCGCGCGGGGCGTTCCCGTGGTGTGCGCGGGCGGCCCGCCCGCGGGTTTCGAGGCGGACCACGTGGTGATCGACGACTACGGCGGGGCCAAGGAGGCCACCGAGCGGCTGCTGGCGCTCGGGCACCGGCGGATCGGCTTCCTGGGTCCCCGGCCGGATGTGTGGAGCGGCGCGGAACGCCTGCGCGGCCACAGGACCGCGCTCCGTTCCGCGGGGCTGCCGCTCTCCGATGAGCTGGTGCGGCGGGAGGGGGCCGGGGCGGCGGAACGGGCCGCGGCGGAGCTGCTGGCCCTCCCCGAGCCGCCGAGCGCCCTGTTCTGCTGCGGCGAGCGGTACACCGTCGGGGCGTTCCGCGCGGTGCGGGCGGTGGGCGCCCGCACGGTGCTGGCCGGGTTCGACGACTTCGAGCTGGCGGACACGCTCGGGCTGCCGCTGACCGTCCAGATCTGCGACAGCGGCGAACTCGGCCGCCAGGCGGGCCGGTTGCTGCTCGACCGGATGGGCGGGGCGCCGGGCCGGCGGCAGCCGCCGCGCCGGAGGGTGGTGTCCACCAGGGCCGTGCGGTACGGCGAAGGACACAGCCGCGGCCCGCTGGCTCCGGCACCCGCGGGCGCGGACGGCGCCGCCGGGGACGGGGCGGAAGGGCGGCACGGGGCGGGAACCGCGGGGAAGGGGCAGCGGCGCAACGCCGCGCCCGGTCGCACCCGTTGACGCGGGCGCACACGTGATGCTCAACTGTTCGACGTGAGCGTCGAGTTGCCTTTGGTCACGCGCGGCCACATCGACTTCGGTCGGGTGTGGTCGGCCTCGTGTCGCGTCTGACCCGGTAGCACCGCGGCCCGCGCCTCCCCGCGCTTTCCGAGCCGCCGCGCCCCTTCCGGTGCGCGCGTGCGCACGCCCGGCGTATGCCGGCGCCGCCCGCTCCCCGCTTCCCCGCGCGGAACGCGCCGTCCACGCCCTTCGCACGCCCGCGCACGCCCACCCGCGCCCCGGCCGTCCCGCGACGCGCGCCGGACGCCGCGTTCCCCTGCCCCGACACCTTCCACCTCCCCCGCAGGAAAGGCCGGGTACGACCAGGTATGACCGCGCCGACACCTCCCACTCCCCCGCCCGCCGCACCCCCCGCCCCCGGTGGCGTGCGGGTCGTGCGGGCCCGCGTCTCCGACCCCGTCGCGGCCCCGCTGCTGCGCGAACTCGGCAGGGAGTACGTCTCCCGCTACGGCAGCGCCGCGCTGCGCGAGATGACCCGCTATCCCGACGCCGAGTTCGCGCCGCCGCACGGCGTCCTGCTGCTCCTCGTCCTGGACGGCGCGGCCGTCGCCGGCGGCGCCTACCGCAGGTACGACGAGGACACCGCCGAGCTGAAGCGGATCTGGACCCACTCCGCGCACCGCCGCCGCGGACTCGCCCGGCGCGTGGTGGCCGAGCTGGAGCGGGACGCCGCCGCACGCGGCTACCGGCGCGTGCGGCTGACCACCGGGCCGCGGCAGCCGGAGGCCGCGGGGCTGTACCTGGCGGCCGGCTACACACCGCTGTTCGACACCGCGGCCGACCCGGCGGGCATCGACCTGCTGCCCTTCGAGAAGCACCTCACCCCGCCCACGCCCCGCGCCACCGCGCCCGCGACCGCCGGGGCGAGCCCCGGCGGTCGCGGGCGCCGGTGACCAGGACGCGACCGAAAGGCCCGAGACCATGGACATCGCGTCAGCGCCGGGCGAGGCCCTGCGCCACCCACCCGATCCGCCGGCGACCGGAACGCCGGGCGAGGCCGACGAACTGGCCGGGCTGCGGATCGTGCCGGCCCGGCACTACGGGCGGTGGGTGGCCGGCGCCGCCGTCCTGGTGCTGCTCGGCCAGTTCGCGCACGGCCTGGCCACCAACCCGGGCTGGGACTGGGACACGTTCTTCGCCTACCTGACGGCGGAGACGGTCCTCAAGGCCGTGTGGCTGACGGTCCAGCTCACGCTGTACGGCACGGTCCTCGGCTTCGCCCTCGGCGTGGTCCTCGCCTGCATGCGGCTCTCCCGCAGCCCGGTGCTGCGCACGGTGGCCTGGACCTACGTGTGGGCGTTCCGGTCGATCCCGCTGATCGTGCAGCTGCTGTTCTGGTTCAACCTGGCCTACCTGTACCGGGAGATCGGCTTCGGCATCCCCTTCGGCCCTGTGTTCTGGGAGTTCGAGACGCTGCACCTGATCGGCGCCATGACCGCGGCGGTCATCGGGCTCGCGCTGCACCAGGCCGCCTACGCCGCCGAGATCGTGCGCGGCGGCGTGCTGTCGGTGGACCGGGGGCAGACGGAGGCCGCCGCGGCCCTCGGCATACCGCGGCTGCGCCAACTGCGCCGGATCGTGCTGCCGCAGGCCATGCGCGGCATCCTGCCGAACGCGGCGAACGAGATCATCTCCCTGTTCAAGGGCACGTCGATCGTCTCGGTCATGGCGATCGGCGAGCTGTTCTACCAGGTGCAGGTGATCTACGGGCGCAACGGCCGCGTCGTGCCGCTGCTGATGGTCGCGACCGTCTGGTACATCGTGCTCACCACGGTGCTGTCCGTCGCCCAGTACTACGTCGAACGGCACTTCGCGCGCGGCGCCGAGCGCACCGCGCCGCCCACCCCTCTGCAACGGCTGCGGGCCCGGTTGCGGTCCGCCCGGCCGCTGACGGCCGCGCGGGCCGGGGCGGCCACCGGGGGGCGGACATGAGCGGCGGGCGGCGGACGATGGTCGACGTCCGGGGGCTGCACAAGTCGTTCGGCGCGCGGCACGTGCTGCGGGGCATCGACCTCGCCGTGCGCGCCGGGGAGGTGGCCGCGGTGCTCGGGCCGTCCGGTTCTGGGAAGTCGACCCTGCTGCGCGGCATCAACCACCTGGAGCGGCCCGACCGCGGCTTCGTGCGGATCGACGGCGAGCTGATCGGGTACCGGCGCGCCGGCGACCGGCTGCGGGAGCTGCGGGAGCGCGAGGTGCTGCGGCAGCGGGCGCGGATCGGCTTCGTGTTCCAGGATTTCCACCTCTTCCCGCACCTGACCGTTCTCGGCAATCTCGTCGAGGCTCCCGTCTCCGCGCTGCGGCTCCCGCGCGCCGAAGCCGCCGCGCTCGCCGGCCGGCTGCTCGACCGGGTGGGCCTGGCGGACCGGGCGGACGCCTACCCGAGGCAGCTGTCCGGCGGCCAGCAGCAGCGGGTCGCGATCGCCAGGGCGCTGGCGCTGCGGCCCAAGGTGCTGCTGTTCGACGAGCCCACGTCGGCGCTCGACCCCGAACTGGTCGGTGAAGTGCTCGACGTCATCAGGGACCTGGCCCGCGCCGGCACGACGATGATCGTCGTCACCCACGAGGTCGCCTTCGCGCGCGAGGTCGCCGACACCGTCGTGTTCATGGACGAGGGCCTGATCGTCGAACGCGGCTCCCCGCGGCAGGTGCTCGACCGGCCCGCCAACCCGCGCACCCGGGCGTTCCTGTCCAAGGTGCTCTGAGCGGGCCGCCGCCCCCGCGCGCTCCGCCCACGGCGGTCACCCGTCGTTCCCGCTCCCCCGTTCGCCCATCCTCCCGTTCACCCGTGCCGGTCACCCGGCCGGAAGGAAAGGACCTCGCGTGCGCCGCCATCGCCCCCGTCCCGCCGCCCGCCGCCGCTTGCCCGCCCTCGCGTCCTGGCTGGCCGTCGCGCTCGCCCTCACCGCGTGCGCCGGTCCCGGGGCGGACGGGGGCGGCGGCCCGGCCCCCGCGGGCGCCGCGGGCGAGGGGACGGGCGTCCACCTCGGGCCCGACCAGGACCGGATCGGCACCGAACGCGTGGACGCCGTCGCCGCGCTGCTGCCCGAGGAGATCCGTGACCGCGGCACGCTGGAAGTGGCCCACTCCCCCGGCTCCGCGCCGCCGCTGACGTTCTACGCCACGGACGACGAGACCGTCATCGGCGTGGAGACGGACATCGCGTCGCTGGTCGGTGACGTGCTGGGACTTGAGGTCCGCTACCACACCGTCGACTGGGCCAACTTGTTCGTCGGGCTGGACAGCGGGCGCTACGACGTCGGATTCAGCAACATCACGGTCACCGAGGAGCGCAAGGACAAGTACGATTTCGCGACGTACCGGCTGGACAACGTCGCCTTCGAGGCCAGGGCGGGCGGCGACTGGCGCGTCGAGGGCGCCCGGGACGTGGCGGGCCGCACGATCGGGGTCAGCTCCGGCACGAACCAGGAGGAGCTGCTGGTGTCGTGGAGCGAGCAGAACGTGGCGGACGGCCTCGACGCCACCGACATCAAGTACTTCCAGAACGCGACGGACTACTACCTGGCCCTGTCCTCCGGGCGCATCGACGCCTACTTCGGTCCCAATCCGGTGGCCGCGTACCACGCGGCGGTCACCGGTGAGACCGAGATCATCGGCAGCTTCTCCGGCGCGGGGGCGGAGATCCAGGGCGAGATCGCCGCGACGACGAAGAAGGACAACGGGCTCGTGCGGGCCCTGAACGAAGCGCTGAACACCGTCATCGACAACGGCACCTACGGGCAGGTGCTCGACCGGTGGGGCCTGGCGGACGAGGCCGTCGAGGTGTCGGAGGTCAACCCGCCGGGGCTGCCGCGCGCCGAGGAGTGAGCGCGGGCTCGCCTGCCGAGGCGGGACGCGCCTGCCCCAAGGGTGCCGGGCCGGCCGGGACGCCGGCCCGGCACCCGCGCGGGCACCCGGCACATGGCCGGCGGCGCCGCGGCCTCGGAGGCGCACACGGGCGGGACGGGGGGACGGGCAGCCGGAGGGAGCGGCGGCACCCGACGGCCTCGGCGGGCGGAACGCGGGCCGCGGCCGAGTCGGACGCTACCCTGCGGCCCCGTGGGGGCGCCAGGGGGGCGGCACCGGAGCGCGGCCCGCGCCGCGCGCCGCGACCACGCGCGACCGCGCCCGCCGCCCGGGCCTGGGAGGCCGGGCGGCGGGCGCGGCGGCCGGCCGGGCCGGCGTCAGCGTGCCGGGGTGACGGGCGTCTCGTCCTGGGCGCCCCCCGCGTCCCCGGGCGCGGCGCCCTTGGACAGGGTCTGCGCCGAGCCGGGAGCCTGGGCGTCCGGGCCGGTGCCGTCCGCACGTTCCGCGACCTCCCCGGCCGCGGCCTCCTCGGCGAGCCGCTCCGAGCCGCTGGTGGTCTTCAGCGGCTTCTCCTTGATGAAGAGCACGACGAGCAGCGCGAGAGCCGCGAACGGCGTGGACACGAGGAACAGCTCCGCGGTGGCCGTGCCGTAGGCGTTCTCCACGATCTCCCGCACGGGATCGGGCAGGGTGGAGATGTCGGGCACGGCCCCGTGGCCGCCGCCCCCGCCGGTCTCGCCGCCCTCGGCGCCCGGCATGTTGGCGGACATCTCGGAGGCGACCCGGTTGGCCAGCACGGCGCCGAGCACGCTGGTGCCGACGGTGCCGCCCATGCTGCGGAAGAAGGACAGCACGGAGGTCGCGGCGCCGAGCTCGGCGGCGGGCACGTCGTTCTGCGCGGCCAGGACCAGGTTCTGCATCAGCATGCCGACGCCGATACCGAGCAGCGCCATGTAGACGCTCAGCACGCCGAACCCGGTGTTCGCGTCGATGGTCGCGAGCATCCCGAGGCCCGCGGTCATCGTGATGCCGCCCGCGACCAGGTAGACCTTCCACTTGCCGGTCGCCGTGATCAGCTGGCCCGCGATGGTGGAGGACACCAGCAGGCCGGCGATCATCGGCAGGCTCATCAGCCCGGCCATGGTCGGCGACTTGCCGAGCGCCACCTGGAAGTACTGCGAGAGGAAGACCGTGCCGCCGAACATCGCCAGACCCACGAAGAAGCTGGCCACCGTGGTGAGCGCGACCGTGCGGTTGCGGAAGATGTCCAGCGGGATGATCGGCTCGGAGACCCGGGCCTCCACGAACACCGCGGCCACGATCAGCAGCGCGCCGGTGCTGGTCAGCGCGGCGGTCTGCCACGAGGCCCAGTCGAACTCGTTGCCCGCGAGCGAGGTCCAGATCAGCAGGGCGCACACGCCCGCCACGATGAGGAACGCGCCCAGGTAGTCGATCTTGACGTCCCGCCTGATGGTGGGCAGCGACAGGGTGCGCTGGAGCAGGAAGATCGCCGCGACGGCGAAGGGCACGCCGATGAAGAAGCACCAGCGCCAGCCGAGCCACGAGGTGTCGACCATCAGGCCGCCGATCAGCGGGCCCGCGACGGTGCCGACGGCGAAGACCGAGCCGAAGATGCCGGCGTACTTGCCGAGCCGGCGCGGCGGGATGACGGCCGCCATGACGACCTGGACCAGTGCGGTCAGGCCGCCCGCGCCGATGCCCTGGACGACGCGGCTGAGGATCAGCACCTCGATGTTCTGCGAGAAGCCGGCCACGAGCGAGCCGACCACGAACAGCGCGAGCGACGCCTGGAGCAGGAGTTTCTTGTTGTACAGGTCGGAGAGCTTGCCCCAGAGCGGGACGGTGGCGGTCATCGCCAGCAGCTCGGAGGTGACGACCCAGGTGTAGGAGGACTGGGTCGCACCGAGGTCGGTGATGATGCGCGGCAGCGCGTTCGCCACCACGGTGCCCGCCAGGATGGCGACGAACATGCCGGCCATGAGACCGGACATGGCCTGGAGTATCTGGCGTTCTGTCATGGCCGGCGGCGCGCTTTCCGGCACCTCTGTTGTGGTCACAACGTCCTTCTTCGTGTGCTGTGCGGGGGGAGGAGAAGCGGTCCGCGGGCCCGCGGCGAACGTCAGCGGTCGCCGTGGGTCGGCGCCGGCAGCCCGGCGGCCAGGTGCGCGAACACTCTCCGGAAGACAACGGGGAACGGGTCGGAGGTACCGCCCACGCCCCAGTGCTGCATCGAGATGCGGACGGCGGTCCCGGCGACCGCCGCCACCAGGCGCGGGTAGAGACCCGGCTGCTCCGGCTCGGGCGCGTCCGGGTCGAGCCGCTTGGCGATGGCCCGGGCGAGGATGAGCTCGTCCTCCATGTGGGCCCCGAGCGTTCGGACCATGAGGTGCGGAGCCTGCTTCAGCACCTCGGCCCGCAGATCCCACACCTCCTGCCGGCCCTCGACATCCGCCAGTTCCGCGGCGAAGGCGTCGTGGACCACCGTCAGGGGGTCGAGCCCCGGCGGTGCGCCGAGCACCGCCCGCCGGATGCGCGCCCCGACATCGCTGTCGATCATGACGAAGGCGTCGTCCCGGCTGTCGAAGTAGTTGAAGAAGGTCCGGGGCGAGACGTCAGCGGCGTCGCTGATGGCCTCCACGGTCACGTTCTCGATCCCGTGCTCGGCGGCGAGCCGCACCGCGGCCTCCGCGAGCGCCGCACGCGTCGCCCGCTTCTTCCGCTCCCTGAGCCCCACCGGAGCTTCCGCACCCTTCACGCATTGCAGGGTATGAAAAAATGCAGAGCATGCAAAATCTTTTTCCCGGGGTCCGGTGATTCCGAGAAAAGAGTCACACGGGGGCAGGCGGGGCACGCGGGGCCGCTCAAGAACAAACAGAAGCACGCACGATACTTCACCAGCGCACGGGATCCTCCATAGAGTGCGACAGCATCCTCCCGCGGATGCCAGTCATCACCGAGCAGCACCCAGAAAGGACAGTGCGTTGGCCAAGCCGACACCGACGGACGGCGCCCACCGCCGTTACGCGCTCATCGGCACCGGGAGCCGTGGCCGTGACTACGTGCGCGCCCTGTGCCGTGACCACCGGGACGTCGCGGAACTCGTCGCGCTCCTCGACCCGAACCCGGCGCGGCTCGACTACTACGAGGACCTCATCCGCGACCTCGGCACCGGGGCGGCGGGACCGGCCCGGTACGGCGCGGACGACGTGGAGCGGATGATCACCGAGCAGCGGGTCGACCGCGTCGTGGTGACCGCACCCGACCACACCCACGCCGACGTCATCGCGCGGGCCCTGCGCGCCGGCGCCGACGTGATCACGGAGAAGCCCCTCACCACCGACGCCGAGGGCACCCGCCGCATCACCGAGGCCCTGCGGGAGACGGGGCGCGACCTGGTCGTCACGTTCAACTACCGGTACTCCCCGAGGAACAGCGCGCTGCGGGAGCTGATCGCCTCCGGAGCCGTCGGCGAGGTCACGGGCGTCCAGTTCGAGTGGGTGCTCGACACCCAGCACGGCGCCGACTACTTCCGCCGCTGGCACCGGGAGAAGCAGAACTCGGGCGGCCTGCTCGTCCACAAGGCGTCGCACCACTTCGACCTCGTCAACTGGTGGATCGACGACACCCCGCACCGGGTGTTCGCCTCCGGGGGCCTGCGCTTCTACGGGGCCGAGGCCGCCGCCCGCCGGGGCCTCGGCCCCCGGCCGGAGCGCGGCACCACCGATCACGGCGGCGGCGACCCGTTCCTGCTCGATCTGCGCACCGACGAGGCGTTGCGCCGCCTCTACCTGGAGGCCGAGCACCACGACGGGTACCTGCGCGACCGCGACGTCTTCGGCCCCGGCATCACCATCGAGGACAACCTCTCGCTCGTCGTCGACTACGCGGGCGGCCCGACGCTGACCTACGCGCTCAACGCCCACAGCCCGTGGGAGGGGTACCGCGTCGCGGTCAACGGCACCGAGGGGCGCGCGGAGCTTGAGGTGGTGGAGCGGGCCGCCGTGCTCACGGAGGCGGACCGCCCCGCGGCCGTCGACCCGAGCGTCACCGGGCGGACGGAGGGCGCGGCGGGCGACGCCAGGGCCGACGGCGAGCGGCTGGTGCTCCAGCGCCACTGGGAGGCCGCCCGCGAGATCCCGATCCCGCCGGCCGAGGGCGGGCACGGGGGCGGTGACGCGCAGTTGTACCGGGCGCTGTTCCACCGGGTGCCGCCGGACCCGCTGGGCCGGGCCGCGGACGTGACGGACGGGCTGCGGGCGGTGTCCGTCGGGATCGCGGGCAACCGCTCACTGGAAACGGGCCTCCCGGTCCTCATTCCCGACCTGGGCCTCGGCGAGAAGTAGCCGAAACGGCGGGGCCGTCGCACCCCCTTGACGCTTCCTCAGTTCGCCCCTATGTTCCTCGGCACGGTTTTGAATCGTTTCATGAACGGTCCCGCACGCCCGTGGAAGACATGGGGAAGAGGAGTGCCATTGACCGGCCCCGCCGCCTTATCACCGCTGCTCCGACTCCGTGAGGTCACCAAGTCCTTCGGCCCCGTGGCCGCCGTCAAGGGCGTCTCCCTCGCCCTGCACGCCGGGCGCGTGCACGCCCTGGCGGGCGAGAACGGCGCCGGCAAGTCGACCATCGTCAAGATGCTCGCCGGCGTCCACCGGCCCGACAGCGGCGGCATCGACCTCGACGGCCGCCCCGTCGTCCTCGACGGCCCGGCCGCCGCCCAGGCGGCCGGGATCGCCGTCATCCATCAGGAACCCACCCTGTTCCCCGACCTGTCGGTGGCCGAGAACATCTTCATGGGCCGGCAGCCCACCGGCCGCCTCGGCCGCATCGACCGCCGCGCGATGCGCGAGGCGGCCGACGGCCTGTCCGCCCGGCTCGGCTTCGCCGTCGACCCCGGCCGCCAGGCCCGCGGCCTGTCCATCGCCGACCAGCAACTCGTCGAGATCGCCAAGGCCCTGTCCCTGCGCGCGCGGGTGTTCGTCATGGACGAGCCGACCGCCGCGCTGTCCGGCGTCGAGGCGCGGCGCCTCTTCTCCGTCGTCGGGGAGCTGACCCGGCAGGGCGCCGCCGTCCTGTTCATCTCCCACCGCTTCGACGAGATCTTCGCCCTGTGCGACGACATCACCGTGCTGCGCGACGGCGCCCGGGTGGCCACCGAGCGCGTCGCCGACGTCACCGTCGACGACATCGTGCGCGGCATGGTGGGCCGTGAGGTCTCCGCGCTCTTCCCCAAGGAGGACGTGACGCCGGGCGACGTCGTGCTCGACGTGGCCGGGCTCACCAGGGCGGGGGCGTTCCGGGACATCGACCTGGCCGTCAGGGCCGGGGAGATCGTCGCGCTCGCGGGACTCGTCGGGGCGGGCCGCAGCGAGGTGGTGCGCGCCGTCTTCGGCGTGGACCGCTACGACCGCGGCGAGGTACGGGTCGGCGGAACGCCCCTGCCGCCCGGCTCCCCCGCGGCGGCCATGGCCCGCGGCGTCGCCCTGGTGCCCGAGGACCGGCGCCAGCAGGGCCTGGTGATGGAGATGTCGGTGGAGCGCAACGCCACGCTCACCCGGCTGCGCCCGCTGGCCGGACGCGGCCTGCTGACAGGACGCGGCGAACGGCGGGCCGCCGCCGCGTGGGCGGAGCGGCTGCGCGTGCGGTACGGCGGACTCGGCGACCCCGTAGGCACCCTCTCCGGCGGCAACCAGCAGAAGCTGGTGCTCGCGAAGTGGCTGGCGACCGCGCCGCGCGTCCTCATCCTCGACGAGCCCACCCGCGGCATCGACGTCGGCACCAAGGCCGAGGTGCACCGGATCATGTCCCGGCTCGCCGCCGAGGGCATGGCCGTGCTCATGGTGTCCTCGGAACTGCCCGAGGTGCTGGGCATGGCCGACCGCGTGCTGGTCATGCGCGAGGGGCGGATCACCGCGGAGCTGCCGGGGCGGCGGGCCACCGAGGAGTCGGTCATGTTCGCCGCCACCGGCCGGCGGGCGGCGGGCGCGTGAGCGCGGCAGCCGCCGGCGCCGGGACGCGCCGGGCGTGGGCCGTGCGCGAACTGGGCGTGCTGCTCGCGCTCGTCCTGCTGGTCGCGGTGACGGCGGCCGACAACTCCCGTTTCCTGTCCGCGCAGAGCGTGCGCGACGTGCTGCTGAGCGCGTCGATCCTGATCGTCCTCGCGGTGGGCCAGACGGTCGTGGTCCTCACCCGCAACATCGACCTGTCCGCGGGGTCCGTGCTCGGCCTCGCCGCGTTCGCGACCGGCACGCTGTTCGCCTCCGCGCCCGGCACGCCGATCCCGCTCGCGGTGCTGGCCGGCGTCGGGATCGGCGCGCTGTGCGGCCTGCTCAACGGCGCCCTGGTGGCCCTCGCGCGGGTCCCGGCGCTCGTCATCACCCTCGGCACGCTCTACGTGCTGCGCGGCGTCGGCCACTCCTGGGCCTCGGGCGACCAGATCAACGCGGCCGACATGCCGGGGGCGTTCCTCGACCTGGGCACCGCGACCCTGCTCGGCGTGCCGGTCCTCGCCCTGCTCGCCGCCGCCGTGCTGCTCGTGGTGGCGACCTGGCTGTCGTCCTACCGCAGCGGCCGGGAGCTGTACGCGATCGGCTCCGAGCCGGCCGCCGCACGGCTCAGCGGAATCCCGGTGGGCCGCAGGGTGTTCACCGCGTTCCTCGTGAGCGGTTCGCTGGCCGGCCTGGCCGGGGTGCTGTACGCGGCCAGGTACGGAACGGTGGACGCCACCGCGGGCACCGGCCTCGAACTCCAGGTCGTGGCCGCCGTGGTGGTCGGCGGCGTGGCGATCTTCGGCGGCAGCGGCACCGCCTGGGGCGCGGCGCTTGGCGCGCTGCTGCTGACCACCATCGGCAGCTCGCTCGCGGTGCTGCGGGTCGACCCGTTCTGGCAGCAGGCCGTCGTGGGCGCCCTGATCCTGGCCGCGATCGGTCTCGACCGGCTGCTCGCGGCGCGGACCGCCGCGGGCGCGGCGCGGGCGCGGGGCCGCGCGGGACCGCCGCCCGAGCGGGCGGACAGCACCGCGGGGGCCGGGGGCCGCGGCACCGGGAGGAAGGCGGGGAACCATGGCGCATGACACGCTCCGGGCGCGACCGCGGGACCCGCGCGCCGCGGGGGCCGGGGGCGGGAGGGCCGGCGCGCTGCTGCGCCGCTGGGACACGGCCGTGGTGCTCGCCCTGGTCGCGGTGGTCGTGGGCGCCGCCCTGCTCGTCGACGGCTTCGCCACGGGCCGCAACGCGGAGTTCCTGCTGCTCGACGCGGTCGCGATCGGCCTGGTCGCGCTGCCGGTGACGCTGATCGTCGTCACCGGCGAGATCGACCTCTCGGTGGCGAGCACCCTGGGCCTGTGCAGTGCCGTGATGGGGCAGCTGTGGCTGTCCGGCTGGCCCCTCGAACTGATCGTGCCGGCGGCGGTCGCCCTGGGCGCGGTGCTCGGCGCGGTCAACGGCCTGTTCGTGACCGGGTTCGGGCTGCCCTCGCTCGCCGTCACGATCGGCACCCTCGCGGCCTACCGCGGGCTGGCGTTCGTGGTGCTCGGCGACCGGGCGGTCGCGGACTTCCCCGGCGACTGGACCGACGCCGCCATCTCGACGGTGCCAGGCGGCGCGCTGCCGTGGGCGATGGTGGCGACGGCGCTGCTCGCGGCCGGTTTCGGCGTGGTGCTGCACGCGACGCCGTTCGGCCGGGAGCTGTTCGCGCTGGGCAGCAACGCCGAGGCCGCGCGTTTCTCCGGCGTCGCCGTGCGCCGCCACAAGTTCTGGCTGTTCGTGGCCTGCGGCGCGGTGTCAGGACTGGCCGGCGTGTACTGGACGCTGCGGTACGCCAGCGCGCGGGCCGACAACGGCGAGGGGCTCGAACTCGCGGTCGTCGCCGCCGTCCTGCTCGGCGGCGTGTCGATCTTCGGCGGCCGGGGCACGCTGCTCGGCGTGTGCGCCGGCGTGCTCCTGCTCGGCGCCCTGCGCAACGCGCTGCAACTGGCCGACGTGCCGTCGGACACGTTGGACATCGTCACCGGATCGCTGCTGATCGTCTCGGTCGTCGCGCCGAACGCCGTGGCGCGCCTTCGCGCCCGGCGCACGCGCGCGCGGCCCCCGTCAGGCCCCGGCGCGCCGGGCGCACCCGCGCCCGGCCGCCGCCCGTCCCCCGCTCCGCCGTCCGGCGAAAGGAACCCCTGATGCCCGTGACCCCTGGTCGCCCGCGCGTCGGCCCGCGCACCGGCGTGCGCGTCGGCACGGCCCTGGCCGCGTGCGCGGCCCTGCTCGCCACCGCCTGCTCGGGGACGACGCGCGGCGAGGAGGACGACGAGGCCGGCGCCGCCGATCCGGCGGCGAGCGCCGATCCTTCGGCCCCCATCGAGGAGGGCCTGTCCGTGGCCTTCCTGCCCAAGCAGGTCAACAACCCCTATTTCACGGTCGCCAACGAGGGCGGCCGGGCGGCCGTCGAGGAGTTCGGCGGCGAGTACAAGGAGACCGGTCCCTCGGAGGCGAGCGCGTCCTCGCAGGTCAGCTACATCAACACGCTCTCGCAGCAGCAGACGGACGTCATCGCGATCGCCGCCAACGACCCGGGCGCCGTGTGCGGTGCGCTGGAGGGCGCGCGTTCGGCGGGCGCACGCGTGGTGACGTTCGACTCGGACAGCGACCCGGGGTGCCGCGACCTGTTCGTCAACCAGGCGACGGCCGAGGGCATCGCGCGCACCCAAGTCGAACTGATCTCCGAGCAGATCGGGGGCGAGGGGCAGATCGCGGTGCTCTCCGCCACCCCCAACGCCACCAACCAGAACGCGTGGATCGCGCTGATGGAGGAGGAACTGGAGAAGCCGGAGCACGCGGGGATCGAGCTGGTGACGGTCGCCTACGGCAACGACGAGGACGAGAAGTCCTTCCAGGAGACCCAGGGCCTGCTGCGCTCCTACCCGGACCTCGCGGGGATCGTCTCGCCCACCACGGTCGGCCTGGCCGCGGCGGCCCGGTACCTGTCGGGCACGGAGTACCGCGGTGAGGTGGCGCTCACGGGGCTCGGCACGCCGAACCAGATGCGGGAGTTCGTGGCGGACGGCACCGTGGAGGCGTTCGCCCTGTGGAACCCGGCCGACCTGGGCCACCTCGCCGCCTGGGCGGGCGCGGCCCTGGCCTCGGGGCGGATCACCGGGGCGGAGGGCGAGACGTTCACGGCCGGAGATCTCGGCGAGTTCACCATCGAGGCGGACGGCACGGTCGTCCTCGGCCCGCCGACCGTCTTCACCGAGGAGAACATCGACGACTACTCGTTCTGACCCGCCGGCCCGCTCCCGGCCCCGCCGGCCGGCACACCGGGCCCGCGCGCGGTGTGCCGGCGCCGCGCCGCGGGCAGTCTGCTCCCGCGCGTCCGGCGCGGGTCCGGGCGGACGGAACCGTGCGGGAGGCGGACGGTGGCATACCGCGGGCTGATCCTCGACTTCGCCGGGGTGCTGGCGACGGGCATCAGGGAGTCGATCCGGGACTGGTGCCTGGGCGAGAAGCTGGAGGCCGACGCGTGGCGGCACGCCCTGGAGACCGATCCGGCCGGCCGCCGGTCCTACCTGGACCTGGAGGCCGGGCGGCTGTCCCAGGCCGACTGGAACCGGCTGACCGCGCGGGCGCTCGGCCTGCCGGACGGCGAGAACCTCATGGGCAGGGCGTGGGCGCGGGTGCGGCCTGCCGCCGAGGTGATCGCGCTGGCCCGCGCGGCGCGCGAGGCCGGGATGACGGTGGCCATGCTGTCCAACTCCTTCGGCCTGGCCCCCTACGACCCGTACGCGCACGTCGGCGTGTGGGACCTGTTCGACGTCGCGGTGATCTCGGAGCGCGAGTTCGTGGCGAAGCCGGACCCGCGCATCTACCGCCTGACGCTGGAGCGCATGGGGCTGCCGGGCGAGGCGTGCGTGTTCGTCGACGACCGGCCCGAGAACCTGCCCCCGGCCGCCGCGCTCGGCATCACCACGGTGCACGCCACCGCGGACGGGGCCTGGCTCGCCGACCTGACGCGCCTGCTCGCGCTGCCGTCCGCCGCGGCGGACGGCGACGCGCCCGGAACCCGGCCGGACGGCGACGCGCCCTGAGCGCCGCGCGGGCCGCGCGGGTGCGGCGGCCCGCGCCCGCCACGGGAAAACCGCTGTCCCGCCCGCCCCCGCTCTGCCAGGCTGGCCGGCCATGACTTCCTACGAGTTGCTGCTGATCGGCGGTGGGGCGGGCGTCGGCAAGACGACGGTCGGCTGGGAGACGTCCGCGCTGTTGCAGGACAGGGGGACCGCCCACTGCCTGATCGAGGGCGACTTCATGGACCAGATCCACCCCGCGCCCGAAGGCGACCCGCACCGCGCCCTGATCACCGAGCGCAACACCGCCGCGATCTGGGCCAACTACGCCGCGCTCGGCCAGCGCCGCCTCATCTATACGAACACGGTGAGCATCCTCGACGAACCGATGGTCAGGCGGGCCATGGGAGGCGGCGGGACCAGGGCCACCCGCGTCCTGCTCACCGCCGAGGAGACGACCGTGCGGCAGCGGCTCGCCCGGCGGGAGATCGGGTCCCGGCTCGACGCCCACATCGAGCGGAGCCTGCGCATGGCCCGCGAGCTGAGCGAGCAGGCTCCCCCGGGAACCGTCCGCGTCCCGACCGACGGCCGCTCCGTCACGGACATCGCCCGCGACGTGCTGCGGGCGGCGGCCTGGTAGGGGCGGGCGGAACGCGCGGCGCGCGCCTCACCCGCCGGCGGGCCGCGCGGCAGGCGCCCCGGCGCCGCGGGGCGTGCGGGTGCGGTAGGAGTGGCCGAGCTCGGGGCCGAGCCCGAAGTAGTGGCGGAAGTTGTAGACGAGGGGGCTCCAGGCGGCGGGGTCGATGTGGTCGGTGCCGGGCACGACGATGCGGGCGTCGGCGTGCACCTTGCGCACGACGGCCTCGACGACGAGGAAGCCGCCGGAGCCGTCCGGACGCACCCGCTCGGCACGGGCCTCCAGCTGGATCGGGCACGCGGCGACGCGGGGCGGCCCGACCAGGTGGGAGGGCTCACCGGTCAGGCCGGCCGCGGCGAACTTGTCCGGCTCGTAGCGGCAGCCCTCCGGTTTGGTCGCGGGCACCGGGTACCGCCCGGTCAGCGCCGCCAGCCGCTCCACGGCAGGCCACTGGGCGGGGGACGGCAGGCTGATCACCAGCTCGGGCCGGCTCCCGAGGTTGTGCGCGGTCTGCCCGTCGCGGCCGAGCCCGATGACGACCGTCCGCGCGAGGGCCCATGCGGAGGACACGGGAGCCAGGTTGAACGAGCCGTCCTCGTTCTCCGTGGACAGGAGCACCACCGGCGTGCCGAAGTACAGGACGCCGGGCTCGATCTCCACGTGGGTGGGGCCTGCCGCGGCGGGCAGGGCGGTGGGATGTGCGGTGTGCATGGCGGGCAGCCTAGGTTCCGCTCGTTTCGGCGGCGGCCGAAGCGTCGTGGGCGACAATGGTGCGCATGGGAACGCGGCGCGCACACGGAGCCGGCCCCGATCTCGCCTCCGTGGCGAGATTGCTGGCCGACGGGACACGCGCGGGCTTCTGCATGGCCCTGCTCGACGGCCGGGCGTGGACGGCGAAGGAGCTGGCGCACCACGAGGGCGTGGCGCCCTCGACGGCGACCGAGCACTTGCACGCGCTCGTGCGCGGGAACCTGCTCACCGAGGAGCGCCAGGGCCGCCACCGCTACGTGCGGCTGGCCGGTCCGCACGTCGCCGAGCTGGTCGAGGGCCTGGCCGCGCTGGCACCCGAACGTCCCGCCGCCGCCCGCTCCCTGTCGGCGGCGAGCCGCCGGCGGGCCCTCGCCCACGCCCGCACCTGCTACGACCACCTGGCCGGGGCCCTCGGCGTCGCGATCACCGACGCGATGACCGAACGCCGGCTGCTCGACCCCGGGCACGGACTCGGCCTCACCCGCGCCGGCGCGGACTGGCTGAGGGAGCTGGGCGTCGTCGTCCCGGCGGGCACCCGCCGGCCGGCGGTGCGGTCCTGCCTCGACTGGACGGAGCGCCGCCCCCACCTGGCCGGAGCCGTGGGGGCCGCGCTGTGCGGGCACGCGTTCGACGCGGGCTGGATCACCCGCGTGGGCACCACGCGCGCCGTCGTCGTCACCCACGCCGGCCGGCGGGCGCTGCGCCGTCACCTCGGCCTGTCCGGCGGCCTGCTCGCGCCGGCGGAGGCGGTCTCCCCCGGCTCCGGCGCCGCGCCGGGCCGCGCCTGACGCGCGCCCCGGCCGGCGTTCCCGCCCGGTCCCCACCGTAGGGTGAGCGCATGACAAACGCACATACGGGCACGGGCGTTGCCCTGGTCACGGGCGCCTCACGCGGACTCGGCGCCGTCATCGCCCGGCGCCTGGCGGCCGACGGCTGGGCCGTGGCCGTGAACTACCGTTCCGGGGACGAGGCGGCCCGGCAGGTGGTCGAGGACATCCGCGCGGCCGGCGGCACGGCGGAGTCCTTCGGCGGCGACGTGACGGACGAGGCGGCCGTCGCCGCCCTGGTCGCCGAGGTCGGGGACCGCCTCGGCCCGCTCGGCGCCCTGATCCTCAACGCCACGGGGCCCCAGCCGATGATCGCCCCCGAGGAGCTGACCTGGCGGGACCACCTGGACCAGCTCGACTTCTTCGTGAAGAGCCCCACCCTGCTGGTGCGCGCGGCCCTGCCCGCGCTGCGCGAGCACGGCGCCGGCCGGATCGTCCAGATCGGCTCCGACGTCCTGGAGCGCGCGCTCCCCGAGATGGCCGCGTACACCGCGGCCAAGGCCGCGCAGCACAGCCTCACCGTCGGCTGGGCCCGCGCGTTCGGCCGGCACGGCATCACCGTCAACACCGTCGCCCCCGGCTGGATCCCGGTCGAGCGCCACGCCGGCACGTCCCCCGAGTCGTTCGCCTCCTACGCCGCCGAGGTGCCGCTCGGCCGCATGGGCACTCCTGAGGACGTCGCGGCCACCGTCGCCTTCCTCGCCTCGCCCGCCGCGGCGTTCATCACCGGAGAACGCGTCAAGGTCAACGGCGGCCACACGCTCGGCTGACGCCTGCCGTCCGGGCCGCCCGGGGCCCGGCGTCAGCGGTGGCTGTCGCTCGGCTCGTCCGCGCCGAAGACGATGGCGTCGAGGGCGCCGGCCGCCGACCGGTCGAGGATCAGCACCGACGCGCAGCCGGACGGCAGCCGTCCCGCCTCGACCTCGCTGAACAGCCGGGCCATGGCGCGCCTGTGCCGCGCGAACGCCCGCCCCGACACCGCCCGCCCCCGCTCGTACTGCCCCGCGAGCGCGGTGTCCGCGGAGACGTCGAGGAGCAGCAGGTGGTACGCGGTGCCGCGGCGCCTGGCGTCGCGGCCGAGCCAGTTACGCACCCATGAGGTCCTGCCGCAGTCGTGCACCAGCACGCTCACCGGGCCGCGCAGCGCCCGCCACAGCCGCGCGTAGTGGGCCACGCGGACCGCGGGGCGGTACACGGCGTACGGCAGCCGGTCCGGCAGCCTGCGCGCCCAGCTCTCCCTGACCTCCTGCGAGTCGATGAGGCGCACCGCGCCGCGCGCCCGCCGCATCAGGGTGGACTTGCCGCTGCCCGGCAGCCCGGAGACGATGACCCGCTCGCCGGGGCCGCGGGTGAGGAGGCGCGGCACGTCGACGGCGCCCCGCAGATCGAGGACACGGGGACCCGCGGGGTCTCCCGCGTCGCGCCCTGTCAGTTCCGGGCAGTGCGCCATGACGGAGTCCCCTTCTGGGCAGCGGCGCGCTTTCGCGCGGTGGCGCCCGGCCGTGGCGCGGCGACACGACGTGACCGCGAACTCCGAAACGTTAACCGGCGTGGGCGTTGGTCCGCAATGTCACCGAAGTCCCGGGCGGCGGCGCCGAGTCGACGCGGCGTCAGGCCGCGGCCACCCGGCGGCCGACGCGGTGCGCGAGCGCGAGCACGGTGAGGACCGGGTTCACTCCCCCGTTGGTCACGTGCAGGGACGCGTCGGCGACGTGCAGGTTGTCGTGCCCCCAGACCGTTCCCCACGGATCGGTGACGGAGTCGGCCGGGTCGGTGCCCATGCGGCAGGTGCCGGCCTGGTGCTGCCCGGCGGTCGGGCCGTGGGCCGGCGGCGCGCCGCGCCGGAACACCCGGGTGGCACCGGCCGCGGTCAGCCAGTCGGCGGCGCGGTCGGCGAGGAACGCGGCGGTCCGCGCGTCCTCGCGGTGCAGGCTGCCGGAGAGGCGGGCGACCGGCAGGCCGAACCGGTCCCTGGCCGCGGTCGAGACCGTGACCCGCAGGTCGGCCCGCGGAATCTCCTGCACCGGCCCCGTGACCAGGGCGAGCCGTGAATAGAGCGTGCGCATGCCCTCCTTGGCCGCGGCGCCCCACGCCGGGATCAGGCCGAGTCCGGTGAGGGCGGCGAAGGTCTGGAGCGGGGTGGGGACGAAGTCGTCGGCGAGCAGGCCCCCGCCGACGAGCCCGTCGTTGCGGTGGCGGTGGTCGTTGGTGGCTATGCCGGGGCCCGGTCCGACGCAGTCCTGCACCGGCTCGTCGAACAGGCCGAACGCCCCGGCGTAGACGTGCCCCTGGAGGTGCCGGCCGACCTGGTCGGTGTTGTTGCCCAGCCCGTTCGGCTCCCGCGCCGAGGCGCTGTTGAGGAGCAGCCGCGCCGTCTCGATCGCGCCGGCCGCCAGCACGACGTGGCCCGCGGCGACCTCGCGCCGCAGGACGCGCCCGCCGCGTTCCGTGGCGAGCGCGACGCCGGTGACGCGCCCGCGCGGCCCGCCGGTCGTCACCCGGACGGCCTGCGCGCCGGTCAGCACGTCGCAGCGGCCGGTGGCGACGGCGCGCGGGATGACCGTGTTGTGGGTGCCGTTCTTGTACTCGCCCTGGCACCCGAAGCCGACGCACGTCGCGCACCCCGTGCACGCGCCACGGCCGTCCCTGGGCACGGAGTTGATCAGCAGCGGCACCGGTGAGGTGGCGAGGCCCAGCCGCCGCGCGCCCGCGGCGAGCACGCGCGCGGTGCCGTTGGGGCGCACCGGCGGCATGGGGTAGCCGCGCGTGCGCGGCCCGGCGCAGGAGTCGCCCGCCGGGTCGCCGCTGACCCCGATCCCCCACTCGGCCCAGTCGTAGTCGGGTTCGAGATCGGCGTAGCCGATGGGCCAGTCGGCCAGGGAGCTGTCCTCGGGAACGCCGTAGGTGGTTGCCATCGTGAAGTCCTCGGCGCAGAACCGCCACGCCTGCGCCCCGTAGACGCGGGTGCCGCCGCCCGCGGTCATCGCGTTGTTGCCCCACCGCGGATCGGCGGGCCACACCACGCGGTCGCCCGAAGGCGCCGCGAACACGCGGGGGTTGCCGCGCGCGGGCGGCCCGGCCGGGGTGTCGTAGCCGCCGTCGACGCCGGGCGCGCCCCGCTGGTTGCGCAGGTGGTCGGGGATCAGTTCCTCGGGCGTCAGCCACGGGCCGCGCTCCACGAGCAGGACCCGCAGGCCGGCCTCGGCGAGCACGCAGGCCGCCACGCCCCCGCCCGCGCCCGAGCCGACGACCACGGCGTCGTAGCGGTCCGCGACGTCCGCCCAGTCGACGGTGGGCGGCGTTCCCGGCACGGGGGTGGGCGGCGTTCCCGGCGCGGGGCGGCCCGGGTCCTGCCGCGCCCGGTAGCCGACCATGCGCCAGGAGGCGCCGCCGCGGTTGCCGCCCGCGGCCGGGTCCCCGTAGTAGCCCTGGGCGCACAGGCGGATGACGGCCCGGACGAACGCGGCCGGGTCGGCGGGCTCCCAGGCCGCCCGCGGCCGGCCGGCCAGCAGGTCGGCGACGATGTCGTCCCGCGCGGCTTCGGGCAGTCCCGCGAAGGCCGCGCCGTCGTGCCTTGCCCCGGCCTCGGCGTCGAGGAGGGCGAGGCCGGCGTCGATCAGCGGGGCGTCCGCGCGTGCGTCCGCGGCCAGCATCCGCCGGAAGAAGCCGTCCGCGCCCGCCTGCCACGCGTCGGGGTGGCCGTCGCCGCCGGGGACGACGCGCTCCACAAGGGCGCGCAGGGTCTGCCGCGGTTCCATCCGTGCTCCTCGGTTCCGTGTCTCCTGGGCCCGCCACGCGCCGAGCCCAGGCGAGAATGCCAGGCCGCGGCGTTCCCGGGTAGGGGGTCGGGCCCGCGGACCGGCGCGGACCCGGCCGGTCCCGCGCATTGACAGCGGACGTGCCCTGCGGTCGAATCCGTCACTGGGAGCGCTCCCAAACGATCTGTGGGAGGCGAGGGACGACATGCAACTCCGCACTGCCGTCAGAGGGTTCACGGCCGCCGCGGCGGCCGGCGTGCTCGCGCTGCTCGGCGCGCCGCCGACGGCCGCCGCACCGGGCCCGGCGGCCCCGGCCGCCGCCGACGAGGCGGCCCCGCCGGTCCGCCAGGCCCCCGAGGTGTACGAGGCCGAGGACGGCGAACTCCAGGGCGTCACGGTGGCCTCCACCGCGCCCGGCTTCTCAGGCACCGGCTACGTGGAGGGGTTCGACGAGGCCGACGACCAGGTCACGGTCACGATCCCGGACAGCCCCGGCGGCCTGTACGAGCTGACCGTGCACTACCGCGGGCCCTACGGCCGCAAGAACGCCGTGCTCAGGCTCAACGGGGAGGGCATGGGCGAGGTGACCCTGCCCGAGACCACCGAGTTCTCCACCGCCCCGGCCGGCAAGGTCCTGCTCGAACCCGGGGACAACACCATCTCCGTCGTCAACGGCTGGGGCTGGTACGAGATCGACGCCCTCGCCCTGGCGCCCGTGCCGCCGCGCCCGCCGCACCAGGTGACGGGCGAACCGGTCAATCCGCACGCAACGCCGGAGGCCAGGGGGCTGCTGCGGTATCTCACCGACGGCTACGGCCGCCGCATCCTCAGCGGGCAGCAGGACATGTCCGGGATCGCGTGGCTGGAGGAGAACATCGGCAGGACGCCCGCCGTCGCCGGCCTCGACATGATGGACTACTCGCCGAGCCGCGTGGAGCGCGGCACCTCCTCGCAGGAGGTGGAGAACGCGCTGGCCTGGGACGAGCGCGGCGGCATCACCACCTTCGTGTGGCACTGGAACGCGCCGGCCGGCCTGATCGACGAGCCGGGCCGCGAGTGGTGGCGCGGCTTCTACACCGACGCGACGACGTTCGACCTGGCGGCGGCGCTCGCCGACCCCGCGTCCGAGGAGTACGCGCTGCTGCTGCGGGACATCGACGCCATCGCCGCCGAGCTGACCCGGCTGCGGGACGCCGGGGTGCCGGTGCTGTGGCGCCCGCTGCACGAGGCCGAGGGCGGCTGGTTCTGGTGGGGCGCCAAGGGCCCCGAGCCCGCCAAGGAGCTGTGGCGGCTGATGCACCAGCGGATGACCGAGGTGCACGAGCTGCACAACCTGCTGTGGGTGTGGAACTCCGTCGACCCGGCCTGGTACCCGGGCGACGACGTGGTGGACATCGTGAGCGCCGACTCCTACCCGCCGGCCGGCGACCACGGCCCGGTCAGCGGCACGTACGACCGGCTGGTCGAGCTGGGGCAGGACGCCAAGCTCGTGGCGCTCACCGAGGTCGGCTCGATCCCCGACCCCGACCTGCTTGAGGCGTACCGGGCCGACTGGGCGTGGTTCGTCACCTGGTCGGGCGACTTCCTGACCGACGGCGTCAGCAACCCGCGCGCGCACCTCGAACACGTCTACCACCACCCGCGGGTCGTCACCCTCGACGAGCTGGGCGACTTCAAGGAGCACGGCGGCTGCACCGCGACCCACCGGGTGGTCACGAAGTGGGGCACGGGGCACCACGTGGAGGTCACCGTGCGCAACACGGGCACCGCGCCGCTCTCCGGCTGGGAGGTGTCCTGGCCGGCGCCGGCCGGGGAGACCGTGCGGCACGTGTGGAACGCGCGGCTGACCACCGCCGGCGACCGCGTCCGCGCCACGGCGCAGGACTGGAACGGCGACCTGCCGCCCGGCGGTGGGACGACGTTCGGCTACCTGGGCGGCGGAACGCTGCCCGACAGCCTCGCGCCGGCGCCGAGCTGCGCCGCCGCCGGAGGCTGACCCGCGGGCCCGGGGGCGCGCGGGGGCCTCAGTCCTCCCGCGCGCTCCCGGGCAGCCGGATCGCGACGCGGCCGTCGGTCACGCGCGTCTCGAACACCGGCTGGGGCGCCGTCGCCGGGCCCTGGACGTGCCAGCCGTCGGAGAGCCTGAACACGCTGCCGTGCCAGGGGCAGCGCACGCAGCCGTCGGAGATGTCGCCTGCCGACAGCGGGCCCGCCTGGTGGCTGCACCGGTCGGCCAGCGCGCGGACCGCGCCGCCCGGCTCGCGCACCACGAGCACGGCGACGTCCTCGACGGTGCGCCGCACCGGCTCGCCCACGGGGAACTCGCCGAGGTCGCCCAGCGCGTGCCAGCCGGGCTGGACGAGGGCGGGCACCTGCTCGGCGTGGTTGACGCCCGCGGCCTGCCGGTAGGCGAGGTGCCCGCCGATGGCGCCGCCGACCCCGACCACGACCAGCCCGGCGAAGCCGAGGCCGCGGCCCGCGACCCGCCGGCCGCGCAGGCGGGCGGCGAGCGAGGCGCCGTAGAGGGCGACCGCGGCCGAGTTGGCCGCCGCGTGCACCAGGCCCACGCGGGCCTGCGGCTTGCGCAGGTCGGCCCAGTCGGCCCAGCCGGCCACGGCCGCGGGAGCCGCCGCGGCCAGGCCGACGGCGACCAGGACCCCGGCGCCGCGGCGGCGGCCCGGCGCCAGGTCGAGGACGGCGGCCGACAGCCACGTGCCGATGGGCACCTGCACCAGGATCGGGTGCACGGGGTGGCCGAGCCACGTGCCGTGCAGGATGTCGCGGGCGCCGGAGGGGATCGTGCGCACCACCGCGCGCAGCGCGCCGATCAACGGGTCGGCGGCTCCGGCGGACTCCACCCGGTCCATGGCGGCCAGCACCCGGCCGGGCCGCGTGCGGTCCGGCAGCAGCGAACGGGCGGCGGCCGTGCCGTTCGGCAGTCTCTGCAAGAAGGCCATGCCGCCGACTTCCCCGCCTCAAGGACCCGAAACCGCGGGGCGGTGCGCCACGCCGCGCGCGCTGGCAGAATGCACCGCATGGAGCAACGCGTTCTCGGTCCATCGGGTCGGCAGGTCTCGGTCGTCGGCCTCGGCACGTGGCAGCTCGGCGCCGACTGGGGCGAGGTGGACGAGCCGCGCGCGAGGGCCGTGCTCGACGCGGCGGCGGACGCGGGCGTGACGTTCTTCGACACCGCGGACGTCTACGGGGACGGCCGCAGCGAGCGGCTGATCGGCGCGTTCCTGCGGGCCAGGCCGGACGCGGGGATCACGGTGGCCACCAAGATGGGGCGCCGGGTGGCGCAGCTGCCGGAGCACTACGTGCTGGACAACTTCCGGGCCTGGACGGACCGCTCGCGCGCCAACCTGGGGGTGGAGACCCTCGACCTGGTGCAGCTGCACTGCCCGCCGACCCCCGTGGTCTCCTCCGACGCGGTGTTCGACGCGCTGGACACGCTGGTCGACGAGGGGCGCGTCGCGGGCTACGGCGTGAGCGTCGAGACCTGCGACGAGGCGCTGACCGCCATCGCCAGGCCGGGCGTGGTGAGCGTCCAGATCATCCTGAACCCGTTCCGGCTCAAGCCGCTGGAGCGGGTGCTGCCCGCGGCCGGGGCGGCGGGGGTGGGCGTGATCGCGCGCGTGCCGCTGGCGTCGGGCCTGCTCTCGGGCCGCTACACGGCGGCGACGGTCTTCGCCGATGACGACCACCGCGCGTTCAACCGGAACGGCGAGGCGTTCGACCGGGGCGAGACCTTCTCGGGCGTCGACTACGCCACCGGTCTCACCGCCGCCGCCGAGTTCGCCGGCCTCGCGGCCGAGGGCGCCACTCCGGCGCAGACGGCCCTGCGGTGGGTGATCCAGCAGCCGGGGGTCACCACCGTGATCCCGGGGGCGCGCGACCCCGAGCAGGTGAGGGCGAACGCGGCGGCGGCCCACCTGCCGCCGCTGCCCGAGGACACGCTCGCTGCCGTCCGGGCCCTGTACGACGAACGGATCCGCCCGCGGGTGCACGCGCTCTGGTGACGGCCGCCGCGGGCGGGCGCCGCGCCCGGGCGGGGCGTGTCAGACCTTCCGCTTGAAGACGCGCACCGACAGCGGCGCGAAGACCGCGGTGATGGCGATCGCCCAGGCCAGGGACGTGAGCACCGGCGTGGCCACCTCGCCGCCGAGCATCAGCCCGCGGCTCGCCTCGGCCAGGGAGCTGACCGGGTTGACGTCGACGAAGCCCTGGAGCCAGCTGGGCATGGAGTCGGCGGGCACGAACACGTTGCTGACGAACGTGAGCGGGAACAGCGAGGTGAAGCCGAAGATCTGCACCCGCTCGGCGTCCTTGGCCAGCAGCCCCACCAGGACGGCGACCCACGAGAACGCGAGGGCGAACACCAGGAGCAGGGCCGCGGCGGCGATGAGTCCCGGGACCCCGGGGTCCCCGAGGCGGAAGCCGAGGATGAAGCCGACCGCGAGGACGAGGACGATCGACCAGGTCTGCTTGACCTGGTCGGCGGCGATGCGGCCGGCCAGCGGGGCCCAGCGGGCGATGGGCAGGGAGCGCAGGCGGTCGAAGACGCCCTGGGCGAGGTCGGTGTTGAGGCCCTGCCCGACGTAGAGGGTGACGAACAGCATGTTCATCACCAGGAGTCCCGGCAGCATGAACGTCAGGTACTTGTCGGTCGAGCCGGCGATGGCGCCGCCGAACACGTAGGTGAAGAGCAGGACGAACATCACCGGCTGGATGCTGAAGTCGGTCAGTTCGAAGGGGTTGTGCCTGACCTGCACGAGTGTGCGCCAGGCCAGGGTCAGGCTCTGCCTGACGCCCTGGGCGAGGGTGACCCGCGGGGCCAGGTCGGCCTCGCGGCCCGTGCGCTCCGTGGTGCCCTCCCCGGCCTCCGGCGGGGGGCTCACGACCGGCCCCCGTCCCCGTTGCCCTCCGGGGCGCCATCCGTTGCATCGGCAGCGTCCGTTTCGTGCGTTTCATCCGTGTCGTGCGTGTCGTCGGCCTCGTCCGCCGGGCGGCCCGTGAGGGTGAGGAAGACCTCGCGGAGGCTCGATCCCCGCAGGGCCAGCTCGGCCAGCCGCACCCCTGCGTCGTCGAGGCGGCGCACGACGGACGGCATGACGGCGGGGTCGCCGACCGGCGCGGTGACCAGGTCTCCGCTGATGTCAGGGCGGTTCCCGGTCAGTTCGGCGACCGCCGCGCGGACGTCCTCGACGCGGGCCGGGTCGGCGGGCCTGACGGCGAGCGTGCGGCCACCGACCCTGGACTTGAGTTCCTCGGGCGTCCCGGTCGCGATCACCTCGCCGTGGTCGATGACCACGACGTGGTCGGCCAGCGCGTCGGCCTCGTCGAGGTACTGGGTGGTGAGCAGGGCGGTGGCGCCGGTGCCCACCAGGCGCCTGATGAGGTCCCACAGCTCGGTGCGGGCGCGCGGGTCGAGCCCCGTGGTGGGCTCGTCGAGGAAGAGGACGGGCGGGCGGCCGACGAGGCTGGCGGCCAGGTCGAGCCGGCGGCGCATGCCGCCGGAGAACGTGCCGACCGCGCGCCCGCCCGCGTCCGCGAGGCCGAACCGGTCGAGCAGTTCGTCGGCGCGGCTCCTGGCCTCGCGGCGCGGCATGCCGAGCAGGCGGCCGATGAGCAGCAGGTTCTCCGTGCCGGTGAGGTGTTCGTCGACCGAGGCGTACTGGCCGGTGAGCCCGATCAGCTGCCGCACCCGGTGGGCGTCGCGCAGGACGTCGTGGCCGCCGACCTCGGCCCGGCCCGCGTCGGGGCGCAGCAGCGTGGCCAGGACGCGGACGACGGTCGTCTTGCCCGCGCCGTTGGGGCCGAGCAGGCCGAGGACGCTTCCCGCCGGAACCCGCAGGTCGACGCCGGCCAGCGCGGTCGTCGTGCCGAAGCACTTGAGCAGCCCTTCCACCCTGATGGCGTCGCCCATGGTCCCGGCTCCTTCCCGGTCGGTCCCCTCCCGGCCACTATCCGGGCCGCGGGCGCGGGCCGCGACCGCAAGGGCGCGTCGCCCGGGGTCAGGTCACGTCGGTCGCGGCGGCTGCCGCGCGGGGCCTGAGGATGTTCTCTATGTAATCCTCCGCCGCGCTGGCCAGGCCGACGTCGCGCTGCGCGCGCTCGGAGAGGTACCACCGGTGTTCGAGGAGTTCGTGGTAGATCTGCGCGGTGTCGGCCTCGCCGCGCAGCTCGAACGGCACGGCGCGGACGGCGGGCCTGAAGACGTCGCGCACCCACCGGTGGGCCAGCACCTCGGGCCGGGCGCCGAGCGGGTCGCCCGGCGCGTAGTCCTCCTGGGTGGCCATCCAGGTCTCCAGGTCGTTGAGCAGGCTCCTGGCCTGGTTCTCCTCGGCGTCCAGGCCCGTCAGGCGCAGCAGCTGCCGCTGGTGGTGGCCCGCGTCGACGACCTTGGGGAGGAACGTGACGTGGTCGCCGTCGGGCGAACGCTGGATCTGCATCTCCGCGACGTCGAAGCCGAGGTCGTTCAGCCGGCGGATGCGGCGGTCGATGTAGTGCCGCTTGTCCCTGGGGTAGATGGAGGTGCGGGTCAGCTCGTGCCACAGGTCGCCGTAGCGCTGCACGATCTCCTGCCCGAACGGCACCGGGTCGACGGCCGGGTGCAGGGAGCCGCCCGCCTCCAGGTCCATCAGCTCGCCGACGATGTTGACCTGGGCCACTTCGAGGTCGTAGTCGCGCTGGCCGCGGGTGAGCCGCGGCTGGATCTGCCCGGTCTCGGCGTCCACGAGGTAGGCGGCGTAGGCCCCGGCGTCGCGGCGGAAGAGCGTGTTGGACAGCGAGCAGTCGCCCCAGGCGAAGCCGCTGAGGTGCAGGCGGACCAGGAGCACGGCGAGCGCGTCGAGGAGCCGTTTGATGGTGGTGGGGCGCATCGTCGTCTCGAACATCGACCGGTAGGGCAGCGAGCCCTTCAGCTGCCGGGTGATGAGGACCGGCTCCAGTGGCTCGCCGTCCGCGCCGGTCCTGCCGGTGACCACCGCGACGGGGTCGACCGAGGGCACCGCGAGGCGGTCGAGGTCGCGCAGCAGCGCGTACTCGCGCACGGCCGCCCACTCGCCGACCTCCTTGACGGCGACGACCTCGCTGCCGGCCCGGGCGAAGCGCACCACGTGCCGCGAGATGCCGCGGGGCAGGGCGACGAGGTGCTTCTCCGGCCACTCGGCCAGCGGGACGTCCCACGGAAGGTCGAGGAGCGTGGCGGGGTGCGCGGGGTCGGTGGCGGTGATCTGCAACTCCATGGGTCCAGTCTGCGCCAGAAGGGCCGCGGACAGGCGTGCGGGCGCGGTGCGGCGGCCCCGGGAGTCCCGGGGCGCCGGGTGCGGGCGGCGGGCGGCCCGTGAGGCCGCCCGCCGTGCCCGACCCGGTCAGCGCTCGCGGAAGGCGCGGGTCGCCGACTCCTTCACGTTGTCCGCGGCCCGGCGCGCCGCCTCGGTGCCGTCGTCCTTGAGGTGCCTGGCGGAGGCGGTCGCGGCGTCCCTGACCGGTCCTGACCGCTCGGAGATGCGGGCCGCCGCCTGCTGCTCCGGCCTGCTGGCCGGGGCGAGCGAGGCCGCCATGAGCCCGGCGCCGAAGGCGATCGCCCCGGCGGCCAGCGGGTTGCCCCGCGTGCCGGACGCGGCGCGGCCCGGCGCGCGGCCCAGGCTCTCACCCGCGTGCGACGCGGCGTCGCGGGTGCCGCGCGCCGCGTTCCTGCCGCGGCCGCCGGCCTCCTCCGCGCCGTGCGCCGCGGTGCCCGAGACCCGCTCGCGCAGGCCGGAGGCGGCGCCGCGCACGCGTTCGGTGCGGCGGTGCGCCATGCGGCGCGGGCTGGCGCGGTCGGCGAGCCGGTCGAGGTCGTCGGCCAGCTTGGTCCTGGTGGCCTCGATGTCGGCCCTTATGCGGTCGGGTGACGCGCCCATCGTGCGTCCTCCTTCAGCGTCTCGACGGTCTGTTTCGGGGTGGCGGACAGGCGCCGCATGCGGGCGCGCCCGGCGATGAACAGGGCGGCGCCCACGATCGCCCACAGGCCCGCGGTGATGAGGCCGGCCCAGCCGGCGTCGAGCACGTTGGCCAGGCCGAACATGAGGGCGAGCGACAGGAAGAAGGCGACCATGTAGCCGGCGAAGCCGGCGCCCCCGAACATGCCGGCCGCCTTCCCCGCCCGGCCGACCTCCTGCCGGACCTCGGCCTTGGCCAGTTCGACCTCCTGGCGCACGAGGTGCTGGGCGTCGGTGGTGATCTCGGAGATCATCCGGCCGACGGAGCCGTTCTGCTCGCCTCCGGTGCGGGTCGCTCCGGGCTGCCGTGATGTGGTGGCCATGTCAGACCTCCGGTTCACGGGTGTCGCCCTGCGCGTCGCCGTCGCCCTCGGCGCGGCCCGCCCTGACCAGGCGGCCGATCGCCAGGCCGGCGAGCGCGGCGCCGCCGAGGAACGCGGCCGGGCGGCGGCGGGCGAAGCCCTGGACGTCCTCGACGAGGCCGGAGAAGCCGTGCGCGTCGAGGTAGTCGGCGGCCCGGTGGCCCTGGTCGGCGGCCTGGGCCACGAGGTTCTTCGCCTGCGATTCGGCCGGGGCATTGGCCGCGAGGCCCGCGAGGTCGTCCGCCCACTGGCGCACGGCGTCGGCGGTGCGGTGGGTCTGGCTGTCCGCCTCGTCCGCCGCCCGGCCGCGCAGGTCGTGCGCCGTGTGGCGCGCCTCGTCCCTGGCCCGGTCGGTGACGGCTCTGGTCTGCTCCCGCGCGGTGTCGGCGAAGCCCCGGGACCCGTCAGGGGGCCGTCCGGCACTCCTCGTGTCCGCGTACGCAGCTTCGGTCATGGGTCTCTCCTCCTGCGGGATGCGGGTTGTGCCTCCCTCTTCCGGCACCGGGTTACCACCGCAAACCAAGCGAAAACCCAACGAATCAAATGAAAGCGGACCATATGCGCTGAACCCCGCGCGCGCCCCGGCCGGCCCCGCCGCCCCTGGGGTGCACCGCGGCCCCCGCGGTCACAGAATGGACGGGGCGTTCGCCGGCCGGCGGCTTCCGCGCCGCCAGGCCCGGCTCGTTACCCTGGCCCGGCACCGCGGCGCGGCGTGCCCGCCGGGCCCCGGCGTCCGAAGGAGCCGACCAAGGAGGAGCAGTGGCCCACGCGCCCACCCATACGCTCAACGACTCGCACGCCCTGCCCGCGTTCGGGTTCGGCACCTACCCGCTGGACGACGCGGCGGCGGAACGGGCCGTCGTGGACGCGCTCGGCCTGGGCTACCGGCTGATCGACACCGCGGTGAACTACGGCAACGAGAAGGGCGTGGGCCGCGGGATCGCCGCCTCCGGCGTCCCCCGTGAGGAGATCACCGTCACCACCAAGCTGCCGGGCCGCCACCACGGCTACGCCGAGACGCTGAGCTCGTTCGAGGAGTCGAGGGCGCGGCTGGGCGTCGACCGCGTCGACCTGTACCTCATCCACTGGCCGCTGCCCCGCGTGGACGCCTACGTCGACTCGTGGCGCGCGATGGTCAAGCTGCGCGACGACGGCCTGGTGCGCTCCATCGGGGTCTCCAACTTCACCCCCGCGCACATCGAGCGCATCGCCGAGGCGACGGGCGTGCCGCCCGCGGTGAACCAGATCGAGCTGCACCCCCTGTTCCCGCAGGAGGAGGCCCGCGCCTACCACGCGGCGCACGGCATCGTCACCGAGAGCTGGAGCCCGCTCGGCCGGCGCAGCACGCTGCTGAGCGACCCTGGCATCGAGCGGCTCGCGCGGGCGCACGGCGTCACGCCCGCGCAGATCGTGCTGCGCTGGCACATCCAGCTCGGTCTTGTGCCCATTCCCAAGTCGGGCGACCCGGAGCGGCAGCGGACGAACGCCGACGTGTTCGGCTTCGCGCTCGACGAGGCGGAGATGGCGGCCGTCACGGACCGGCCGCACCGGCGGCTCGGGGGCGACCCGGAGCGGCACGAGGAGTTCTGACGCCCCGTCGGACACGCTCGGAATGCTTGCTTCCGCCGTGCGGAACAACCGCGCGCCCACTCGTAGTTGGGGTCTAGTACAGCTGAAGTGACGACAGGAGTTGATGAGATGGCGCGGCAGGCTCAGATCGGTATCACCGGTCTCGCGGTGATGGGCAGCAACCTGGCACGGAACTTCGCCAGGCACGGGCACACCGTCGCACTGCACAACCGCACCGCCGCCAAGACGCGGGCCCTGGTCAAGGAGTTCGGCCACGAGGGCGACTTCATCCCGGCCGAGTCGGCCGAGGAGTTCGTGGCCGCGCTCGAACGGCCCAGGCGAGTGGTGATCATGGTCAAGGCGGGCGCGCCGACGGACGCGGTCATCGACGAGTTCGCCGCCCTGCTCGAACCCGGCGACATGATCGTGGACGGCGGCAACGCCCACTTCGAGGACACCAGGCGGCGCGAGGCGGCGCTGAAGGAACGCGGCCTGCACTTCGTGGGCTGCGGCATCTCCGGCGGTGAGGAGGGCGCGCTGAACGGGCCGAGCATCATGCCCGGCGGCTCCGCCGAGTCCTACCAGGCTCTGGGTCCGCTGCTGGAGAGCATCTCGGCCAAGGTCGACGGCGAGCCGTGCTGCGCGCACATCGGCGCGGACGGCGCGGGCCACTTCGTGAAGATGGTGCACAACGGCATCGAGTACGCCGACATGCAGCTGATAGCGGAGGCGTACGACCTGCTGCGCAAGGTCGGCGGGTACGAGCCGGCGCAGATCGCGGACATCTTCCGCACGTGGAACACCGGGCGGCTCGACTCGTACCTCATCGAGATCACGGCCGAGGTCCTGGCGCACACCGACGCCGACACGGGCGACCCGTTCGTCGACATCGTCGCCGACCGCGCCGAGCAGAAGGGCACCGGGCGCTGGACGGTCCAGACCGCGCTCGACCTGGGCGTTCCGGTCTCGGGCATCGCCGAGGCCGTCTTCGCCCGCTCCCTGTCCGGGCACGCCGAGTTGCGGGCCGCGGCGGCCGAACTGCCCGGCCCGGAGCGGCCCGAGCTGCACCCGGACGACGCGGCCCGCTTCACCGAGCAGGTCGAGCAGGCGCTGTACGCGTCCAAGATCGTGGCCTACGCGCAGGGCTGGCACCTGATCCAGACCGGGGCGGAGCACTACGGCTGGGACATCGACCGGGCCTCGGTCGCGGCGATCTGGCGCGGCGGCTGCATCATCAGGGCCAGGTTCCTCGACGAGATCAGGGCCGCCTACCGGGGCGGTCAGGCGCCGGTGACGCTGCTGACCGACCCCACGTTCAGCGGCGCGCTGAAGTCGGCGCAGAACGCGTGGCGGCAGGTGGTGGCGCGGGCGACCGAACTGGGTGTCCCGGCCCCCGGGTTCTCCGCCGCCCTGGCGTACTACGACGCGCTGCGCGCCGGCCGCCTGCCCGCCGCGCTGGTGCAGGGGCAGCGCGACTACTTCGGCGCCCACACCTACCAGCGCACCGACAAGGACGGCTCGTTCCACACCCTGTGGGGCGGCGACCGCTCCGAGCGCAAGGAGGACTGAGCGGGGGCACGGCACGCGGCCACCGCCGCCCGGGTGTCCCGGGCGGCGGTGGCCGCCGCCGTTCCCTACGCCGTCCGGGGGACCTGCCGCCGGTGGGCGGCCTGCCTGCCCCGGCGTCCCGCCCGCGCCTGGCAGCGTGCGGGCAGGCGCCCGGGGCGCGGGCAGGCAGCGGGAGATGAGGGACGGATGCAGATCGGGTACAAGCTGGCGGCCGAGGGCTACGGGCCTGAGGAACTGGTGCGGCAGGCGGTGCTGGCGGAGCGTTCGGGTTTCGACTTCGTGGAGATCAGCGACCACTACCACCCCTGGCTGGACAACCAGGGCCACTCGCCGTTCGCCTGGAGCGTGCTGGGGGCCATCGCGGCGCGCACCGAGCGCATCGGCCTGGCCACCGGCGTGACCTGCCCGACCGTGCGCTACCACCCGGCGATCATCGCGCAGGCCGCCGCGACGCTCGCGCTGCTGTCCGACGGCAGGTTCGTCCTCGGCGTCGGCTCGGGCGAACGCCTCAACGAGCACGTCACCGGCCGCGGCTTCCCCGACTCGGTGCACGTGCGGCAGGAGATGCTGCGTGAGGCGCTGGAGATCATCCGGCTGCTGTGGCGCGGCGGCTACCGCAGCTACGACGGCAAGTACCTGCGGCTTGAGGACGCCCGGGTGTTCGACCTGCCGGCCACGCCGCCGCTGATCGCGGTGGCCGCGGGCGGCGAGGACGCCGCCGAGATCGCCGCGGCGCTGGGCGACGGCCTGTTCGCCACCGAGCCGCGCGCCGACATCGTCCAGCGCTACCGCGACAGCGGGGGCGCGGGACCGCGCTACGCCGAGGTGCCGGTCTCGTGGGCCGAGGACACGCACACCGCCGCTCAGGCGGCGCTCGACACCAGCCGGTGGGCGCTGACGGGCTGGAAGGTCATGAGCGAACTGCCCAACCCGGTGAACTTCGCCGCGGCGTCCCGCACCGTGCGGGAGGAGGACATCCTCGGTCAGTTCGCGTGCGGGAACGACCCCGACCGGTTCGTCGAGGCCGCCAAGCAGTACGCCGACGCGGGCTACGACCGGCTGGTGATGCAGAACGCGGGCCCCGACCCGGACGGCTTCGTCGACTTCTACCAGCGCGAACTCGACGGCCGCCTGCGGGAGCTGACGCCCCGCGGCTGACCGGGCACGCCCCGCCCCGCCTCACGCGCGCGCGGCGATCCGGTCCAAGCGCCGGCGGGCCGCCGTGAGGGAACGCGCCTCCCGGCGCAGCCCCTGCCACGGGTCGCCCGAGCGCGCGAGGCGTTCCGGCAGGGTGCGCAGCGTGAAGTGCCGCGGCCCGATGCCGCCCCCGGTGAACTCCTCCCACGTCAGCGGGGTGGCGACCGGCGCGTGCGGCCTGGCCCTGACCGCGTAGGGCGCCACGGCCGTCTGGGCGTAGGCGTTGCGCTGCACGTCCAGGTAGAGGCGCCCGCCGCGCCGGTCCTTGCGGACCTCGGTGGTCAGCCGGTCCGGGTGGCGCGCGGCCAGCAGGTCGGCGGCGGCGTGGGCGAAGTCGCGGACCTCGTCGAAACCGGCCTTCGCGTCCAGCGGCGCGAGCACGTGCGCGCCGCGCGAGCCGGTCGTCATCACCGCGGGCCGCAGTCCCGCGTCCGTCAGCAGGCCGCGCACCTCGGTGGCGGCCCACCGCACGAGGCCGAAGTCGTCGCCCGGCGGGTCGAGGTCGAAGACCAGCCGGTCCGGGCGGTCGGGCCGGCCCGCGCGGCTGAGCCACACGTGCGGCGTCAGGCACGCCTGGTTGGCCAGATAGGCGAGGGTGGCCGCGTTGTCGCACACGGCCATCTCCAGGGTGCCGCCCGCCTTGGCCACCTCGACCCGGCGGACCCAGTCGGGGAAGTGGTCCGGCACGTCCTTGTGGAAGAACGAGGGCCCGCGGTAGCCGTCCGGGTAGCGCTCCATCGTCAAGGGCCGGTCGCGCACGTGGGCCAGCATGGGCCGGGCGACGGCCCGGTAGTACGCGACCAGGTCCTCCTTGGTGATGCCGTCCTCGGGGAACATCTCCTTGTCCGGGCGCGTGACGGCGACCCGCCGCCCGCCGACCCGGATCTCGTGCCGTCCGTCTCGTGCGCTCATGGCCGGTGCCGGGTTCCCCCGCGCGGCCGGGGAAAACGCCGGGGCCCTGGGTTTCCCCGGCCGCCGCGCCGGTTACCCGGACCGCGGTCCGCAGACCCGACAACCCCGACAACACCGAGGACGGTGAAACCGATGCGCATCGCATTCCTGACGGCACCGGAGGGCGTGGAGCAGGTCGAGCTGACCGAGCCCTGGCGGGCCCTCACCGAGACCGGCGAGACCCCGCAGCTGATCTCCACGAGCCCCGGGGAGATCCAGGGCTTCGACCACCTCGACAAGGCGGACACCTTCCCGGTGGACCACACCGTCGACGAGGTCTCGGGGGACGACTTCGACGCGCTGGTGCTGCCCGGCGGCGTCGCGAACCCCGACGCGCTGCGCCTGAACGCCCGGGCCGTGGCGTTCGTCAGGGAGTTCTTCGACGCCGGCAAGCCGGTCGCGGCGATCTGCCACGCGCCGTGGACCCTCATCGAGGCGGACGTGGTCCGCGGCAGGACCCTGACGTCCTGGCCCAGCCTCCGCACAGACATCACCAACGCGGGCGGCACCTGGGTCGACGAGCAGGCGGTGGTGTGCCACGAGAGCCCCAACACCCTGGTCACCAGCCGCAAACCGGGCGATCTGAAGCACTTCAACGACCGTATGCTGCGCGAGTTCGGAAAGGTCGCCGCATAACCATGAATCTCGGATTCCTCACCCCGCTGCTGCACCGCCCCGGCCCCTGGGCCACGGTGTACCTGGACACCTCGGCCGTCGCGGAGGACGCGGCGGAGGTCCAGGAGCTCCAGGCCCGCGACGCCTGCGACCGGCTCGCGGAGCTCGGGGCCGACGAGGCGACCTGCCGCGCCGCGTACGGCGCGCTCGCCGGCGCGGGCCGCGAGGACGCGGGGCGCGCGGTGTTCGCCACGGACGGCGAGGTGGTGCTCGACGTTCCGCTGAGCACGCCGCCGCCGTCCCCGCCCCGGGCGTCCTGGTCCGTGCTGCCGCGCCTGGCCCCGCTGCTCGAATACGGCGGGGGCGACCCGGCGTGCCTGGTCGCGTTCGTCGACCGCAAGGGCGCCGATCTCGAACTGCGCGGCACCCACGGCAGACCGCGGCCCGAGGGCCAGGTGAAGGGGCGCGACTGGCCCCTGCACCGCACCGGCCGCGACGACTGGCACGAACGCCACTTCCAGCTGGCCGTCGAGAACACCTGGGAGGAGAACGCCGCCCTCATCGCGGACCGGCTCACCGACGAGGCCGCCAGGACGGAGGCCGAACTCCTGGTCCTGGCCGGCGATCCGAGGCAGCGGCGGGCCGTATGCGACCGGCTGCCCGAGGAACTGCGGGCGGCCACCGTCGAGAGCGAGCACGGCGGCCGGGCCGCGGGCGCCTCCCGCGAACTGCTCGACAGCGAGGTGGCCAGGGCGCGCGCCGAACGGGTCCGCGCCCACGCCGACGAGGTGCTCGACCGGTTCATGGCCGGCCGCTCCCCCGCGGGCGAGCACATCGACGCCGCCGAGGGGGTGCCGGCGCTGGTGGACGCCGCGCGGGAACACCGCATCGACGAACTGCTCGTGCGCAGCGGCGGCACCGACCTGCACCACGAGGTGTGGGTGGGGCACGAGCCCGACCAGGTGGCGCTGCGCCGCTCCGACTCCCAGTACCTCGGCGAGCCGTCGCCCGCCGCCGCGCGCGCCGACGACGCGCTGCTGCGTTCGGCCGCCGCCACGGGCGCCGGCGTGATCGCGCTGCCCGCCGACGACGGGTCCGACGGCGGGCACCGGGTGCCGGTCGGGGGCCTGGGCGCGCTGCTGCGCTGGCCCTACCAGGGCGCCGTGCCGGGCGGCGGCGCCAGGCCCGACGGCTGACGCCGCCCCGCCCCCGTCCGCCGGCCCGAGCCCCGCGCCCGGGCCGGCGGCGTGCGCGCGGGCCGGTTTTCAGGGCCCGGCGGCCCGGGTACCCGCGCACGAAACGTCCACAGGCCGGCCCATGAGGAGGCTTCCGCATGACCACCGATCTCGACCTGGCCGAGCTCGGACAGCAGTTCCGCGTGGACGCGGTACGCGCCACGTCGCACGCCGCGTCCGGGCACGCCACCTCGTCGATGTCCGCCGCCGACCTGATGGCCGTGCTGATGGCGCGCCACCTGCGGTACGACTTCGACTGGCCCGACCACCCGGGCAACGACCACCTCATCCTGTCCAAGGGGCACGCCTCTCCCCTGCTGTACGCCGCCTGGAAGGCGGCGGGCGCGATCACCGACGAGGAGCTGCTGACGTTCCGCGAGCACGGCAGCCGCCTCGAAGGCCACCCCACGCCGCGGCTGCCGTGGGTGGACGTCGCCACCGGCTCCCTGGGGCAGGGCCTGCCGGTGGGCGTGGGCATCGCGCTCGCCGGCCGCAGGCTCGACGAGCTGCCCTACCGGGTGTGGGTGCTGTGCGGGGACAGCGAGCTGGCCGAGGGCTCGAACTGGGAGGCGTTCGAGCACGCGGGGTACGAACGGCTCGCGAACCTCACGCTCGTCGTCGACGTGAACCGGCTGGGCCAGCGCGGCCCCACCCGGCACGAGTGGGACCTCGACGCGTACGCGCGGCGGGCCGCCGCGTTCGACTGGCACACGATCGAGGTCGACGGCCACGACACGGCGGCGATCGACGCCGCCTACACGGAGGCGGCCGGCGTCACCGACCGGCCCACCGTGATCCTGGCCCGCACCCGCAAGGGGCGCGGCGTGCGCGCGGTCGAGGACCAGGAGGGCGCGCACGGCAAGCCCGTGCCCGACGCCGACGAGGCCATCGCGGAACTGGGCGGCGAGCGCTCCCTGACCGTCGAGGTGGCCAAGCCGGCCGCCGCGACCGCGCCCCGGCAGCCGCACGGCGTGCACACGGAGCTGCCCACGTGGTCGCCGGGCGACGAGGTCGCCACGCGGAACGCCTACGGCGAGGCGCTGGCCGCCGTCGGGGACGGGCGCGAGGACGTCGTGGCGCTGGACGGGGAGGTGAGCGACTCGACGCGTTCCGCGTTCTTCGCCGAACGGCACCCCGAGCGGTTCTTCGAGTGCTACATCGCCGAGCAGGAACTGGTCGCGACGGCCGTCGGCATGCAGATCCGCGGCCGGACACCGTTCGCCTCGACCTTCGCGGCCTTCCTGACCCGCGCGCACGACTTCGTGCGGATGGCCGCGGTCAGCCGGGCGAGCCTGAACCTGGCGGGCTCGCACGCGGGGGTGGCCATCGGCGAGGACGGCCCGTCCCAGATGGGCCTTGAGGACCTGGCGATGTTCCGCTCGGTGCACGGCAGCACCGTGCTCTACCCGTGCGACGCGAACCAGACGGCACGCCTGGTGGCCGCCATGGCCGACGGCACCGGCATCCGCTACCTGCGCACCTCGCGGGGCGCCGCGCCGGTGCTCTACGGCCCGGACGAGGAGTTCCCGATCGGCGGCAGCAAGCTGCTGCGCTCCTCGGACGAGGACCGGCTGACGGTGGTGGCCGCGGGCGTCACCGTGCACGAGGCGCTGGCCGCCGCGGACGAACTCGCGGCGGACGGCATCCGCGTGCGGGTGCTCGACCTGTACTCGGTGAAGCCGGTGGACGCGCACGCGCTGCTCGAAGCGGCCGAGGCCACCGGCTGCCTGCTGACGGTCGAGGACCACAGGCCCGAGGGCGGTCTCGGGGACGCCGTCCTCGACGCGTTCACCGACGGCAGGCCCGTGCCCCGGCTGGTCCGCCTCGCGGTCACGACGATGCCGGGGTCGGCGAAGCCGGCCGAGCAGCTGCGGGAGGCAGGCATCGACGCGGCCGCCATCGCGGCGGCGGTGCGGCGTCAGCTCGACGAGCCCGCCACCGCGTGACGGACGGCGTCGGCCGTGTCGGTCAGCGTCGGCAGGTGGGCGAGCACGTCCGCGGCCCTCGCGGTCAGATCGGCGGGTGAGTCGATGCCGAGGTCCGCGAGCAGGGCGGCGAAGTGCGGGGCCCGTTCCTCGCGCAGCGCCTCCGGCGCGTCGGCGTCGAGGACGGTGTGGCAGCGGGCGGCCGTCGCGGCCAGCCAGAAGGCCACCTCCCTGTGCTGCCCCGCCCTGATCCGCGCGTACAGCGAGTCGATCGACACGGCCCTGGCCGCGGGCGTGATGTCCGAGGCGTAGGCGAACGGGGTGCGGGCGACCGCCGCCGCGGCGTCGAAGGTGTCGGCGAGCGCGCGCAGGTGCTGTTCCGCGCGCGGCGCGGTCAGGGCGGCGGAGCCGAGCAGTTCGAGCAGTTCCTCGTGGCGCCGGGCCAGGCCGTGCGCGGCGAGCAGGTCGCGGGCGGCGACATAGCGCAGCCGGATGGTCGGGTTGCGCAGCGCGGCCACGAGCAGCACGTGGGTGGTGACCCCGGTGGGGAACAGCCAGGCGGTGACGGCCTGCGGCCAGGGCGCGGTCGCGTCCAGGCCGCGCAGGCCGTCCGTCACGCGGCGCAGCGCGTGGGCCTGGCGGGCCGCGACCCAGCGCGGCTCGGCGAAGCGGCGGGCGACGTCCTCGTGCAGGGCGGTGAGCCGGCCCGCGGGGTCGGCGACGACGGTGTCCGCGCGCAGCGCCGGCGCCAGGTGGTAGTCGGAGAGCACCGCGTCGGGCGAGGCGAGCTGCTCGGCGGGCACCAGCGTGACGTCGAGCAGCGCCCCGAGGTGGCGCAGCTTGCCCGGCTTGACGCCGGGCGCGGGTCCTTCGGTGACGACCATGACGTCGACGTCCGAGCCGGGCGGGACGGGGGCGTCGGGCGGCAGGGCCGCCGTGGAGCCGCCGAGGTAGGCGCCGGCGAAGCCGGGCAGCCGGCCGCCGTGTCGTTCGATCCAGTCGGCGGCGGCTGCCCTGGCTTCACTCGCTCTCATGCCGACCATGGTGCCCGCGGCCCGGCGCCCCCGCGCCACCGGGGCGCGAAAACTCCGGTCAGGGGGCGCGTTCGAACCGGGCCGCGGCCACGAAGTCGGGGCGCGGGTCGAGGGCCGCCGCGAGCCGGAAGTGGCGCAGTGCCTCCCCGTCCCGGCCGGCCCGCTCAAGCGTGCGGGCCAGCGCGAAGTGGGCGAAGGCGTTGTCGGGCTCGCGTTCGAGCACGAGCTGGAACTCCAGCTCCGCCGAGCGCAGCTGCGCGGCGAGGAAGAACGCGCGGGCGCGCAGCAGCCGGGCCGCGGTGTTCTCCGGGTGGGCCGTGATCAGCGGGTCGAGCAGTTTCAGGGCGCCGCGCGGGTCACGGGCGTCGAGCAGGTGCTCCGCCGCCCGGTAGGCGATGACGTGGGTCTCCGGAGTGGCGTCGGACACGGGCCCTCCCTCAACGAATGGTTCTGGTGCCGGGTGGGCGCAACGCTGGGCCGCCGCCCGGTATTCCCCTCCGGGATTCCCCGCCACGGCCGCCGCGTACCGCGCGCCGCCTGATAAGACATGGGCATGGCCGACGATCTCTCCCCGCGCCGCCGGTTCCTGGTGCTCGCGATCTGCTGCATGAGCCTGCTGATCGTCAGCCTGGACGTGACCGCGCTGAACGTGGCCCTGCCGTCGTTGCAGCGGGAGCTCGACGCCGACGTCTCGGGGCTCCAGTGGACGCTGGACGTCTACACGGTGGTGCTCGCGGCCTTCCTGATGCTCTCGGGTTCGATGGCCGACCGGATCGGCCGGCGCCGCGTCTTCAGGACGGGCCTCGTGGTCTTCACCGCCGGCTCGCTGCTGTGCGCCCTGGCGCCCGGGCTCGGCTGGCTGATCGCGTTCCGCGCGGTGCAGGCCGTCGGCGGCTCGATGCTCAACCCGGTGGCCATGTCGATCATCACGAACACCTTCCGCGAGCCGCGCGAGCTGGCCAGGGCCATCGGCGTGTGGGGCGGTGTGGTCGGCATCTCCATGGCGATCGGCCCGATCGTGGGCGGCGCGCTGACGCACGCGTTCGGCTGGCGGGCGATCTTCTGGCTGAACCTGCCGATCGGCCTGGCCGCGCTGTACCTGACGCGGCGCTTCGTGCCCGAGTCGCGGGCCGCGCGACCGCGCCGCGTCGACCCGGTGGGGCAGGTGCTGGTGATCGTGCTGCTCGGCTCGCTGACGTTCGGGATCATCGAGGGCGGGCACGACGGCTGGGGCTCGCCGGTGATACTGGGCTGCTTCGCCGGGGCCGCGGGGGCCCTGGCCGGACTGCTGCTGTACGAGCCGCGGCGCGCCGAGCCCCTGATCGAATTGCGCCTGTTCCGCAGCGCCCCCTTCAGCGGCGCGTTCGCGATCGCGGTGGCGGCGTTCGCGGCCCTGGGCGGGTTCCTGTTCCTGAACACGCTCTACCTCCAGGACACCCGGGGCCTCACGGCGCTCGAAGCCGGCCTGCACCTGCTGCCGATGGCCGGGACGACGCTGCTCTTCGGGCCGCTCTCCGGCCAGTTGGTGGCGCACGTGGGCCCGCGCGCGCCGCTGATCCCGGCCGGCGTCGCGATCGCGGCGAGCGGCGTCCTGCTCACGGGGCTCGACGCGCGGACGCCCCTGCCCGTGCTGTTCGCCGGGTACGTGTGCTTCGGCATCGGGTTCGGCCTCGTCAACGCGCCCATCACGAACACCGCGGTGACCGGCATGCCGCGGTCGCGTTCCGGGGTGGCGGCGAGCATCGCCTCGACGGGCCGGCAGGTGGGGTCCGCGCTCGGGGTCGCCGTGGTCGGCACGGTGCTCGTCGCGGGGTCGAGGACGGCCGGGATGTGGGTCATCGCCGGCTGCGGCGCGGTCGTGCTGGTGCTCGGGGTGGTGACGACGGGGCGCTGGGCGCGCGGCACCGCGGAACGGGCCACGCGCCGGCTCGCGGCGGCGGAACGCGACGCCCGCGCCGGGGCGGAACCCGGCGCGTGAGCGGCGCGTGCGCAACCGCGCCGGCGCGCGAAGTGGCGCGCGGCGCCGGCGCGTTCAGGCGTCGGGCGCGGTCGCCGTGCTGCCGCGCGCGGTGAACCGCGCGGGCGGCGACCAGCGCCGCACGACCGGGCGGCCGTCGATGAGTTCGAGCACCGACGCGGCGACCAGGACGCCGAACCGGTGCACGTCCACGCTCATCGTCGAGAGCGCGGGCGAGGCGAGGCGGCACAGCGTGGAGTCGTCCCACGCGATGAGGGACAGGTCCTCGGGCACCCGCACGCCGTGCTCCTTGGCGACGCCGAGCCCGGCGACGGCCATCACGTCGTTGTCGTACAGGACGGCCGTCGGCCGCTCCGGGCGGCGCAGCAGCTGTGCGGTCAGCTCGGCGCCGGCCTCGGCCGAGTAGTCGCCCTCGACGAGCACGGGTTCGACGCCGACCGCCGCGCAGCCCTCGCGCAGGGCCGCGGTCCTGGCCCGCGTGTGGACCAGCTCTGCGGGTCCTGTGACGCGGGCTATGCGCCGGTGCCCGAGCCCGAACAGGACGTCCAGCGCCTCGCGCACCGGCGCGGCGTTGTCCGTGATGACGGCCGGCGTGTCGGGACCGCCGTCCCACGCGCCGACCATGACGGCGGGCAGGCCCAGCCCCGCGAGGACCGCCGGGCGGCGGTCGCCGCCGGTCAGGTTGACCACGACGACCGCGTCCACCAGCCCGCGCTCGGCCCACCTGCGGTGGGTGGCGATCTCCTCGTCGTGCGTGGCGACGACGTGGAGCAGCACGGACAGTCCCCGCTCGGCCAGTTTCTCCTCGATGCCGGCGATGAACTCCATGAAGAAGGGTTCGACACCGAGCAGTCGCGCCGGCCGGGCGAGGACGAGCCCGATGGCCTCGGTCCGGCTCACTCAGCCGGCACCGGTGGCGTGTGCAGGGAGCCGGCGCTGCGCAGCACCAGCGGTCCGGTGAACTCGGCCGGGTCGACGGTGGCCCCGGTGCGCACGGTGAACGAGCGGGTCTCGCCCGGCAGGACGGGCACCAGCATCTCGTCGACCACGGCGTCGGGGGCGACGCGGTCGGCGAGGATCGCGACGTCGCGCGCGAAGGAGGTCGCGCGGACGTCGACGCGGTAGCCGCCCGGCACCGGCACCGCCTCGGCCGTGAGGGCCCGCGGGTCGTAGGCGAGGTCCCGGTCCTCGGCGAAGAGATGGACCGCCCGGGTCCCGTCCACGGTTGCCACCAGTACCTCCCGTGCCGCGTCGGCCGGCTTCAGCAGCGAGTCGGCCAGCTCGATCTCGGCGACCGAACGTGCCGAGACTTCGAGGGAGATGGTAGCGGTGGCCAGCGCCTCGCCCGTGAACGTCAGCCGCTCGACACGAAGTTGGCCGGTCCACGCCTCGTCGGTGTCGTTGACCGCGACGAGTGTCTCACGGCCGTCGCGGGGCTGGACGGTCAGCAGCCGCGGGGCGTAGGCGTTGCGCAGCCCGTACCACAGGGGCTTGGGGCGCTCGTCGCCGTCCACGGCGGCCCAGGAGGTCACCGGCCAGCAGTCGTTGAGCTGCCACACCAGGGAGCCCGCGGTGCGCGGCCACCAGGAGCGGAAGTGCTCGATACCGAACGCGACGGCGCGCGCCTGGTTGAGCTGCGTGGCCCAGTGCCAGTCCTCGAACGTGCGGGGCTCGGGCAGGTGGGGGGCCATGCCGCGGTCGAGCTTGCCGTTGCCGTCCTCGGCCTTCTGGTGCAGCAGGAAGCCGGGCGAGGTCGGGGTCAGCGGCTCGTCGTGGATCCAGCGGGTCAGCGTGGACCAGGCGGGCGGGCCCTGGAAGCCGAACTCCGAGCAGAAGCGCGGCACATGAGTGCGGTAGTGGGTGTAGTCGACGCGGTTCCACACCTCCCACTCGTGCCGGGAGCCGTGGTCGGCGTCGTTGGGGTGCTTGTCCTCGGGCGTGAAGCCGGGGCTGTAGGGGCTGCCGTCGGAGTAGGGGCGCGTGGGGTCGAGTTCGGCGACGATGGCGGGGAACAGCTCGGTGTAGTAGCGCAGGCCCCAGGTCTTGCCGTCGAGTTCCTCCTGCCAGCCCCAGTCCATCCAGCCCCACAGGTTCTCGTTGCCGCCGTTCCACAGCACGAGGGAGGCGTGGGAGGTCAGCCGGGCCACGTTCTCGCGGGCCTCGGCCTCGAACTCGCTCCACAGCGGCTCCTCCTCCGGGTAGGCCGCGCAGGCCAGGAGGAAGTCCTGCCAGACGAGGACGCCGCGCTCGTCGCAGACGTCGTAGAAGTCCTCGGTCTCGTAGATGCCGCCGCCCCAGACGCGGAGCATGTTCATGTGCGCGCCGAGCGCCTGGTCGACGCGCCGCTCAAGGCGCTCGCGGGTGATGCGGGTGAGGAAGTGGTCGTCGGGGATCCAGTTGGCGCCCTTGGCGAAGATCCGCCGGCCGTTGACGACGAAGGTGAACGGGGTGCCCGTCTCGTCCGGCGCGGTGTCCAGGACCACGGTGCGGAAGCCCACGCGCCGCCGCACGGTGTGCAGCGCGGTGCCCGCGTCGTCGCCGGTGCCCGAGAGGGTGACGTCGAGGTCGTACAGCGGCTGGTCGCCGTACCCGGCCGGCCACCACAGCTCGGCGTCGGGCACCTCGACGGTGACCTGCGCGGTGGTGGCGTCCGCCGGCACGACCACGGTGGCGCGGTGGTCGCCGATGGCGGCGGTGAGGGTCAGTTCCGCGGCGTCGCCGAGCCCTGAGCGCTCGACGACGGCGTGCACCTCGGCGCGTCCCGTGCCGTCCTCGGCGACGGTGACCAGGGGGCGGACCTCGGCGAGGCGGGCCACGCGCCAGCGTTCGAGCGCCACGGGCTTCCAGATGCCGGCGGTCTGGAGGTCGGGGCCCCAGTCCCAGCCGAAGCTGCACGCCATCTTGCGCACGGTGTTCATGGGGTGCGGGTAGGCGCGGGGGCGGGACCCGAGGCGCTCCTGGATCTCCTCGCCGTACGCGAGGGCCGACCTGAAGGTGACGACGAGGTCGGCCGCGTCGCCCGTGAGCAGGTGCCGCACGTCGAAGCGGTAGGAGCGGTGCATGTTGGCGGTGCTGCCGAGCACCTCGCCGCCGAGCACGACGGTGGCGACGGTGTCGAGCCCTTCGAAGACGAGGTCGACGCGCTCGTCGGGGGCGGGAGCCTCGGCCTCGACGGTGGTGGCGTAGCGCCAGTCGGTGCGGTGCGCCCAGACCAGCTCCTCCTCCACCCGGTCGAGGTACGGGTCGGGGATGAGGTCCTGCGCGAGCAGGTCGAGGTGCGCGCTGCCCGGCACCTGGGCCGGGATGGTGCGGCCCGCGATGTGGCCGGGAACCGGTCCGGCAGCCGCCGTCAGGTGCCAACCGTCATGCAACGTGTGGCGGATCATCGTTGAACACTCCCTGGAAATCGTCCGCTCGAACCGGGTAGAGATTCTTATGCAACCAAATAAAGTAAGTCAACAAGGTCAACTGACCGGCAACTCCCGATGAGCGAAGGACGCGGATCCACGTGGCACCACAACCCGACCTGCTCGCCGACCCCGGCCTGACGCACCTGCGCGCGGCCGGGGTCAGCCTCGTGCTCGACCTCTCGGAGGCGCGGCTGCCCCGCGTCGTGCACTGGGGGGCCGACCTCGGGGCGCTCGACCCCGCCGGGCTCGCCGCACTGCGGCTGGCCGCCCGGCCGCAGCCCATCGGCTTCTCCGTCGACGGCCCCGTCGACGTCGCCGTCCTGCCCGAGCAGTCGGCGGGCTGGCTCGGCACCCCCGGGCTGATCGGCAACCGCGGCGGGGCCGACTTCTCCACCGCCTTCCGCGTCACCGGGGCGAGCCTCGGCCCCGGGGAGGGCGCCGCGGGCGAAGGACCGGCCGAGGGCCGGGGCGGACGGCTCACCGTGCACGCGCACGACCCGGCGGCGGCACTCGAACTCGAACTCACCATCGAACTCACCCCGCAGGGGCTCGTGCGCCAGCGCGCCGCCCTCACCAACGCCGGTGACACCCCGTTCGCCGTGGACGCGGTGCACCTCACGCTCCCGGTGCCGCCCGACGCCACGGACCTGCTCGACTTCACGGGCCATCACCTGCGCGAACGCAGCCCGCAGCGCACGCCGTTCACCCACGGCCTGCGCATGCGCGAGAACCGCACCGGCCGCACCGGCTACGACGCCGCCTACCTGCTCGCGGCCGGCACCGCCGGCTTCGGCAACCGCTCCGGGCGCGTGTGGGCCGTGCACACCGCATGGTCCGGCAACCACCGCACCTTCGCGGAACGCACCTTCCACTCCGTTTCCCTGCTCGGCTCGGGTGAACTGCTGCTGTCCGGCGAGGTCCTGCTCGACCCCGGCGCCTCCTACCGCACGCCGTGGCAGTACGGCTCGTTCGGCACCGGGCTCGACGAGGTGTCGGCGCGCTTCCACCGCCACCTGCGGGCCCGGCCGCACCACCCCTCCGGCCCGCGCCCCGTCGTCGTGAACACCTGGGAGGCCGTCTACTTCGACCACGACCTGACCCGCCTGCGCGGCCTCGCCGACGCCGCCGCCGCGGTCGGCGCCGAGCGCTTCGTCCTCGACGACGGCTGGTTCGGCTCCCGGCGCAACGACCGCCGCGGGCTCGGCGACTGGTACGTCTCCGACGAGGTCTGGCCCGACGGGCTCGGCCCGCTGACCGACCACGTGACGGGTCTCGGCATGCAGTTCGGCATCTGGGTCGAGCCGGAGATGATCAACCCGGACTCCGACCTCGCCAGGGCGCACCCGGACTGGATCATGGCCACCGGCGACCGGCTGCCCGGCCCCGCCAGGTCCCAGCAGGTGCTCGACCTCGCCAGGCCCGAGGCGTACCGGTACATCCTGGAGCGCCTCGACGACCTCCTCACCACCTACCCCGTCTCCTACCTCAAGTGGGACCACAACCGCGACCTCGTGGAGGCGGGCCACCAGCCCGCCGGCCGGGCCGGCGTGCACGACCAGACCCTCGCCGTGTACCGGCTCATGGACGAGCTGCGCGCCCGCCACCCGCACGTGGAGATCGAGTCCTGCTCCTCCGGCGGCGGCCGGGTGGACCTGGAGATCCTCCAGCGCACCGACCGGGTGTGGGTCTCCGACTGCATCGACGCCCTCGAACGGCAGCGCATCCAGCGCTGGACCAACACGCTGATCCCGCTGGAGCTGATGGGCACGCACATCGGCGCGGGGCTCGCCCACACCACCGACCGCCGCCACCCGGTGGACTTCCGGGCCGGCACCGCCCTGTTCGGCCACTTCGGCATCGAGTGGGACCTCACCCGCGCCGAGCCGGCGGACATCGAGCGGCTGACGCGGTGGGTGGCGCTGTACAAGGAACTGCGCGGGCTGCTGCACTCGGGCGTCTCCGTGCACGCCGACCACGCCGACCCGGCCGTCGAGGTGTCCGGCGTCGTGGCCGAGGACGGCACCGACGCGGTGTTCGCCGTGGTCGCCACCGCGACCTCCGAGCTGTACCCGCCCGGCCCGGTGCGGCTGCCGGGGCTGCGCCCCGAGCTGACGTACCACGTGCGCCCCCTGCCGCCCGGCGACGTGCCCGAGGGCAACGCCACCCGGTGGGGCGTTCCGTTGCCGTGGTGGACCCCCGAGGGGGTGCGCCTGCCCGGCCTCGCCCTGGCCGAGGCCGGGCTCCAGGCCCCGGTGCTCTTCCCCGAGCGGCTGATCCTGCTGCGGGCCACCGCCGGTTAGGCGGGACGGTGTCCTCCCGCGGGGCCGCGGCCCCGCGGGAGGACACCGTGGCGGCGCCGCCGGGCCCCTCAGCGGAGCCGGATGACGCGGGCGGTGGCCGCGGGCCCGGACTCCGGGCTCGTCAGGCGCAGTTCGCCCCGTTCCGCGTCCCATGCCAGGGCCCACTCGGCCGCGCCGGTGCCGGGTCCTGGGAACAGCACCTCGGGCCGGATGTCCGCGCCGCGCAGGTGCGGCACCGGCAGGACCAGCTCGGGGTCGGCGCCGGGGCGGCGCCACACCGTGAGCAGCGTCCCGCCGCCCGCCTCCGGCGCCCGCAGGCCCGTGGCCACCCAAGGGCCCGCCGCGTTCGTCAGGCCGAGCGGCCAGAACGGCAGCGCCCCGGCGATCTCCTCGCGCAGGTCCTTGTGGACCGCCACCGCCGCGCGGACCAGCGCGAGCTGCTCGGGCGCCATCCGGTTCAGGTGCCCCGACAGGTACAGCCGCCCCAGGACGCCCGTCGCCAGTGTGAACGCCGACTCCTCGACCGACATCTCGGGCTGCGTGTACGCCCAGTTGCCTGCCTGCTCCGGCAGCACCGAGGCCGGGGCCGCCGACGCGATCGGCGGGTAGAGCAGCGGGTTCTGCTGGTCGGACGTCGACTGGAGGTGCAGCCGCGACAGCATGGCGTAGTCCATGCGCATCGCGCCCGAGGCGCAGTTCTCGATCAGCAGGTCCGGGTGCCGCTCAAGCAGCGCGTCCAGCCACTCCAGGTGCGCCCGGTTGTGCGCGAGCAGCCCCTCACCCGGCGCGCAGCCGCCCGCGTCGGTGCCGGCCCCCGGCATGATGTTGTAGTCGAACTTGAAGAAGCCGACGCCGAACTCCTCGACCAGCCCGTCGACGATGCCGTCCACGTGCGCCCGCGCGGCCGGGTGCCGCAGGTCCAGGTGGTAGCGGCCGTGCTCCACGACACGGCGGCCGTGGCGCTGGAAGAACGCCTCGTCGGGCAGCCGGCCGGCCATCGGCGAACGGACGCCGACGACCTCGGGCTCCAGCCACAGCCCCGGCACCATCCCGCGCTCCCTGACGCGCGCGACGACCTCGCCGAGACCGCCGGGGAAGCGCGTCGCCGAGGGGCGCCACTCCCCCACGCTGTCCCACCAGTGGCCGTCCTCGTCGTACCAGCCGGCGTCGACGCAGAAGTACTCCGCGCCGGCCTCGGCCGCCGCGTCGATCAGCGGCAGCAGCTTCGCCGTGGTCGGGTTGCCCATCAGCGTGTTCATGTAGTCGTTGAACACCACGGGCAGCGGCCCCGAGCGGCCGGCCCGCAGCGCCCTGCGCTGGTGGGTCAGCGCGCCGAACGCCTCGTCCACGCCGCCCGCGGCGACCGCGAGGGACACCGGCACGGTGGTGAAGCCCGCTTCGGCCGTCACCACCGTGCTCCACTGGTGCTCGGCGTCGGTCGGGCCGAGCAGCGCCAGGTAGGCGCCGGCGCGGCGTTCGCCCAGCTCCCAGTGCCACGCGCCGTTGTGCTCGATCTGCCACGCGAGCGCCCAGGAGTCGTCCGCGGCCACCACGGCGCCGGTGGGCAGCCGTTCGCCGGTGGACCACGAGCTGCGGGAGGTCACGGGGAACCGGCTGCGCGAGGCGTGGTGGTGCGCCTCGGGGTCCATGGCGACCAGCCCGACCTCGCGCAGCGGGGCCCGCCGCCAGCGGGACTCGGCCACCCAGTCGGAGTCGGCGCACACGACGTCCATCCCGTCCACCGGGCGGCCCGCGTCGGCGAGGAACGCGCCGGTGACCACGGAGGTGACGGCCTGGAGCCGCACCTCCTCGGCACCGGGGGCGAGCGTCACCTCGGTCCAGGCGCGCACCGCGGGCACGCCGCGCGCGGCCCGGAAGACGCTGGTGACGACCAGCCCGCTGACGTCGTCGCGCTGGGTGAGGCGCAGTTCGGCCCAGGTCCCGTCCGCCGACTCCTCGTGCCCCACGTGGCGCAGGCGCGCACCCACGGTGGTGTCCGCGTAGCGGTGGCTGCCGGGGAACCGGCCGTGCCCCAGCGCCTGGAGCTCCACCAGCGGCGGGGCGGCGGCCTCCTCAGGCGGCGCGGCGGGCTCCCCGGCGCCCGCGGGGCGCACGGAGAGCAGCGAGACCGGCAGGTCGCCGCCGACGGCGAACGTCAGCCGCGCGACGCCGCCCTGCCAGACCAGGCGCGTGCGGGCCGTCATGAGGACGCGCCCCCCGCCGGGTTGGCGAGCGCCGCGGCGATCGGGGCGGCCTTGTCGAACGGGTGCCACGACTGGGTGTGGTGGTCGTACATCCGGGTCAGGTCCTCCTTCTCGATCGCTCCCGGCGAGGCGGCCAGCGACCTGCCGCGTTCGTCCGGGTTGGGCGCGGCGGCGGCGAGCAGCTTGGTGTACGAGTGCCGCGGGGTGAGGATCACGTCGTCCGACGGGCCCCGCTCGACGACGTGCCCGCGGTACATGACAAGGATCTCGTCGGAGAAGTGCCGCGCGGTGGCGAGGTCGTGGGTGATGTACAGCACCGCGAGGCTGTCCTCGCGCTGGAGGCGCGCGAGCAGGTTGAGCACGCCGAGCCGGATGGACACGTCCAGCATCGACACCGGCTCGTCGGCGACCACGACCTGCGCGCCGGGCGCGAGCGCCCGCGCGATGGCGACGCGCTGGCGCTGCCCGCCCGACAGCTCGTGCGGGCGGCGCGGCGCGATGGAGCGCGCCGGGGTGAGGTTGACGCGTTCGAGCAGCTGGTCGACCAGTGCCCTGGTCTCCTCGCGGCTCTTGGCCCGGCCGTGCAGCCGCAGCGGCCTGGCCAGGTGGTGCTCGATGGTGTGGAAGGGGTTGAGCGAGGCGAACGGGTCCTGGAACACCATCTGCACGTGGTCGCGGTACTCCCGGTCCGCCACCGGGGTGCCGTCGGCCTTGGTCGCGATGATCTCGCCGCCGGTGGGCCGTTCGAGCCGGGCGAGCATCTTGGCGACGGTGGACTTGCCCGAGCCCGACTCCCCCACGAGCGCGACGGTCTTGCCCGGCGTGAGGGTGAAGGAGACGTGGTCCACCGCGCGCAGCGTGGAGGAGCGCAGCCCCGAGCGGATGGCGTAGTCCTTGACCAGGTCGCGGACCTCAAGAGCGGTCACTGCGGCGCTCCCTCGTTCTTCGTGAATGACGACTCGCCGGTGCGGATGAACGCGCCGCGCTCGCCGGTCAGGCTCGGGAAGGAGCCGAGCAGCTGACGGGTGTACGGGTGCTTGGGGCGCTCGTAGATCTCACGCGCCGGCGCGTACTCGACGACCTCGCCGGCCCGCATGACCGCGATGCGGTCGCTCAGTTCGAGCAGCATCGGCAGGTCGTGCGTGATGAAGACGACGGCGAAGCCCAGTTCGTCGCGCAGCCGGATGATCTCCTGGAGGATGCCGCGCTGCACGACCACGTCGAGCGCCGTGGTCGGCTCGTCCATGATCATGACCTGCGGGTCGAGCAGCATCGCCATGGCGATCATGACGCGCTGCCGCATGCCGCCCGACAGCTCGTGCGGGAAGGAGTCGAGGCGGGCGGGGTCCACCCGGACCAGGCGCAGCACCTCTTCGCAGCGGGCGCGCCGCTCCTCCTTGGACATGTCCGGCTTGTGCGTGAGGAGCACGTCGTCGAGCTGTTCGTGGATGGAGATGACCGGGTTGAGGGAGTTCATCGCCCCCTGGAAGACCATGGAGAGCTTCGCCCAGCGGAAGCGGCGCAGGTCCTCGGCGTCCAGGGCCAGCAGGTCGATGTCCCCGCCGTCGCGGTCGTGGAAGACGACCGAGCCCGAGGAGACCTCGGCCGGCGGGCGGTGCAGCCGGTTGACGGCGTAGGCCAGCGTCGTCTTGCCGCAGCCGGACTCGCCGGCGAGGCCCAGGATCTCGCCGCGGCCCAGGGTGATCGAGACGTCCTTGACCGCGTGCACCGGGTTGTCGGTCCGGTAGACCACGTTGAGGTTGCGGACGGTGAGGACCGCGTTCCCCCGCTCGGCGGCCTGGTCGCCGGCCACGGCGGGCGGGGCCTCGGCGGCGGCGCCGGCGACCGGGGCCGCCGGGGTGACCGGCGGCGGCGCGTCGGCCTTGCCGGTCGCCTTGGGCACGCGCAGCTTGGGGTTGATGATCTCGTCGATGCTGAAGTTGATCAGCGAGAGGCCGCAGCCGAACAGCGCGATCATCAGGCCGGGCGGGCCGAACCACCACCAGGCCTCGTACTGGAGCGCGAAGCCGTTCTGGGCGTAGTACAGCATGGTGCCCAGGGTGTGGGAGTTGGCGGCGCCAAGGCCGAGGAACGACAGGCCGGCCTCGGCCAGGATGGCCGCGATGACGGCGAAGACGAACTGCGAGGCGAGCAGCGGCAGCAGGTTCGGCAGGATCTCCACGGTGATGATGCGCCACCGCTTCTCCCCCGCCACCCGGGCCGCGGCCACGTAGTCGCGGTTGCGCAGCGAGAGGGTCTGGGCGCGCAGCACCCGCGCGGAGGCGGCCCAGCCGGTGATGGCGAGCACCAGCGCGACGGTCCACCAGCCGCGGTCCTGGGCGGGCACGAAGCCCGCGATGACGATGACCAGCGGCAGGCCGGGGATGACCAGCATGACGTTGGACAGCAGGGAGAAGCCCTCGTCCACCGCGCCGCCCGCGTAGCCGCCGATGATGCCGAAGAGGGCGGACAGGACAGTGGCGAGGATGCCGACGACCAGGCCGACCATGAGCGAGCCGCGCACGGCGTGCGCCAGCTGGGCGAGCACGTCCTGCCCGGTCTGGGTGGTGCCGAGCCAGTAGTCGCCGCTCGGCTCGGTCATGCCGATGCTGTTGATGGCGTCCGGGTCGCCGACCAGCATGGGGCCAAGGGCACCGAACAGGACGATGCCGAGGACCAGCGCGAGCCCGATGCCGAGCTTGGGCGACCAGCTCGGCAGCAGCGCGCGCATGCCGCTCTCGCGCGCCGGTGGCGGGGGCGCCGACTTGACGGGGGCCGCCTGGCCCGGCGTGCCCTGGTCGGGGCTGCCGGCGAGCGGGCTTGGATTGGTCACGATGCCTGCTCCTTCCTGGTCAGTTCTCGACTCGGGTACGCGGGTCGATGAAGCCGTACAGCAGGTCGACGACCAGGTTGGCGGCCAGCACCGCCACCGTGATGACGAGGAAGATCCCCTGCATCAGGGCGTAGTCGCTGTTCTCCACGGCCTGGAGCAGCTTGCCGCCGATGCCGGGGTAGGAGAAGACCTGTTCGGTGATGATGGAGCCGGAGACCACGAAGCCGAGCGAGATGGCGAAGCCGGCCACCGAGGGCAGGACCGCGTTCCGCGCGGCGTAGCGGGTCATGATCCGGTTGTTGCGCAGGCCCTTGGCCCGCGCGGTGAGGATGTAGTCCTCGGACATGGTGGAGACCATCATGTTCCGCATGCCGAGCAGCCACCCGCCGACGGAGGAGACGACGATCGTCAGGGCGGGCAGGAAGCCGTGGTAGATCGCGGAGCTGATGAACTCCCAGGTCCAGCCGGTGGACAGGGAGACGTCGTAGCCGCCGTTCAGCGGGAACCACGCCAGGGACGTGGAGAAGAACATCACGAAGATCAGCGCGAGCCAGAAGTACGGCACGGCCGAGAGCACGGTGGTGGCCGGAATGAGCGAGTCGAGCCAGGTCCCGCGCTTCCAGCCCACCACCATGCCGAGCACGACGCCCACCAGGAATGACAGGAAGGTCGCGATGCCCACGAGCACGATCGTCCAGGGCAAGGACTGCGCGATGACCGTGGTGACCTCTTCGGGGAAGACGCTGACCGAGACTCCCAGGTCCCCGCGCAGCATGTTGGCCAGGTACGAGAAGTACTGGTCCCACAGGGGTTCCCCCGTGTCCGTACCGAGCATCAGCGCGTAGGCCTCGCGCACATCGGGTCCAACCGAGCCGCCACGCTGCTGGAGCTTGGCCAGCAGCGTGTCGACTGGGTTGCCCGGCATCATTCGTGGAATGAAGAAGTTCAGGGTCAGGGCCGCCCACAGGGCGACCAGGTAGAACCCGAGCTTCCGGGCGTAGTACCTCATCGGTTCAGGTCACTCACCGGTCGGTTCGAGGCTGCGGTAGATCTCCGCCTGGTCGGGGCGCTGCCAGACCGCGGGGTAGGCGTAGAGATTGACGTCCGTCGGCCAACCGGTGAACTTCGCCGAGTTGAACTGGCTGGTGTTGCCGCCGAGCATGATCGGGATGTACGGCATGTCCCGCTCGATCTCGGCCTGGATGATGTCGTAGTACGGCTGCCGCTGCTCGGTGTCCGCCGGGTTGATCTGGTTCAGCTCGGCGATGGCGTCGTCGACGGCCGGGTTGGAGTACCGCGCGAAGTTCGGGTTGGCGGTTTCGCCGACCGGAACGGTGTTGTCGCTGTTGAAGAAGTTGTTGTACACGTAGTACGGGTCCGGCGTCGGGCCCGGGTACTGCGAGTCGATCTGGAGCTGGAAGTCACCGCGACCGCGGGCGTCCATCGTCTCGTTGTTGGAGGCGGGCTGCGGGGTCAGCTCGATGCCGGCCTCCTTCAGCTGCTCCGACAGGGTGTTGACGGCCGTGATGTAGTCGGTCCAGCCGGTGACCACGCGCACGGTCATGGACAGCCGCTCGCCGTCCTTCTCGTAGATGCCGTCGCCGCCCATGGTCCAGCCGGCGCCCTCAAGGATCTCCTGGGCCCGCGCGATGTCGGCGTTCATCGGCACGGTCTGGTTCTCCAGGTCGGCCGAGACGTAGCCGGCGTCGCGCTCGGGCAGCGCGAAGCCGGGGGACATCTCGTCCGCGGTGTTCTGGAAGGCCAGCGTGTTCAGCTGCTCGCGGTCCATCGCGTAGTAGATGGCCTGGCGCACGGCCGGGTCGGTCTGCGGGCCGGTGCAGCCGAGTTCGGCGTTGGAGCAGGTGTCGAGCACCATCTGGAAGGCGTGGACGGTGACGTCCTTGTACCCCTCGTGGTTGGCCTCGAAGTTGGCCATGTCCGGCACCGGGCCGGTCTGGAAGTCGATCTCACCGGCGGCCAGGGCGTCTGCACCGGCCTGGTTGCCGGAGAGGGCGACGTAGCGGACCTCGGGCAGCTCGGGGGCGCCGTCCCAGTAGTTCTCGTTCGCGGCGAGCGTGAACGCCTGCGGGCTGAACTCCTGCAAGGTGAACGGCCCGGTGCCCACCGGCTCGGGTATCTGGTCCGTCCCCGGGTCCTCCAGCTCGCCCCAGATGTGCTCGGGCACGATCCAGGTCTTGCCGAGCAGGTCGGGGGCCTTCATGTAGGCCGGCTCCTCGAACGACACGGTCAGGTGCGTGTCGTCCACGACCGTCGGCTCACCCTGGAAGTTCTGGGTGTTGAGGGCCTCGTTCTCCAGCAGCATGTTCAGGGTGAAGGCCACGTCGTCCGCGGTGAACGGCTCGCCGTCCGACCACTCGACGCCCTCGCGGAGGGTGATGGACAGCTCGGTGCCGTCATCGTTCCACGCGTATTCCGTGCCGAGCCTGGGCGCTGGGTCGTCCTGGCGCGCGATGTTGTAGAAGAACAGCGGCTCGAAGATGGTGCCCGGGCCCTCGGAGACCGTCGGCAGGTACGGGTTGAAGACGCGGGGCCAGTCGCCGGCGAGGCCGGTGTAGACGATCAGCGTGTCGCTGTCGGCACTCGAACCACCGTTGTCCGAACCGCCACCGCAAGCGGTGGCCAGCAGCCCGACCGACACCACTCCGATCGACGCTGTTCGTATGCGCCGCCACCTCGCGTGCATGGACATGCTTCGTTCCTCTCATGGCCTGCCCCACCGTTGGGGCATGGAAGGAGTCACCCAGGGGTATGTGATTGTTAAGCCGCCGAATTAACAAAGTCAACCCTCTAAAGACACGAACAGACAACGACGTGCATGCCAAGCGCCGACACGCTGCGCGGTCACGGGACCACTTTCAGCGACAAGTCGGGGCACTCGGGATGGATCGCCGTCGCCCGAGGTATGACTCTGGCAAACTCGTTCGTCAGGCGAATAAACTAAGCATCGCGCAGCGTTACCTCGCTGCCGCGTTGCGTCGCCAACTCCCGTGAACGATGCGGAGGACTCTGTGAGCGGACCAGCGGGGACCACACCCCACGCCAGCAGCCGGGCTGCTGTCCTGGACGTGATCCGTGCGGCCGGAACCATCAGCCGGGTCGGACTCGTCAAGGCCACCGGGTTCACCGGTGCCACCATCTCCACCGTGGTCCGGCGGCTGATCGACGACGGACTCGTGCTTGAGACGGGACGGGCCGAGTCCACCGGCGGCAAGCGCCGGGTGCTGCTACAGCTCAACCAGTCCTCCCGGTTCGCTGTCGGCGTGCATCTGGACCACGCGGGGCTCACGTATGTGCTCACCAACCTGGGTGGTTCGGTGGTCGCCCGGATGTCCCGCGCGGGTGTCGGCACCGACGATCCCCCGGTCGTCGTGGCCAGGATCGCCACGGAAGTCGACGCGCTGATCGACGGAGCCGGTATCGACCGCAGCAGGATACTGGGCCTCGGATTCGTCACTCCGGGGCCCTTGGACCAAACCGGCGGCATGCCGCTGACCCCGCCCGCGATGCGGCACTGGGAGCACTTCCCGCTCGACCGCGAACTCGGCGCGGCCGTCGGCCTGCCGGTCGTCCTGGAGAACGACGCGACCGCCGCGGCACTCGGGGAGCACTGGTCGGGCGACATCGGCGGGACGGCGACGTTCGCGGCCCTCTACATGGGCACGGGCATCGGGGCCGGCCTGATGATCAACGGGGTCACCTACCGCGGCGCGGGCGGCAACGCCGGCGAGATCGGCCACATCTGCGTCGACATCGAGGGTCCCGAGTGCTGGTGCGGCGCACGCGGCTGCACCGAGCAACTGGCCGGTCCTGGCGCGGTCGTCGGCGCGGCCCTGGCCGACCCCGAGCTGGTCAGGTCGGCCGGTCTGACCAGCACCGGCGAACGGCCCAGGCGCGTCGCGGACTTCGCCGCCATCACCCGCGCCGCGCTGCGCGGCGACCCGCGGGCCAGAACGCTGCTCGAACGCTCCGCGCGCTACCTCGCGGTCGCCGCCCGCACCCTGGCCAACATCATGGACCTCGAACAAGTGGTCCTCACCGGCCCGAGCCTGGCCATCGCCGGGTCGATCTACCTGCCCGTGGTCCAGGAGGAGCTGGACCGGTCCTTCTTCTCGCGGGCCACCCACTCCGTGCCGGTGCGCCTGTCCCGCTCCGCGGCCACGGCGCCGGCCATCGGCGCCGCCGCCCTGGTGCTCCAGTCCGAACTGGTGCCGCTGCGCGAGGGCTTGCGGCTGCCGGACAACCTCGGGGACGCGGAGCCGAGCGGGCAGCCGGCCGTGCGCTGAAGCCCCCGGCCGACGGGCCGCGTTCCGCCGTCCGCATCGCAAACGAAACCACCGGGTGCCCCGGTGGGCCGGACCGGCCCACCGGGGCGCCTCGCGTCTCCGCACGGCCCGCGAGCCACGCCGAACATCCTCTAACGGGTTAATTTCACGGGCCGGGCACATGACCTCCGCATCGGACGGGGACACACCGTAAGTCCAGGTGCGCGGCCCCAAGACCGCGCCCGCCGTGACGCGGCCCGAGGATAGGAGCGCCGGAGTGGAGAACTCCGAGACCGTCAGGACCTGCCCCTTCGACTTCGCCGAGGGACTGGAGTTCGACCCGTTGCTTCGGCAACTGATGCGCGAGGGGCCCGTCACCCGCATCCGCATGTCCTACGGCGAGGGCGAGGCGTGGCTCGTCACGCGCTACGAGGACGTCAGGACCGTCACGACCGACCGCCGCTTCAGCCGCGCCGCGCTGACCGGCCGGGACTTCCCCCGCATGACCCCCGCGCCGATCGTGCAGGACGAGTCGATCAACCTGCTCGACCCGCCCGAGAGCAGCCGCCTGCGCCGCCTGGTGGCCCAGGCGTTCACCGCGCCGCGGGTCGAGCGGATGAAGCCCGCCACGCAGGCCATCGTGGACGAGCTGCTCGACGGCATGGCCGAGCACGGGCCGCCCGCCGACCTGGTCGAGCACCTGTCGACGCGGCTGCCGCTGACGACGATCTGCGAGGTGCTCGACATCCCGCGTGAGGACAGGACCCGGCTGCGCGCGCAGGCGATGGCCATGATGAACACCGGTGTGACGACCAGGGACGAGGCGGTCCGCGCCAAGGCCGAGCTGCGGTCCTACTTCGCGGACCTCACGCGCGAGCGGCGGGCCAGGCCGGGCGACGACCTCATCAGTGTGCTGGCCACCGCGCGCGACGGCGACGAGGTGCTCGGCACCGACGAGTTGACCGTGATGGCCATGGTCCTGCTGATGACGGGCCACGACACCAGCACCTACCAGCTCAGCAACATCACCTACACCCTGCTGACGCACCCGGAGCAGCTCGCGAAGCTGCGGGCCAGGCCGGAACGGCTGCCGCAGGCCATGGAGGAGCTGCTGCGGTACATCCCGTTCCGCAAGGGCGTGGGCATTCCGCGCGTCGCGACCGAGGACGTGCAGATCGGCGACGTCACCATCCGCGCCAACGACACGGTGCACGTGTCCTACCTGGCCGCCAACCGCGATCCCGCCCGCTTCGCCGATCCGGACCGCCTCGATCTGGACCGGCCGCCCGCACCGCACATGACGTTCGGCTGGGGCGCCCACCACTGCATCGGCGCGCCCCTGGCCCTGATGGAGCTCCAGCTCGCCATCGGGAGTCTGCTCGCCCGCTTCCCGGGACTCGCGCTCGCCGTCCCGGCCGCCGACATCCGCTGGAACGACGAGTCGATCTGGCGCTATCCGTACGAGCTTCCGGTCACCTGGTGACCGGATGCGCCCACTGACACAGCCATCGGTACCGCGCGGGTCACGGACGTGGCCCCGCGGAAGGGGAGGGGATCATGGCAACTCTGTGCAGGCCGGCCATCGCCGTGCCCGAGCACGTGCTCACGCTGGAGCAGACCCTGGAGCTGGCGCGCACGCTGCACGCCGACCATCCGCAACTGGCGCTGGCCCTGCGGCTCATCGAGAACACCGGGGTCCGCACCCGGCACATCGTGCAGCCCGTCGAGGAGACGCTGCGGCACCCCGGCTTCGAGAAGCGCAACCAGGTGTACGAGGCCGAGGCCAAACGACGCGTGCCGCAGGTGGTCTTCAAGGCCCTCGACCACGCAGGGCTCGGCCCGCGCGACATCGACCTGATCGTCTACGTGTCGTGCACCGGCTTCATGATGCCGTCGCTGACGGCCTGGCTCATCAACACCCTCGGCTTCGACGACGACACCAGACAGCTCCCGATCGCGCAGCTGGGCTGCGCAGCCGGCGGGGCCGCGATCAACCGCGCCCACGACTTCTGCCTGGCCTACCCCGAGGCCAACGCGCTGATCGTGGCCTGCGAGTTCTGCTCCCTGTGCTACCAGCCGACGGACCTGGGCGTCGGCTCACTGCTGTCCAACGGCCTGTTCGGTGACGCGGTGGCCGCGGCCGTGGTGCGCGGCAGGGGCGGCACCGGGGTACGCCTCGAACGCAACGGCTCGCACCTGGTCCCGGACACCGAGGACTGGATCTCCTACGCGGTGAGGAACACGGGATTCCACTTCCAGCTCGACAAGCGGGTCCCCACCACCATGGAACTGCTCGCGCCCGCCCTGCGCACCCTGGCGAGAGCACACCAGTGGGACGTCTCGGGCCTGGACTTCCACATCGTGCACGCGGGCGGCCCCCGCATCCTGGACGACCTGTGCCGCTACCTCGGCGTCGCCCCGGAGATGTACCGCTACAGCCGGGCCACGCTCGCCGAGCGCGGCAACATCGCCAGCTGCGTGGTCTTCGACGCCCTTGAGCGGCTGTTCGCCGACGGCGGCGCCGGGGATTCCGCCCGCGGCCTGATCGCCGGGTTCGGACCCGGCATCACCGCCGAGATCTCGCTCGGCAGGTGGTCCTCGGGCGAGTCGGTGCCGAGACCGGGGCGGAGCCGGGCGGAGGCGGGGCCGCGCGCCGCGGTCGGCTGACCGGCCGCGGGCGGCCCGGCGCCCGGGGCGAGGGCCCGGTCAGCGACCGGCGAACCAGGTCTCGACCACGGCGGTGTGGGTGGGGAAGGCGAGCGGCGCGGGCGCCGTCAGCACGAGCCATTCCGTGGCCTCCGGGGTGGCGGCCGGCGGCGGCAGGGTCCCGGCCGCCACCGGCGGCAGCAGGGCGAACACGTTCAGCGTGTGGTCACCGGTCCGCACGTCGAAGAGCGTGACCTCCGCCGGGGAAGCCGTCAGCCCGGTCTCCTCCCCCAGCTCGCGGACGGCGGCCTGCTCCCAGGTCTCGCCCAGTTCCATGTAGCCGCCGGGCAGGGCCAGTTCGCCGCGGCACGGCTCGATGTCGCGGCGGACGACCACGAGACCGCGACGTTCCCCCTCCAGCACCGGCAGCAGCGCGACGGCCACGGGGAGCGGGTTGGCCCAATGGGTCTCCCCGCACCCCGGGCAGTCCCGGGGCCACGCGGCGTCGGCCGCGTAGCCGACCCCGCAGAACGGGCAGTGTGTGACGGTACGTCCGTACGTGTAGGCCATCAGCGGCTGGCACCCACCTTTCGAGTCGTGCGAGCTTAGCGAAAGCGCACCGGCGCGGAACGGGACCGCTCAGGGCTTGCGGCCCACGCCGCCGAACACGTCGAGGTCACCCGTGGCCGCCGGGTCGCCGTCCGGCCCCGGGCGCCAGCGGGGGCAGGAGACGACGCCGGGATCGATCAGGTCGAGGCCGGTGAAGAAGCCCGCGATCTCCTCACGGGTGCGCAGGTGATAGGGCGCGGCGCCGCTGTCGTTGTACGCCCGCTGGGCGGCCTCGAACCGGCCGCATCCCGCGCCCGCGCCCCCGTCGTTGAGGGTCAGATGGCTGCCCGCGGGCAGCCCGGCCAGCAGGCGGCCGACGATGGACCTGGCCTCCTCGTAGGTGCCGACGTGGCCGAGCACGCCGCTGAGCACGAGCGCGACCGGCCGGGACAGGTCGAGGGTGCGGGCCGCGCCGCGCAGGATGGCGTCGGGGTCGTGCAGGTCGGCGCGCAGGAAGTCGGTGACGCCCGGCGGGCCGACGGCGAGGAGCGCGCGGGCGTGCGCGATCACCAGCGGGTCGTTGTCGACGTAGACGACGCGCGTGTCGGGGGCGATGTCCTGGGCCGTGTCGTGGATGTTCTCCGCCCCGGGCAGTCCGGTGCCGATGTCGAGGAACTGGCGGATGCCCACGGGCCCGGCGAGATGGCGGACCGTTCTGAGCAGGAAGCCGCGCGAGGCGCGTGCCACCTCCACGACGCCGGGGAAGACACTGCGGTACCGCTCGCCCGCCACCCGGTCGACCTCGTAGTTGTCCCGCCCGCCGAGCCAGTAGTTCCAGATCCGCGCCGAGTGGGGCACCGTCGTGTCGATCAGGGGTGCTTCGTCGGTCACGTGGTGAGTCTCCTGTTGCTGCTGTGCGGGGAGGTGGCCTGGGGCGATGAGGACGCGTCCGGGGGCGGGGAAGGGCGCGCCGCGCCGCGGGGCGGCTCAGCGGCGGGATAAGGCGCGCGGGGCCCGGCGCGGCGGGCGGCCGGGACCTGCCGCTGGCCTCCGGGTCCTGTGCTCGGCCCTGGCTGCGACCGGCTCGGGCGGGGTGGCCGCGCAGACCGGGTGACACAGCTCGCGGAGGTTCATAACAGCACCGCATCATAGACGCCACCTATCGTTTCGTCGACAAAGTGTCGTCAGGGAGTGAAGACGGGGCGCCGTTCGCCGGGAACCGGCATGCCCGGCAGCGCGCACACCTCCAGGACGGCGGCGCGCCCCGCGCGGTTGGCGCCGATGGTGCTCGCGGAGGGCCCGTACCCGACGAGGTGCACGCGGGGGTCGCGCGCCGCGCGCGTGCCCTCAAGCCGGATGCCGCCCCCGGGCTCCCGCAGCCCGAGCGGGGCGAGGTGGGTGATCGCGGGTCTGAAGCCGGTCGCCCACAGGATGGTGTCGGCGGCCACGGTCCGTCCTCCGTCCCAGACCACGCCGTCCGGGGCGACGCGGTCGAACATCGGCTGCCGGCGCAGCACGCCCTCCTCCCTCGCCCGGCGCAGCGCCTCGGTCATGGGCAGCCCGGTGACGGACACGACGCTGCGCGGCGGCAGGCCGTCCCGCACCCGCTCCTCGACCATGGCGACCGCGGCCCGGCCCTCGACCTCGCCGAAGCCGCCCTCCCTGAAGACGGGCGGGCGGCGGGTCACCCAGGTGGTGGCCGCGGCGACCGGCGCGATCTCCAGCAGGTGCTGCACGGCGGACGTGCCGCCGCCGACGACGACCACCGAGCGGCCCGCGAACGCGTCCGGCCCCGGGTATCCGGCCGTGTGCAGCTGCCACCCGCGGAAGGCCTCCTGCCCCGGCACGCGCGGCCAGAACGGGCGGTCCCACGTGCCGGTCGCGTTGATCAGGGCGCGGGCCCGCCACGTGCCGGCCGAGGTGGTGGCCAGGAGGAACCCACCGCCGTCGTCGCGCACCGCGCGCACCTCGACCGGCCTGAGCACCGGCAGCCGGAAGGCCCGTTCGTAGTCCGCGAAGTACGCGCCGATCACCTCGGCGGACGGGCGTTCCGGGTCGGCGCCGGTCAGTTCCATGCCGGGCAGGGCGTGCATGCCGTGCAGGCGGCCGTAGGTGAGGGTGGGCCAGCGGTGCTGCCAGGCCCCGCCGGGGCGCGGCGCGCGGTCCAGCACGACGAAGTCGGCGCCGGGGCGCAGACCGCGGCGGGCGAGGTGGTGCGCGGCGGACAGCCCGGCCTGCCCCGCTCCGATGACGAGAACGGCCACGTGATTCATGCCCTGGTCAACCACACGGTCCGCCCGGGGCTTCCCTCGGCAGGACCCGGGCTCTGCGCCCGGGACGCGGACCGCTCCCCGGCCTCGTCTCATGAAGTCCGCCGGATCTCGTCGAACGCGTCGCCGTACGTCCGTACCTGACGGCCGCGGGCCGGTCCGGGCGACCGGCAGGCCGGAACGTTGTTGACTGGCGGCTGTGAGTGGACCGGAGACGTGTGTGTTCTGTTCGATCGTGGACGGTGCGGCGGACGCGCACCGGGTGTACGAGGACGAGGAGGTGATGGCGTTCCTCGACGTGCGGCCGGTCTTCCCCGGCCACGTTCTCGTGGTGCCCAGGCGGCATGTGGAGACGCTGACGGACCTGCCGGGCGAGGCGGTGGGCCCGTTCTTCCTGCGGGTGCGGCTCGCGGCCGGGGCCGTGGAGCGCGGGATGGGGGCCGAGGGGACGTTCGTCGCGGCGAACAACCGGGTCAGCCAGTCCGTGCCGCACTTCCACGTGCACGTGGTGCCGCGCCGCCGCCGGGACGGGCTGCGGGGGTTCTTCTGGCCGCGGACCCGGTACGAGGACGCCGCCGCGGCGGCCGAGGTGGCGGACCGGGTGCGGGCGGCGTTCACCGATCCGGCGGGCGGTCGGTGAGGACGTCGCCGAGGTCGAAGCCGACCGGCTCCTCCAACTGGGCGTAGGTGCAGTCGCGCGGTTCGCGGTCGGGCCGCCAGCGGCGGAACCTGGCGGTGTGCCGGAACCGGTCGCCCTGCATGTGGTCGTAGGCGACCTCCACGACGCGCTCGGGACGCAGCGGCTGCCAGGACTGGTCCTTGCCCGCGTTCCAGCGGCTCGGCCCGCCGGGCACGCGCGCGTCCTCGCCCGCCGCCTCGCGCGCCCCGCCCGTCCAGGGGTGGTCGGCCGCGGGGTCGAGGAAGAGCGGGCGGAGTTCCGCCATCAGCTCCCGCCTGCGCCGCATGGTGAACGACGCGCAGACCCCGACGTGCTGGAGCCGCCCGGCGTCGTCGTGGAGGCCGAGCAGCAGCGACCCGACGACATCGCCCGAGGCGTGCCTGCGCAGCCCGGCGAGCACGCAGTCGGCGGTGCGTTCGTGCTTGACCTTCACCATGGCCCGTTCGCCCGGCCGGTAGGGCAGGTCGAGCGGTTTGGCCACCACGCCGTCGAGGCCGGCGCCCTCGTAGGCGTCGTACCACTCCTTCGCCACGTCGAGGTCACGGGTGGCGGGGGTGACGAACAGCGGCGGGCGGCCGTCGCGCAGTGCCGCGAGCAGTGCGGCGCGCCGCTCGTGGAACGGCGCGGCGAGCAGCGCGTCCTCGCCCAGGGCGAGCGCGTCGAAGGCGACGAAGCCGGCCGGGGTGGCCGCGGCGAGGGTGCGCACCCGTGACGCGGCGGGGTGGATGCGTTCCAGCAGGGCGTCGAAGTCGAGCCGCCCGCCCCGGGCGACGATGATCTCGCCGTCGATGACGCAGCGGCGCGGGAGCGTGGCGCGCAGCCCGTCGACGAGTTCGGGGAAGTAGCGGGTGAGGGGCTTGGTGGTGCGGCTGTGGATCTCCACCTCGTCGCCGTCCCGGAAGACCAGGGCGCGGAAGCCGTCCCACTTGGCCTCGTAGTGCATGCCGGGCGGGATGCGGGCCACGGCCTTGGCGAGCATGGGTTTCACGGGCGGCATCACCGGCAGATCCATGCCCGGATTGTCCGCTTCCGGGCCCGTCCGGCGCCTGCCGGCGGGCGCGTTCGGGTGCCGCGTCCTACGGTGGCCCCATGGGCGCCAAGGCCGGGAAGAACGTGCTCGAACTCGACGTCGGGGGCCGCACGGTACGGCTGTCGAACCCCGACCGGGTCTACTTCCCCGAGCGCGGTTTCACCAAGCTGGACGTGGCCCGCTACTACATGGCGGTCGGCGAGGGCGTGGTGCGCGCGCTGCGGGACCGGCCCACCACCATGGAGCGCTACCCGCGCGGTGTGACGGGCGAGTCGTTCTTCCAGAAACGCGCCCCGAAGAACCTGCCGGACTGGATTCCGACCGGCAGGATCGCGTTCCCCAGCGGCCGGTACGCGGACGAGATCTGCCCGAACGAACCGGCCGCCGTGGTGTGGGCGGCGAACCTGGGCTGCCTGACGTTCCACCCGTGGCCGGTGCGCCGCGACGACACCGAGCACCCGGACGAACTGCGCATCGACCTCGACCCGCAGCCCGGCACCGACTACGCGGACGCGGTGCGCGCCGCCGGGGAGCTGCGCGGGCTGCTCGACGAGCTCGGCCTGCGCGGCTGGCCGAAGACGTCCGGGGGCCGCGGGGTGCACGTGTTCGTGCCGATCGAGCCCGCGTGGACGTTCCCGCAGGTGCGGCGGGCGGCGATCGCGATCGGCCGGGAGCTGGAACGCCGCGCGCCGGACCGGGTCACCACCTCGTGGTGGAAGGAGGAGCGGGGGCGGCGGATCTTCGTGGACTACAACCAGACCGCGCGGGACCGCACGATCGCCGGCGCCTACTCGGTGCGGCCCCGGCCGCGGGCCCCGGTGTCGGCGCCGCTGCGGTGGGACGAGCTGGCGGAGGCCAGGCCGGAGGACTTCGACCTGGTCACGATGCCCCGCCGGTTCGCCGAGGTCGGGGACGTGCACGCGGACATGCGCGAGCGGCTGTGCCGGCTGGACGCCGCGCTCGAACTGGCGGAGCGGGACGAGCGGGAGCACGGTCTGGGCGACCTGCCCTACCCGCCCGACCACCCGAAGGCCGAGGGCGAGCCGAAGCGGGTGCGGCCGAGCCGCGCCAGGGGGCGCGGCGGGCCGGGCGCCGCGGGGCCCTGACCCGGCCCCGGCCGCGGCGCCGGGTCAGGGCTTGCGGGCGACCCCGCCGGCCTGGCCGATGCCGGGCCGGTCGCCCGGTTCGGTGAAGTCGGGCCGCCACCGCGTGACCGGCACGACCCCGGGTTCGAGCAGGTCGAGGCCGTCGAAGTACTCGGCGATGCGCTCCACCGGGCGCAGGTGGTAGGGGACCGCGCCGGACGCGTTGTAGGCGGCCTGGGCGCGCGTATAGGTCTCGTCGGTGTCCGTGCCCTCGTTGAGCGACAGGTAGCTGCCCGACGGCAGTCCTTCCATCAGCCGGCGCACGATCTCCTTGGCCCGTTCGTGCGTGGGGACGTGCCCGAGGATGCCGCTCAGCACCAGGCCGACCGGCTGCGACAGGTCGAGCGTCCCGGCCGCGGCGGCCAGGATCGCGGCCGGGTCGCGCAGGTCCGCCTCGCGGTAGTCCGTGGCGCCCTCGGGCGTGGAGGTGAGCAGCGCGTGGGCGTGCATCAGGACCAGCGGGTCGTTGTCGACGTAGACCACGCGGCTCTCGGGCGCCACCCGCTGCGCGATCTGGTGCGTGTTGTCCGCGGTGGGCAGCCCTGTGCCCACGTCGAGGAACTGCCGGACGCCGGCTCGCAGGACCAGCGTCCGCACGCTGCGGGCCAGGAACGCGCGGGAGGCGCGGGCGATGTCGACGATGCCGGGGAACGCCTCCCGGTACTGGTCCCCGGCCATCCGGTCGACCTCGTAGTTGTCCGTGCCGCCGAGCCAGTAGTTCCAGATGCGCGCCGAGTGCGGCACGGATGTGTCGATCTTCGAGACCGGCTCGTCGCCCGGTCCCTGCGGGCCCGAATCCGGCGGGGTGGGGTCGTCGGTCACCTTCGGCCTCCTGTCGTCCGCGGTCGACGGCCGTTCCTCAACGTAGCGGCCCGGCGCTCGCGCCGCGCGCCGTGGCCGTCCGTCCGGCGCCCACCGCCGCGCGCGGCGATCACCGGCCTGTCGTGACGGAGCGTGGTGCTCATAGGCAAGCATCACCTCAGGGGCGGGAGGGCGCGGCGCCGCCCCGGGCCGGCTCGCACACCTGACGGCCGGCCCGCACCTGCCGGGTGCGGCAGCGGGAGCCGGTCCGCGCCGTTCGCCGCCGCGCGCGGGCGGGCCCGGTCGACCGCCGGACGGGGCGCGGCTACCGGTCGGCGGGTGCGGCGCCCGCGATGCGCCGCACCGCGTCCTCCACCTGTTCCGCCGTCAGGTCCGCGCGCGCGGTGAGCCGCAGCCGCGAGACGCCGTCGGGCACCGACGGCGGCCGGAAGCAGCCGGCCAGGACGCCCGCCGCCCGGCAGTCCGCCGCCCACCGCACGGCGGCCTCGGCCGAGGGGGCCCGCACGGACACCACGGCCGCGTCCGGCCTGGTCGCGTCGAGACCGGCGGCCGTGAGGCACCGGTACAGCAGGGCGGCGTTCGCGCGCACCCGCCCGGCCAGCCCCGGATCGCCGCGCAGCAGCCGCAGGGCGGCGAGCGCGGCGCCGGCCGCCGGCGGCGCGAGACCGGTGTCGAAGATGAACGGTCTGGCCTCGTTGACCAGGTGGTCGATCACCCGGGCCGGGCCGAGCACGGCGCCGCCCTGGCTGCCGAGGGACTTGGAGAGGGTGACGGTCGCGACCACGTCCCGGTCCCCGGCCAGTCCTGCGGCGGCCGGGGCGCCGCGGCCCCCGGCGCCGAGCACGCCGAGGCCGTGCGCGTCGTCGACGACGAGCGCCGCCCCGGCCGCCCGGCACGCGCGCGCCAGCGCGCCCAGCGGCGCGGCGTCTCCGTCCACGGAGAACACCGAGTCGGTGACGGCGAACGCGGGACCCGCGCTGCCGTCGAGTGCCTTGGCGAACGCCGCGACGTCGCGGTGCGGGACGACCTCGACCTCGGCCCTGGCCAGGCGGCAGCCGTCGATGAGCGAGGCGTGGTTGCCCGCGTCGGAGACGATCACCGAGCCCGGGCCGCCGAGCGCGGTGAGGGCGGCCAGGTTCGCGGCGTAGCCGGAGGCCAGGACGAGGGCCGACTCGAACCCGCAGAAGTCGGCGAGCGCGGCTTCGAGGTCCGCGTGCAGCGCGGTGCTGCCGGTGACCAGCCGGGAGCCGGTCGCGCCGGCCCCCCAGGTGCGCGCCGCTGCCGCCGCCGCGGCGGTCACCTCCGGGTGGCGCGCCATCCCGAGGTAGTCGTTGCCCGCCAGGTCGAGCGGCGCGTCGGGGCCGGCGGCGGACGGAGCGGGGCGCGGGCGCAGGGTGCGGACCAGCCCGGCGGCGCGGCGGCGCCGCGCGGCGGCCTCCAGCCGGCCGAAGGCGCGGACGCCGTCGTCGTCGTGCACGGGTACGCCTTTCCTGGCGGCGGGCCGCGGCCCCGGAGAAATCGGAGAAAGGGGCCGCGATTGTGGGCTGCGCACGAAGGTAGTGGCCCGCGGGGCGTCGCGACAGTGGCGATGACGACACCGGGCCCCTGGGGCTGTTGTAGCTTTCTGCCTCGACCGGGTCGCTCGCGCTGGGTCAGGATCGCAGACATGGATCTGCTGAACGCCCTGGTGGACAAGGGCATCCGCCGCGAAGTGCCCACCCGCGAGGAGGCGCTGGCAGTGCTGGCCACCTCCGACGACGAACTGCTCGACGTGGTCGCCGCGGCCGGCAAGGTGCGCCGCCAGTGGTTCGGGCGACGGGTGAAGCTGAACTACCTGGTGAACCTGAAGTCCGGGCTGTGCCCCGAGGACTGCTCCTACTGCTCCCAGCGCCTCGGGTCCCGGGCCGACGTGCTGAAGTACACGTGGCTGCGTCCCGGCGAGGCCGCCGAGGCGGCGAGCGCCGGAGTCGCCGGCGGCGCCAAGCGCGTCTGCCTGGTGGCCAGCGGCCGGGGGCCGACGGACCGGGACGTGGACCGGGTGGCCGAGACGATCTCCGCGATCAGGGAGCGGCACGCCGACGTCGAGGTGTGCGCGTGCCTCGGGCTGCTGGGGCAGGGGCAGGCGGAGCGGCTGCGCGCGGCCGGCGCCGACGCCTACAACCACAACCTCAACACCTCGGAGGCCACCTACCGCGACATCTGCACCACGCACGGCTTCTCCGACCGGGTGGACACGGTGCGGCAGGCGCAGGCGGCCGGCCTGTCCGCGTGCTCGGGCCTGATCGCCGGCATGGGTGAGAGCGACGAGGACCTGGTGGACGTGGTGTTCGCGCTGCGCGACCTGGACCCCGACTCGGTGCCCGTGAACTTCCTGATCCCGATGGAGGGCACACCGCTGGCCGGCGAGTGGAACCTGACGCCGCAGCGCGCGCTGCGCATCCTCGCGATGGTGCGCTTCGTGTGCCCCGACGCGGAGGTGCGCCTGGCGGGCGGGCGCGAGGTCCACCTGCGGACGCTCCAGCCGCTGGCCCTGCACCTGGTCAACTCGATCTTTTTGGGCGACTACCTCACCAGCGAGGGCCAGGCCGGGCAGGCCGACCTGGAGATGATCGCCGACGCCGGGTTCGAGGTGGAGGGCGCCGGGACCAGCACGCTGCCCGAGCACCGCACCGACCTGGTCGCCGTGCGCCGCCGGGGAGCGGGCACCGACCTGCCGCCGAATGCGTGACGGCATGAGCGAGCGCACACCGACGCACCGGGGGCCCGCGCCGCACGCCGGCGGGCCGCCGGGCGGCGGGCTCCCGACCGACGAGCTGCTGGCGCTGGACCGCGAGCACGTCTGGCACCCGTACGGGCCGATGCCGGGCCGCCAGGCGCCCCTGGTGGTCGACTCGGCGGCGGGCGTTCGGCTGCGGCTGGCCGAACCGGCCTTCGGTAACGACGAGTTGGTCGACGGCATGGCCTCGTGGTGGTCAGCGGTGCACGGCTACAACCATCCGGTGCTCAACGCGGCGGCGCGCGGCCAGCTGGACCGGATGAGCCACGTCATGTTCGGCGGTCTGACGCACGAGCCCGGGGTGCGGCTGGCCAAGCGCCTGGTGGACGTGACGCCCGAGCCGCTGCGGCACGTGTTCCTCTCGGACTCCGGTTCCGTCTCGGTCGAGGTGGCCGTCAAGATGTGCCTCCAGTACTGGCGCTCGGTCGGCCGCCCGGGCAAGCGGCGCCTGCTGACCTGGCGCGGCGGCTACCACGGCGACACCTGGCACCCGATGTCGGTGTGCGACCCGGACGGCGGGATGCACCACATCTGGTCGGGCGCCCTGCCGCGGCAGGTCTTCGCGGACGCGCCGCCCGCCGGCTTCGACGCCGAGCCCGACCCGCGCTACGCGGCGGGCCTGCGCGCGCTGATCGGGCGGCACGCCGCCGAGGTGGCCGCGGTGATCGTGGAGCCGGTCGTGCAGAACGCGGGCGGCATGCGGTTCCACTCCCCCGGCTACCTGCGGGTGCTGCGCGAGGCGTGCGACGAGCACGACGTGCTGCTCGTCTTCGACGAGATCGCGACCGGGTTCGGCCGCACCGGCGCGCTGTTCGGCGCCGACCACGCGGGCGTCGCGCCCGATGTGATGTGCGTGGGCAAGGCGTTGACGGGCGGCTACGTCTCGATGGCCGCCACCCTGTGCACGCCGCGCGTGGCCCGGGGCATCTCGGGCGGCGAGGTCCCGGTGCTCGCGCACGGGCCGACGTTCATGGGGAACCCGCTGGCCGCCGCGATCGCCGACGCCTCGGTCGAGCTGCTGCTCGCCGGGGACTGGGCGGGACGGGTGGCGCGGATCGAGACCGGGCTGCGCGAGGGCCTGGCCGGCGCGGAACGGCTGCCCGGCGTGCTGGGGACCCGCGTGCTCGGCGCGATCGGCGTGATCGAGCTGGACCATCCCGTCGACATGGCGGCGGCGACGGAGGCGGCGGTGCGGACGGGCGTGTGGCTGCGGCCGTTCGGGCGGCTGGTCTACACGATGCCGCCGTACGTCACCGACGACGCCGACCTGGCGCTGATCTGCCGCGCGATGCGCGCGGCGGCGGAAGCGGGCTGAGCGCCGTGCGGAGGGAAGGCGACATCCTCGTGGTGTCGGGCACCGGCACCGAGGTGGGCAAGACCGTGGTGACGGCGGCGGTCGCGGCACTCGCCGCCGCCGCGGGCCGCTCCGTCGCGGTGCTGAAGCCCGCGCAGACCGGGCTCGGTCCTGGCGAGAGCGGCGACGCGGCGACCGCGGCCCGGCTGGCCGGACCCGTGACGGTCCGTGAACTGGCCCGCTATCCGGAGCCGTTGGCGCCCGCGACGGCCGCGCGCCGGGCCGGGCTGCCGCCGGTGCGCCCGGCCGACGCGGCCAAGGCCGCGCAGGAGCTGGCGCACGGCCACGACCTGGTGCTGGTCGAGGGGGCGGGCGGGCTGCTGGTCCGGTTCGACGACATGGGCGGGACGCTCGCGGACACGGCCGCGCTGCTGGACGCCCCGGTGCTGCTGGTCGTGGCCGCGGGCCTCGGAACGCTCAACGCCACGGCCCTGACGGCGGAGGCCCTGGCCCACCGGGGGCTGCGCTGCCAGGGCGTCGTCATCGGCAGCAGCCCGGCCGTGCCCGACCTGGCGGCCCGGTGCAATCTCACGGACCTGCCCGAGGTGGCCGGCGCGCCCCTGCTCGGCGCGGTCCCCGCCGGGGCGGGCGCGCTGGCGCCCGCGGCGTTCCGCGACCGCGCGCCCGGCTGGCTCGCCCCGGTGCTCGGCGGGCGCTGGGCCGGCCCGGGCGGCTGACCGCGAGGAGGCGCCTCGGCGCCTCCGGCGGCGCACCCCCGATCCGTCACGCAGGGTGACGGAGGCGGACGGAAAACGACTCTTGTCGGGATCGCCCGCCTGTGCATACCATTCCGTCGAATCGATTCGACGAAGCGCTTCGACACCGCGCGTTCGCCGGACGTTTTCCACAGAAGCCGCAGCACACAGGGCCATCCGGCCGGGTGCGCGCCCCCGGGCGCGGGCACCGGCACGGCCCACCGCGAAGGAGCGGGCATGGTGACCATCAAGGACGTCGCGGAACGGGCGGGCGTCGCGCCGAGCACCGTGTCCTACGTCCTGAGCGGCTCCCGCAAGATCTCCGCGGAGACCGCGGAGGCGGTCCGCGCCGCCATAGCCGAACTCGGCTACCACCCGCGCGCGAGCGCCCGCACGCTGCGCAGCGCGCGCAGCGAGGTGCTGGTGCTCGCCGTGCCGAGGGACCCGGGCAAGTACCGCGCGATGGACGGCAGGTTCGCGATCGAGATCAGCGACGCGGCCCGGGTCCACGGCTACGACGTGCTCCTGATGACGGAGCCGGGCGGCGTCGACGGCCTGCTGCGCGTGGCCCGCAGCGGCCTGGCCGACGCGGCCGTCCTCATGGCCGTGGCCGAGGCCGACCCGAGGCTCGCGGCCCTGCGCGCGCTCGACTTCCCCGTGGTGCTCCTCGGACACGGCGACGACCGCGAGGAGGCCGGGGTGTCCTGGGTCGACCTCGACTGGGCCGCGGCCGTGGCCCTCGCCGTGCGGGAGACGGCCGCCGCCGGTCATCGCCGCATGGTGTTCTGGGCCTCGGCCGACCACGAGATCGCGGCCCGCCGCGGCTACGCGATGCACGGCCTCGCCGGCGCGCGCGCCGCAGCGGCAGAGACGGGCGCGGACGTCCGCGTCCAGCCGTCCACCTCGGACCCGCGCGAGCTGCGGGCCCGGCTGCGCGCGGCGCTGACCGCCGAGCCCCGGCCCACCGCGCTCGTGATCCAGCACCTCATCCCGCTGCCGCTGCTGCTCGCGGAGGTGTCCGCGCTCGGTCTGCGCCTGCCGCGGGACCTCCAGGTGGTGCTCGTCGGCAGCCTGCCCGACGAGCCGGGCGGTCCCGAGGTGCCCCGCATCGACCTGCCCGTGGGGCAGATGTCGGCCGCCGTGGCCGGGCTCGCGGCCGAGGCCATCGGCGGCGCCGCCCCCCGGCACGAGTTGATCGCGCCGCGGCTCGCCACCGCCCCCGGCATCCTGCCGCCGGCGGACGTCGACGGCGGGGACGCCGGCGCTCGGGACGCCCGGCGCCACACCCCGCGATTGGAGAACACGAACCGATGCGACTGAGAACCGGGCGGATACCGAAGTCCGCCACCGTAGTGGCCCTCGCGGGGACGGTGGGCGCGATCGGCCTGACGGGCTGCGCCGCCGAGCCTGACCCGGGGACCGTCACGGTGCTGAACTCGGCGACGGACACCGCCGAGCACGAGGCCAACCAGGACTTCTTCGACCGCTGCGCCGCGCCGCTCGGCCTTGAGGTCGAGCAGATCAGCGTGCCGGCCGACCAGGTCGCGTCCAAGGCGCTGCGCATGGCGTCCTCCGACTCGCTGACCGACATCCTGGAGCTGGACGGCTCGGAGCTGCCGCAGTTCGCCGGGACGGACGGCCTGCGGCCCATCGAGGAGGCCGGCGTGGACACCTCGGAGTTCTCCGAGAGCGCGAACACGCTCGGCTCCTACGACGGCGTCCAGTACGGCGTGGCCCGCTCGGTGAACTCGCTCGCGCTGATCTACAACACCGAACTGCTCGCCGAGGCCGGTCTCGAACCGCCGGCCACGTGGGACGAGCTGAAGGAGACAGCGGCGGCCCTGACGGCAGGCGACACCTACGGCATGGCGTTCAGCGCCTCGCCCAACGCCGACGGCGTCTACCAGTTCCTGCCGTTCTTCTGGTCCGCCGGCGGGGACGAGGCGGAGCTGGACGCGGGCGAGGGCGGCGCGGCCGCCCTCCAGCTGTGGAAGGACCTCGTGGACGCGGGGTCGGCCTCGCGTTCCGTCGTGAACTGGAACCAGCAGGACGTCAACGACCAGTTCATCTCCGGCCGCGCCGCCATGATGATCAACGGTCCGTGGCAGGTGCCGGTGCTCAGCGAGCAGGACGCCGTGGACTGGGCCGTGGCCACCATCCCCGTGCCCGAGGCGGGGCAGGACGCGATCCCGCCGATCGGCGGGACGGTGATGACCGTGCCGAAGAACGAGGACGACCGCGAGCGCGAGGAGAACGCCGCGCGCATCCTCCAGTGCCTGAACTCCGAGGAGAACCAGCTCGCCTGGGGCGAGCGGGTCAACAACGTGCCGACGCGCGAGGCCGCGGCGCAGACCTACCGCGAGCAGAACCCGCGGCTGGCGCCGTTCGCCGACCTGGTGGCCACCGCGCGGTCGCGCACCGCCGAGGTCGGCACCCGGTGGCCGGTGATCGGTGACGCGCTCGCGGGCGCGTTCCAGTCGGTGCTGACCGGCCAGTCTTCCCCGCAGGAGGCGCTGGCGAACGCGCAGCGCCAGGCCGCGGCGGGCGAGTGAGGTGAGCGGGATGAGTGAGACGACCACGAGAACCGAGCCGGCGGCGGCGACAGCCGAACGGGCGCCGCGCGAGCGGAAGGGCGTGGGGCGCAGGCGCCTGTACCAGTGGCTTTTCGTCGCGCCCGCGCTGGTCTACATGCTGGCGTTCTTCGGCTATCCGCTGGTGCGCAACGTGCTGATGAGCTTTCAGGAGTTCACCCCGCGCACGTACTTCACGGGCGAGTCGCCGTTCAACGGCCTCGACAACTGGCGCGGCGTGTTCGACAACGAGCTGTTCGGCGACGCCCTGTGGCAGACGATCCTGTTCACCATCGGGTCGCTGGTGGGGCAGTTCACCATCGGGCTCGCGCTCGCGGTGTTCTTCTCCCGCAGGTTCCACCTGTCGGGGTTCGTCCGGGCGGTGCTGCTGCTGCCGTGGCTGGTGCCGATGGTGGTCTCGGCCGTGGTGTGGCGCCGGATCATGGACGAGGACCACGGCATCCTGAACAGCTTCCTCGGCACCATCGGGCTGTCGGGGGACGGGGTGCCGTGGCTGAGCAGCCCGAGCGTGGCGCTGCTTTCGGCGATCCTGGTGAACATCTGGATCGGCATCCCGTTCAACATGGTGATCCTGTACGGCGGCCTCCAGGAGATCCCCCGCGAGCTGTACGAGGCGGCGTCGCTCGACGGGGCCGGGCCGTGGCGGACGTTCCGCAGCGTCACGCTGCCGATGCTGCGGCCGGTCGTGACGGTGGTGCTCGTGCTCGGCTTCATGTCGACGATCAAGATCCTCGACCTGATCCTCGCGCTCACCGGGGGCGGGCCCGCCGACTCCACCCAGACGCTCGGCACGCTGACGTACCAGCTGTCGTTCCTCCAGCTCGACTTCGGCCAGGGCGCCGTGGTGGGCAACGTCCTCATTCTGATCAGTGCCGCCTTCGCGGTGCTGTACCTGCGCGTCAACCGCGCCGACTCGCCGGGGAAGTGACGAGATGAACCGCACGGAAGGCCGCTCCCGCGCGCGCGGCGCGTGGAACACCGCGGCGGCGCTGCTGATCCTCGCCGTGATGCTGTTCCCTGTGTACTGGATGATCAGCACGGCGCTCCAGCCGCACACCAGCATCGCCTCGACCGATCTGATCCCGTCGGCGCCGAGCTTCGACAACTTCAGCAACGCGCTGGACACCCAGGGCGGCTCGCTGGTCACCAGTCTGATCGTTTCGATCGGCGCGGTGATCGTGTGCCTGACACTCGCCGCGCCGGCCGCCTACGGGCTTGCGCAGTTCGGCCTGAAGGGCGGCCGGGCGATCGTGTTCGGCACGCTGATCACGCAGATGGTGCCGGGCATCGTGATCGCGAACGCCCTGTACAGCGCGTACGCGGAGCTGAACCTGGTCAACTCCTACATCGGGCTGATCCTCGCCGACGCCTCGCTCGGCCTGCCGTTCGCGATCGTGCTGCTGCGGGCGTTCATGGTGTCGATCCCCACGGAGGTCGTGGAGGCGGCGATGGTCGACGGCGCCAACCGGTTCACGGCGTTCGTCCGGATCGTCCTGCCGATGAGCCGGAACGCGCTGATCACCTCGGGGCTGTTCGCCTTCCTCTTCGCGTGGGCGGACTTCATCTTCGCGCTGACGCTGAACACCACAGATGATGTGAAGCCGGTCACTCTCGGCATTTATCAGTTCATCGGCGCGCATGTCAGTGACTGGGGCGCGGTGATGGCCACCGCGGTGCTCTCCGCGATCCCCGCGGCGATCCTGCTGGTCGTCGCCCAGAAGTACATCGCCGCCGGAATCGCCGGCGGGTCCATCAAGTAAGGCACAGGCACCACATATGACTGCCACCGAAACGACCGGCTTCCCCCGGTTCCCGCGCGGCTTCTTCTTCGGCGCCGCCACTGCCAGCTACCAGATCGAGGGCGCCTTCGACGAGGGCGGCCGGGGCCCGTCGATCTGGGACACCTACTGCCGCGAGCCCGGCCGGGTGGCCGACGGCGCGACGGGGGACGTCGCGTGCGACCACTACCACCGCTACCAGGAGGACGTGGGGCTGCTGCGCGACCTCGGCGTGGACAGCTACCGGTTCTCCATCGCGTGGCCGCGCGTCCAGCCCCAGGGCAGCGGCAAGGCGAACGCCGAGGGGCTCGACTTCTACGACCGCCTGGTGGACGAGCTGCTGGCCAACGGCATCGCCCCGGCCGCCACCCTGTACCACTGGGACCTGCCGCAGGCCCTTGAGGACCGCGGCGGCTGGCGGGTGCGGGAGACGGCCGAGCGGTTCGCCGAGTACACCCGGCTGGTCGTGGACCGGCTCGGCGACCGGGTGCCGCGCTGGATCACGCTCAACGAGCCGTTCTGCTCGGCGTTCGTCGGCTACGCCATCGGCCGGCACGCGCCCGGGGCCCGCGAGGGCCGCGGCGCGCTGGCCGCCGCGCACCACCTGCTGGTCGGCCACGGGCTCGCGGTGCGGGTGCTGCGGGAGGCGGGCGCCACGGACGTCGGCATCACGCTCAACCCGGACCGGCTGCTGCCCGCCACGCAGTCCCCCGCCGACCTGGCGGCGGTGCGGCGTGCGGAGACCCTGCACAACGACGTGTGGCTCGACCCGCTGTTCGCGGGCCACTACCCGCGGGACGAGGCGGACACCTGGGGCGGGATGGCGGACGGCTCCTACCGCGAGGAGGGCGACCTGGAGCTGATCGGCGCGCCGCTGGACTTCGTCGGCATCAACTACTACCGCCCCATCACCGTGGCCGCCGCGCCGTACCAGGAGGAGGACCCCGCGGCGCGGACCGCGGTGGACATCCGCGTGCGCGAGACCTGGCGGGAGGACGTGCGGCACACCACGATGGGCTGGCCCGTCGTGCCGCATACGTTCACCGACCTGCTGGTCGACCTGAAGCGCCGCTATCCGGAGCTGCCGCCCGTGGTCATCACGGAGAACGGCTCGGCCGAGGACGACACGGTCGCCGAGGACGGCCAGGTCCACGACGCCGACCGGGTCGACTACCTGCGCGACCACCTGCACGCGCTGGCCGACGCCATCGAGGCCGGGGTCGACGTCCGGGGCTACTACGTGTGGTCCCTGATGGACAACTTCGAGTGGGCGTTCGGCTACGCGAAGCGGTTCGGCATCGTCCGCGTCGACTACGACACGCTCCAGCGCCTGCCCAAGGACAGCTACCGCTGGTACCGGGACCTGCTCACCGACCACCGGCAGGCCCACGCGTAACGGCCCACAGGCCGCCCGGCCCACCGGGCCGGCACCCCCGCCCCCACCGACCCGCGACCGCACGCGACTGCACCGTCCGCGCGGCGCAGGGAAATCTGGAGTAACTGTGAAGTTCACCGACGGCTACTGGCTGATGCGCGACGGCGTCACCGCGTCCTTCGCGAAGCAGGTCGCCGACACACAGGTGTCCGACGACCGCCTCACCTTCCACGCGGCGGTGCGGCCCGTCGAACGCCGCGGCCACACGCTCAACAGCGCCCTGCTGACCGTGGAGTGCTTCTCCCCGGCCGAGGGCGTCATCGGCGTGCGGACCACGCACCACGCGGGCGGGGAGGAGCGCGGCCCCGGCTTCGCGCTGCGCGAGGAGCCGGGGCACACCGCCAAGACCAGGCTCGACGGCACCGTCGCCGAGCTGAGCAGCGGCGCGCTCACGCTGCGCGTGGACACCGCGGAACCCTGGCGGATGGACTTCGCCGCCGAGGGCAGGACCCTCACCTCCGCGGGCAAGCGCGGCAACGGCTTCGTCACGGACGGCGAGGGGCGGCACTTCACCCTCGGGCAGCTGTCCCTCGGCGTGGGCGAGCTGGTGTACGGGCTGGGCGAGCGGTTCACCCCGTTCGTCAAGAACGGCCAGGTCGTGGACATCTGGCAGGCCGACGGCGGTACGGCCAGCGAACAGGCGTACAAGAACGTCCCGTTCTACCTGACCAACCGCGGCTACGGCGTGTTCGTGAACCACCCGGGCGCCGTGTCCTTCGAGATCGCCTCGGAGGCCGTCGGCCAGGTGCAGTTCAGCGTCGAGGGCCAGTCCGTCGAGTACCTGGTCATCCACGGCCCCACGCCCAAGGAGATCCTCGACCGCTACACGGCCCTCACCGGGCGGCCCGCGCTGCCGCCGGCGTGGTCGTTCGGCCTGTGGCTGTCGACGTCGTTCACCACGGACTACGACGAGGCCACGGTCAACCGCTTCGTCCGCGGCATGGCTGAACGCGACATCCCGCTCAGCGTCTTCCACTTCGACTGCTTCTGGATGCGCGAGTACCAGTGGTGCGACTTCACCTGGGACCCGGCGGTCTTCCCCGACCCCGAGGGCATGCTGACCCGGCTGAAGGACCAGGACCTGCGGATATCGGTCTGGATCAACCCCTACATCGGGCAGAAGTCGCCGCTGTTCGCCGAGGCCAGGGAGCAGGGCTACCTGGTGCGCAAGGCCAACGGCGACGTGTGGCAGTGGGACCTGTGGCAGGCCGGCATGGCGCTGGTCGACTTCACCAACCCGGGCGCCCGCGCCTGGTTCGCCGGCAAGCTGCGCGAGCTGACCCGCCAGGGCGTGGACTGCTTCAAGACCGACTTCGGCGAGCGGGTGCCCACCGACGTCGTGTGGCACGACGGCTCCGACCCGGAGCGCATGCACAACTACTACACGCAGCTGTACAACCAGACGGTGTTCGATGTGCTCACCGAGGAGCGCGGCGAGGGCGAGGCGGTCCTCTTCGCCCGTTCCGCGACCGCGGGCGGGCAGCAGTTCCCCGTGCACTGGGGCGGCGACTGCGAGTCGACGTTCGAGGCGATGGCCGAGTCGTTGCGCGGCGGCCTCTCCCTGGGCCTGTCCGGCTTCGGCTTCTGGAGCCACGACATCGGCGGCTTCGAGGGCACCCCGACGCCCGCGGTGTTCAAGCGGTGGGTGCAGTTCGGGCTGCTGTCGTCCCACAGCAGGCTGCACGGCAGCAACTCCTACCGCGTGCCGTGGGACTACGACGACGAGGCCGTCGAGGTCACCCGCGACTTCACCCGGCTCAAGCACCGCCTCATGCCCTACCTGTTCCGGGCCGCGGAACAGGCCCGTGAGCACGGCACCCCCGTGATGCGCGCCATGGTCCTGGACTTCCCCGACGACCCGGCGGCCCACGGTCTCGACCGCCAGTACATGCTGGGCGACGACATCCTCGTGGCCCCCGTCCTGTCCGAGGACGGCGTCGCCGAGTACTACGTGCCCGAGGGCACCTGGACCCACCTGCTGTCCGGCGAGCAGGTGCGGGGCCCGGGCTGGCGCCGCGAGCGGTTCGGGTTCGACAGCCTGCCGCTGCTCGCCCGCCCCGGCTCGGTGATCCCGTTCGGCGCCGAGGACGACCGGCCGGCGTACGCGTGGGCGCACGGGGTGACCCTGCGGGTGCACGCCCCGGCCGAGGGCGCGGAGACCGTCACCCGCGTACCGGCCTCCGACGGCGGGCAGGCCGCGGTCTTCCGCACCACCCGGCGCGGTGACGTGGTGACCGTCGAGGCCACCGGGGCCCAGGGCCCGTGGCAGGTCGTCGTGGCGGGCCCCGGCGGGTACGGCGACCCGGTGGGCGTCGCGGACGGCGCCTCGTCGGTGACCGTCACCCTGCCCGCCGGCCAGGACGGCTGACGCCTTTGCGGTGCGGTGGCCGCCCGTGCGGCGGCCACCGCACCGCGGACCCCTGCCGGGGACGTTTCGCCCGGGGCCGGTGGGGAACCCGGCGGCGCGAGGTGATAAGGATGCCTGAACCGGGCAGCAAGAAGTACGACATTCACCGCGCACACCTGCGCAAGGACGCCGAGAACCACGGCGTCCCCGACCGGCACGCCGGGGCACGCGCCAACGAGGAGTTGCAGCGCGACCCCCACTGGCAGTCCCGGGGACCGCGCACCGAGCGCGGTCTCGGCCCGGAGTCGGAACGCGGCGGCTTCGAGGAGCAGCGCCCCGAGACCGACTGAACCGGGCGCACGGGAAGGCGGGTGCATCCGCATGAGCAAGCAGACCGAGAAGACCGCCCGGGTCCTGCTGGACCGCTGCGGGCAGACGTACGCGGAACAGGCCGGCATCCGGCTGCGGAACACCCCGGGCCCGCTCTACCGGCTGCTGGTCCTCTCCCACCTGCTGTCCGCCCGGATCCGGGCGGACGTCGCCGTCGCCGCCGCGCGGGCGCTGTCGGAAGCGGGCCTGCGCGACGCGCGGCGCATGTGCGAGGCCACCTGGCAGCAGCGCGTGGACGCGCTCGGCGCGGGCGGCTACCGCAGGTACGACGAGCGGACGGCCACCCAGCTCGGCGACGGCGCGCGGCTGGCCCTCGACCGCTACGGGGGCGACCTGCGGCGGCTGCGCGGCCCCGACGCGGCGCGCCGGCTCCGGGAGTTCCCCGGCATCGGCCCCCTGGGCGCCGACATCTTCCTGCGCGAGGCGCAGGCCGTGTGGCCCGAGTACGCCCCCTACATCGACGGCAAGGCCAGGGCCGGCGCCGAGCGGGTCGGCCTGCCCCGTTCCCCCAGGACGCTGGGCGGGCTCGTCGGCGGCGGTGACGTGCCGCGGCTGACCGCCGGGCTGGTCAGGGTCGCGCTCGACAAAGGGCTGGCGCGGGACGTGCGGGCCCGCGCGGGGGCGTGAGCGCCCTCGCCCCGTGACGCGAAGGAACCATCCCATCCCCACCAGGGAGACCCACGATGACCGACTCCGACGCCCTCGAACTGGACGCGTTGTGGGCGCAGTTCCACTCCGTCGTCAACATGACCTCCCAGGAGCTGGCCGCGTGGCTGCGCACCAGCAGCGCCGGCGAGGAAACGGAGGAGCCGCCCGAGGAGTCGGGCCCGGAACAGGGCCGCGGCGTCCTCGCGATCCTCAGGAAGCGGCAGACGGACCTCACGCGGGACGACATCGGCCTGATGTACGACGTCGTGGAGATGGTGCGCAACGAACGGGCCGCGGGCCCGCGCGCCACCGTCCCGGAACCGGCGTGGCGGCACCAGCTGATGAGCCTGGGCCACGACCCGCTGCGCGCGGAGGGCGAGGACGTCTGAGGCCTCAGAGCCCGCGGCGGCCCGCGTCCGCCGCGGCCCCGGAACGCCCGCGGGCGTTCCGGGGCGCCCTGCCGCCCGGGGCCTCCCCCGCCGGGCGCGGTCCTGGGGGAGGTCAGCGGGCCAGCAGGTCCCGGATCACCCCGACGATCTCGCCGGGTGCCTCCTCCGCCATGAAGTGCCCCGCCCGGGTCAGCCTGTGGTCCAGGTCCGGCGCCCACGGCCGCCACACCCCCGCGGCGTCGTAGCCGAGTCGCGCGCCCCAGTCCTGCTGGACGACCGCCACGGGCATGGCCAGGCGCGAGCCGGCGTCGAGGTCCGCCTGGTCGTGCGCGACGTCGATGCCCGCGGAGGCCCGGTAGTCGGCGACGATCGACGGCACGGCCGCCGCGCTCGCGCGCAGGTACGCCGCGCGCACCTCGTCGGGCATGGCGGTCGCGTCGTCGGCCCAGGCGTCGAGGAACGAGCCGAAGAACGCGTCCGCGCTGTTGGCGATCATCGTCTCCGGCAGGCCCGGGGGCTGCGCCATGAGGAAGAGGTGGTAGCCGACCGCCGCGGGAACACCGTGCAGGACGTTCCACATGTCGAGCGTCGGCACGACGTCCAGGACGCCCAGATGCGTGATCGTCTCCGGGTGGTCGAGACCCGCCCTGAAGGCGACCAGGGCGCCCCGGTCGTGGCCGACGAGTGCGAAGCGCTCGTGGCCGAGCGCCGCCGCCAGGGCCACGATGTCGGCGGCCATCGCGCGCTTGGCGTACACGCCGGGTCCTGTGGCCGCCGGCTTGTCGCTGGCTCCGTAGCCGCGCAGGTCGGGGCAGATCACCGTGTGCTCGGCGGCGAGCCGGCCCGCGACGTGCCGCCACATCAGGTGCGTCTGCGGAAAGCCGTGCAGCAGCACGACCGGGCTGCCGCTGCCGCCGATGGCGGCGGCCAGCTCCACGCCGTCCGCGCCGGGCAGGCGGACATGGTCGAAGCCGGGAATGGTGGGGGTCATGGAAGGGCCCTTCCTCGCGTCGGATGACTGAACGGGTTCAGCGTCGGCGAGGGCGATCAGCAGCCGATCAGTACGGTGCGGTCCAGTGGCCTCGCGGCACGGAGGATGGAGGCATGCGAATCGACGTGCTCGGCGCCGTGCGGGCCTTCCGCCCCGACGGTAGCCCGGTCCCGCTGGGCGGGCCGAGGCACCGCGAGGTACTGGCCCGCCTCGTCGCCGCCGAGGGGCGGCTGGTCACCACCGACACCCTGGTCGACGACCTGTGGACGGCGCCGCCGGCGCGCGCCGTGGGCGCGTTGCGCACGTTCGTCGCCGCGCTGCGCCGGGCACTCGAACCCGACCGGCCGCCCCGCAGCCCGCCGCGCGTCCTCGTGACGGAGGGTCCCGGCTACGCGCTGCGCCTGCCGCGCGAGGACGTGGACGTGCACCGCTTCGAGGACGCCCTGGCGCGCGCCCGGCGCGACCCGGGCGCGGCGGACCAGCTCGGCGCGGCGCTCGCGGCCTGGCGCGGGCCCGCCTACTCCGATGTGCCCGACGCCCTCTGGGCGCGCCGCGAACGGACGCGGCTTGAGGAGGCGCGCCTCGAAGGGGTGGAACTGCGCGCCCGCATCCTCCTCGACGCGGGCGAGGGCGCCGGCCTCGTCCCCGAGCTGCGCGCCCACACCGCGGAGCACCCCTGGCGCGAACCCGCCTGGGGGCTGCTCGCCCGCGCGCTCCACCACGCGGGCCGCAGGGCCGACGCGCTGGCCGCGCTCCGCCGCGCCCGCAGGATGCTCGCCGACCAGCTCGGGCTCGACCCCGGGGCCGGCCTCCGGCGGCTGGAGACGGACATCCTCAACGAGACCCTCCCCCCGGCGGGCGCGCCCACCGGGTGGGCCGGGCCCGGCGTCCGGCTCGGCCCGCGCACCACCGTCGACCTGGCCCGCACCCTCGCCCTCGCGGGCGGCGACGCCCTCGTCCACTCGCGGCGCGACCGCCTCGCCGCCGTCCTCGCGGCCGAACGCACCGGGGACGTCGCGCTGACCGCCCGCGTCATCGGCGCCTACGACGTGCCCGCCGTCTGGAGCCGGGCCGACGACCCCGAGCAGTCCCGAGCCGTCGTCGCGGCGGCGGAACGCACGCTCGCCGCGCTCGGCCCCGGGGCCCCCGCCGACCTGCCCGTCCGCCTCCTGGCCACGATCGCCGTCGAGAGCCGCAGCGCCGGCCTGTCCCCCGCCGAGCGGGAACGCGCGCGGCAGGCGGCGCGGCGGGCCGAGGCACTGGCCCGGGACCTCGGCGATCCCGCGCTGCTCGCGTTCGCGCTCAACGGGGTGTTCCTGCACTCCTTCACCCGCCCGGGACTCGCACCGGTACGGGACCGGATCGGCGCCGAGATCCTCGACCTGGCCGTCCGGCACGAGCTGCCCGCCTTCGCCGTGCTCGGCCGGCTCGTCCGCCTCCAGTCCGCCTCGGCCCTCGGCGACCTCGACGCGGCGACCGGGCACGCGGAGGCCGCGGAACGGACCGCCTTCACCGCCGAGTCGCCGCTCGTCCCCGTCCTCACCCGGTGGTTCGGGGCGCGGGTCACCGCCGCGCGCAGCACGGAACCCGGCGGACCGACCGCCGCCACGGCCGCGGCGGAGTACCGGGCCGCCGAGGACGCCCTGCGGACGGCCGGCATGCCGGGGCTGCACCGCGGCCTGTTCCCGCTCGCCCTCCTGGGGCTGCGCCTGCTGCACGACCGGCCCGCGCCCACCGACCCGCACCTGGACTGGGGTCCCTACCTGCCGTGGGCGCGCCCCCTCGTGCTGCTCGCCCGGGACCGGGCCGCCGAGGCGCGTGCCGCACTCGCCGCGGTGCCGGAACCACCGCCTGACCACATGCAGGAAGCCCTGTGGTGCCTGACCGCGCGGGCCGCCGCGCGGCTGGGCGAACGCGCCGTCGCCGCACGCGCCGGAGCCGCCCTCCGCGGCGCCCGCGCGGAAGTGGCCGGCGCCGCCTGCGGAATGCTGACCCTGGGCCCTGTGGCTCGGTACCTGGCCGAGGCCGAGGACTGCGCCGGGGCGGGGTAGGCGGACGCGCGGGCCTCACGCACGGCGGGGCCCGACGCCGGTGGCACCGCACGTGGTGCACACACCGCGGCGGTTGGGCGTGTGCTCGGCGTTGGGAATGCCGGCCATGTCGAGGCACGGCTCGGCGGAACGCCCCTCGGAGGCGGGCCCGGGCTGGACAACTGGGTGGAGAACGGGTCTCGGTCCGTCCGTGAGTGCTACCATGCATTGCATGGTAGCTGGCAATGCAAGAGACAGCGCCCAAAGTCAGGTGACCAGCCAACTGCGCAAAGGGGTACTGGAGTTCTGCGTCCTGGCCCTGCTGCGGGACGGTCCCCGCTACGGGGTCGAGCTGGTGGATCACCTGGCCAGGACCCCGGTGATGGCCACCAGCCAGGGCACGATCTACCCGCTCCTGTCACGCCTGCGCCGCTCCGGGCTCGTGGACACCGAGCTGCGGGAGTCAAGTGTGGGGCCGTCCCGCCGATATTACGACCTGACCGACGCCGGGCGAGCCGCACTCGAACAGTTCTCGGACGGCTGGCCGGCGTTCCGTGACGCCGTCGACCACTTCCTCACCCCAGGAGACAGGCCATGAACCCGCTCGTCCGGTCCTACCTCTCCTCCGTCGAGCGGGAGGCGGCGGCGCTTCCCACGCCACGGCGCGAGGAGCTGGTCGCCGACCTGCGTGAGCACATAGAAATCTCTCTCGCGGAGAGCGGGAGGGGAGACGACGCGCAGGTGCGGGACATCCTGAACCGGCTCGGCAGCGCGCAGGAAGTCGTGCGTGCCGCGCTGGAGGAGGAGCCGGTACCGCCCCTCACCTCTCCCGAGAGCAGGCGCCGCACGGCGGTGACCCTCACGCTCGCCCTGCTGCCCGTGCCGCTGTACTTCGCCACGTGGGTGGGGCTTCCGCTGGCCCTGGCGACCGGAACCGCCGCCGTCCTCCGCCTGCGGCGGTCAACGTCGTGGACGCCCGAGGAGAAGCGGGAGGCCACGAGGCTCATCCTCTCCCCCCTGCTGGTGCTCCCCCTCACCCTGTTCGTCGTCCGGCTCCTCTTCTACTGGAACTTCTCGCTCACCCTCGTCGCCGCCCAGACCTCGCTCATCCTGCCCATGATCGGTGCCGCGCGGCTTGCGCGGTCCGCCAAGCAGCTCCGCGACGCGAAGCCGGGCGAGCTGCCCGCGGGCCGCGGCACGGCGGCGACGGCCGTTCGCCCCGACTGAACCGGGCGCCCTCGGACCGCTGTCCCGGAACGGTCAGCACTCCCCCGGATTGCCCGACGGGCCGCCGACGCTCTGCTCAATGCAGCCGCTGACACCGGTGGTGTTGTTGGTGATGCGGAACCAGTACGTCCGGCGAAGCGGAGCCGGGCGCACGCGCTGCCGCTCCGGGCCGACGGCTCGTGCGGCGGGCCTGCGGGCGCCGCGCGCCGCGGCTCAGCCCTCGGCCTGCCCGACGCCCGCCGCCGGGCCGGGGGCGGGGCGGTCGGCGCCGGGGCGGACCGCCAGCGGGCGCCACCAGGGGTCGGTGGGCAGCTCGGCCGCCGGTTCGAACGACTCGCCCGGGCGCGGCAGCGCGAGCGTCACCCCGCGGCCCGCGGCCGCGCGCAGCGTGCGTTCGACCGGCTCGTCCCAGGGGTGCGGCGCCAGGTTGAACGTGCCCCAGTGGATGGGCAGCAGCACGCCGTGCGACGTACCGCCCGAGGCGTCGAGGTGCGCCGTGATGCCCTCCTCGGGCGTCATGTGGATGTCGGGCCAGTGCTCGCTGTAGGCGCCTATCTGGATCATCGTGGCGTCGAACGGGCCGTGCGCGCGGCCGATGTCCGCGAACCCGGGGAAGTAGCCGGTGTCGCCGCTGTGGTAGACGCGGTGCTCGGGCCCGGCCACCACCCAGGACGCCCACAGGGTCTGCCAGCGGTCGCGCAGCCCCCGGCCGCAGAAGTGCCGGCCCGGGGTCGCCGTCAGCGTCAGGTCGCCGACCCGTGCCGACTCGTGCCAGTCCAGCTCGGCCAGGCGCGCGGCGGGCACCCCCCAGCGTTCCAGGTGGGCGCCGACGCCGAGCGGCACGGCGAAGACGGTGCCGCTGCCGGCCAGCCGCCGGATCGTCGGCATGTCCAGGTGGTCGTAGTGGTCGTGCGAGATGACCACGGCGTCCACGGGGCCGAGTTCGGAGAGCGCGGCGGGGACCGGGTGCAGGCGGCGCGGCCCGGCGAAGGAGAACGGCGAGCAGCGCTCGCCCCAGACCGGGTCGAACAGCACCCGGGCGCCGTCGATCTCGACCAGCGCGCTCGCGTGCCCGAGCCAGGTCACGCGCAGCCCCGTCGCCGGCGGGCCGCCGGTGAGGACCTCGGGCACGGCCAGCGGCACCGGTCCCGACGGCGTCCTGCGCCGCCGCCCCGAGGGGCGCAGCGTCTCCCGCAGGACCGCCGCCGCCTCCCGGGCCCCGACCATGCGCACCGGCTCGGCGTTGCGGAACACGCCGTCGCGGTACTGCGGGGAGCGCCGGACGTGCGCCAGCCGCTCCCCCGCCGGCCGGGCGCCGAAGGAGGCCGGCCACAGGCGGCCGGCGAGCGGGGTCCTGGGCCGTGCGGCCGTCGTCGAAGGGGAGGGATGGGTCACGTGAACCTCCACAGGCGCGTTGACCGACACCTTAGACCACGCGGGTGACAACCGGTCACTGTGCGTCGAGCGCGGGCCCAAGGGCCCGGCCCGCGGCCCCGGGGGGCCCTCCTCGCACCGGCGGTGGCCGCCGTACGCTGACGGCCATGATTGCGGCCGGCGCGCGGCGCCCGTTCCTCTCCCGGTACCGGTGCCTGGCCGTCGACTGCGCCGCGGCTGCCGTGCTGTTGGCGCTCTCGGCGGCGAACATCGCCGCCGACCCCGCGCTCCGCGGCTGGGCCGGGGCGGTCTCGGCCGTGACCGCGCTGTCCCTCTCGGTGGGCGTCGCGCTGCGCCGGCGGGTGCCGGAGCGCACCCTGCTGCTGGCCCTCGCGGTGTGCCTGGCGCAGATCGTGTGGTCGGACGGCCTCGTCACCGTCGCACTCGCGGTGTACGCCATCGTCTCGGCGGCGGCCGACCTGGGGGACGCCTGGGCGATGCGGCTCGCGCTGTTCGGCGGGCTCGCGGCGGCGGTGCTCACCGCCGTGCGGGAGGGCTGCGGCGTGGGCCCGGGGCTCGAACTCGCCCTGGCCCTGGCCGTTCCCGTGACGCTGAGCTGGGCGATCGGCTACCGGGCCAGGTGCCGCCGGCGCTACCGCGCGCAGCTGGCCGAGCGGGCCGACGGACTGGCCCGGCTGCGGCACGAGCGCGAGCGCGCGGCGGTGGCGGCCCAGCGCGTGGAGATCTGCCGGGAGATGTACGACCTCACCGGGCACCGCGTGGCGGGGATGGTGGTGCACGCGCAGGCGGCCGACCGCGTGCTGGACGCCGCGCCCGGCGGGGCGCGGCGGTCGCTCGAACTGATCGGGACGCTCGGCCGCGAGTCGGAGGCCGAACTGCGGCAGGTGAGGGCGCTGCTGCGGGAGGGCGACTGACCGCGGGCCCCGGCCGAACGGGGGCGTGGCGGGTGGCTGTTTGGCGACGTGGGCACGGGCCCCGGATAGTGGGGGCATGGCTCATCGCACCGTCGTTGTCATGGGTGTCTCCGGCGTGGGCAAGACGACCGTCGCGCGGGCGCTGGCCGATCGGCTCGGCCTGCCGTTCGCCGAGGCGGACGACTTCCACTCGCCCGCCAATGTCGCCAAGATGTCGTCCGGCGTCCCGCTGGACGACGCGGACCGCGAGCCGTGGCTGGCGTCGCTGCGCGCGTGGCTCGGCGAGCGGGAGCGGCGGGGCACCGGCGGGGTGATGACCTGCTCGGCGCTGAAGCGGTCGTACCGGGAGACGCTGCGCGCGGACGCCGCGGGAACGTTCTTCCTGCACCTGGTCGGCAGCAGGGAGCTGATCCAGGAACGCGTCGGCGGGCGCTCGGGGCACTTCATGCCGGCCGAGCTGCTGGATTCGCAGTTCGCCGAGCTTGAGCCGCTCGCGGCCGAGGAGAACGGCGCGGAGCTCGATGTCGGCCCGCCGCCCGACGTGCTGGTGGAACGGGCGGTCGCGCTGCTCGACGGCGCGTGACCTGCCCGCTCCCGGCGCCGCGCCCCGCGGGGCGCGGCGCCGGGAGCGGCGGTGCTCACTCGCTGCCGAAGGCCGCGTCGAAGGACGCGGTGGGCGGCGGGTAGTCGTAGGCCCGCAGCCGGGCCAGCGCCTCGGGGGCGCCGGCGAGCCGGTCCATGCCCGCGTCCTCCCACTCGACGGACACCGGGCCGTCGTAGCCGATGGAGCGCAGCATCCGGAAGACGTCCTCCCAGGCCACGTCGCCGTGCCCGGCGGAGACGAAGTCCCAGCCGCGGCGCGGGTCGCCCCAGGGCAGGTGGGAGCCGAGGCGGCCGTTGCGGCCGTCGAGGCGGCGGCGGGCCTCCTTGCAGTCCACGTGGTAGATGCGGTCCCTGAAGTCGTAGAGGAAGTTCACCGGGTCGAGGTCCTGCCACACGAAGTGGCTGGGGTCGAAGTTGAGCCCGAACGCGGGCCGGTGGTCGACGGCTTCGAGGGCGCGCTTGGTGGTCCAGTAGTCGTAGGCGATCTCGCCCGGGTGCACCTCGTGCGCGAAGCGCACTCCCTCGGCGTCGAACACGTCGAGGATGGGGTTCCACCGCTCGGCGAAGTCCTCGTAGCCGCGTTCGATCATCCCGGGCGGGACGGGCGGGAACATGGCGACGAGGTGCCAGATCGAGGAGCCGGTGAAGCCGATGACGGTCTGGACGCCGAACGCGGCGGCGGCGCGCGCCGTGTCGGCCATCTCCTTGGCCGCCCGGGTGCGGACGCCCTCGGGGTCGCCGTCGCCCCAGATGCGCGGCGACAGGATGCCCTGGTGGCGCTCGTCGATGGGGTGGTCGCAGACCGCCTGGCCGAGCAGGTGGTTGGAGATGGCGAAGCACTCAAGGCCGTACTTGTCGAGCAGCGCGTGCCTGCCGGCGATGTAGTCGGGCTCGGACAGCGCCCGGTCGACCTCGAAGTGGTCTCCCCAGCAGGCGAGTTCGAGGCCGTCGTAGCCGAAGTCGCGGGCGAGCCGGCAGACCTCCTCCAGGGGCAGGTCCGCCCACTGGCCGGTGAACAGGGTGAACTTGCGTGGCATGGCGGGTACTCTCCTGCCTCTCGTCACTCGGGGGCGGGGACGGGGGTGAAGACGGCGTTCTTCTGCGCGCTCTCCTCGATGGCGGCCAGGACCCGCTGGACCTGGAGCCCGTCGTCGAACGTCGGTTCCGGCTGGATGCCGGAGGCGATGGCGAGCACCAGGTCCCTGGCCTGGTGGGTGAAGGTGTGCTCGTAGCCGAGCCCGTGGCCCGGGGGCCACCAGCCCTCCAGGTAGGGGTGGTCGGCCTCGGTGGCCAGGATGCGGCGGAAGCCGCCCTCGCTCGCGGGCAGGGTGTGGTCGTGGAACTCCAGCTCGTTCAGCCGTTCGAGGTCGAACGCGACGGAGCCGGCGGCCCCGTTCAGCTCGATCCGCAGCTGGTTCTTGCGGCCGGCGGCGAGCCGGCTGACCTCGAACGAGGTGAGGGCGCCCGAGGCGAGCCGGCCGGTGAACACGGCCGCGTCGTCCACCGTCACCTCGCCCGTCTGCCCGGCCTTCCCGCCGGGCAGGGCCCGCTCCTTCACGAACGTCTCGGTCTGCGCCGAGACGCCGGTCAGGAGTTCACCCGAGAGGTACTGCGCGAGGTCGACGATGTGCGCGCCGAGGTCGCCGAGCGCGCCCGAGCCCGCCTTGTCCTTCTGGAGCCGCCACACCAGGGGGAGATCGGGGTCCTCGCCCCAGTCCTGGAGGTAGCTGACGCGGACGTGGCGCAGCGTTCCGATGCGGCCCTCGGCGATCAGGCGGCGCGCCAGGGCCAGCGCGGGGACGCGCCGGTAGTTGAAGCCGACCATGGCGAGCTGCCCGCGTTCCGCGGCGGCCCGCGCCGCCTGGGCCATGGCCTCGGCCTCGGCCACGGTGTTGGCCAGCGGCTTCTCGCACAGCACGTGCTTGCCCGCCTCAAGGGCGGCGATGGCGATTTCCGCGTGGCTGTCGCCGGGTGTGCAGATGTCGACCAGGGACACGTCGTCGCGGGCGATCAGCGCCCGCCAGTCGGTCTCGGCGGCGGCCCAGCCGAGCCGGTCGGCCGCCTGGGAGACGGCCGCCGGGTCACGACCGCACACGGCGGCGAGCACGGGCGTGAGCGGCAGGTCGAACGCCCTGGCCACGGTGCGCCAGCCCTGCGAGTGGGCGGCTCCCATGAAGGCGTATCCGACCATGCCGACGCCGAGCGGAGGGGCGGAGGTGGAATGCGGCATCTGGTTCCCTGTCAGTTCGTGTGGTGCGTCAGTTGAAGCCGGTCGGCAGGTACTGCTCGACGTTCTCCCTCGTGACGACGGCGGAGTAGAGGGTGATGGAGGACGGGATCTCGAACTCGGCGAGGCCGCCGACGCCCCGGGACTGGCCGAGCGCGCGGGCCAGGTCGATGGCGGAGGCGGCCATGGTGGGCGGGTAGAGCACGGTGGCCTTCAGCACCGAGTTGTCGGCCTGGATGGCCTCCATCGCGGACCGCGCGCCCGCCCCGCCGACCATGATGAACTCGTCGCGTCCCGCCTGGTCGATGGCGCGCAGGGCGCCGACGCCCTGGTCGTCGTCGTGGTTCCACAGGGCGTCGAACTCCGGCTGGGCCTGGAGCAGCCCCGACATGACCTCCTGCCCCGACTCGACGGTGAACTCGGCGGCCTGCCGGGCGACCTTCTCGATGTTGGGGTAGTTGGCCAGCGCGTCGTCGAAGCCCTGGGTGCGCTGCCCCGTCAGTTCCAGGTTGTCCGGGCCCGACAGCTCGACCACGCGGGCGTTCTGCACGTCGCGGAGCTGCTCCCCGATGAAGTGTCCGGCGTTGAGACCCATGCCGTAATTGTCGCCACCGATCCAGCAGCGGTACGCCTGGGGGTTGTCGAAGATCCGGTCGAGGTTGACCACCGGTATGCCGGCCCGCATGGCGGTGAGCCCGATCTGGGTCAGGGCGATGCCGTCGGCCGGGAGGATCACGAGCACGTCGACCTGGCTGTTGATCAGCGTCTCGATCTGCCCGATCTGGGTCGCCGTGTCGTTGGAGCCCTCGGTGATCTCCAGGGTGACGTCCGCGTAGGTCTCGGCGCGCGACCGCGCGTTCTCGTTGATCGCGTTCAGCCAGCCGTGGTCGGCCTGCGGTCCCGCGAAGCCGATGGTCACCGGCGGGCCCTCGCTCTCCTCCGCGACCGGTGCCTGCTGGCTGTCCTCCTCGTCGTCACCGGTGTCGTTGCTGGTGCAGCCGGCGAGGAACACGCCTGCGGAGGCGGCGGCGCCGCCGAACAGCAGGCCTCTGCGACTGGCGAAACGCCTGGCGGGTGAAGCACTCATGGGATGGACCTTCCATTGATCGACATTGATCGGGAGCGGGCGTCGGGTCAGGTGTGCTGTGCGGCGGAGCGCCGCTGGAGGAGAACGGCGGCGACGATGATCGCGCCCTGGGCGATCTGCTGGCCGGCGCTGTCCAGGTTGTTGAGCGTGAACAGGTTGGTGATCGTGGTGAAGACCAGCACACCGAGGACCGACCCGATGATCGTGCCGCGCCCGCCGCTGAGCAGGGTGCCGCCGATGATGGCCGCCGCGATGGCGTTCAGCTCGTAGAGGTTGCCGTTGGTGTTCTGTCCCGAGCCGCTGAGCACGACCAGCATGAAGGCGGCGATGCCGCAGCACAGGCCGGACAGGGCGTAGAGCATCAGGCGCTGGCGCTTGACGGCGATCCCGGCCAGCCGGGCGGCCTCGGGGTTGCCGCCGATCGCGACGGTGCGGCGGCCGAACGTGGTGCGGTTGAGCAGCACCCAGCCGATCACGGTGACCACGGCGAAGATGATGACGAGCGGGGGCACCCCGAGCACGTAGGCGTCGCGCCCGCCGAGGTCGAGCACGCTCTCGACGCTGACGACCTGGGTGCGCCCCTCGGTGATGTGGAGGGCGAGGCCGCGCGCGGAGGCCAGCATCGCGAGGGTCGCCACGAACGGGACCATCGGCCCGTAGGCGATGAGCACGCCGTTGACCAGGCCGCAGCAGAGGCCGACGAGGAGGGCGGTGAAGATCATGCCGCCCATGCCGAACTCCTGGGTGGCCACGGTCGTGCACCACACCGAGGCGAGGGCGACGATGGCGCCGACCGACAGGTCGATGCCGCCGCCGATGATGACGAACGTGACGCCGACGGTGACCACGCCGATGACGGACGCCTGGGTCAGGATCAGCTGGAGGTTGTCCGTGCTGAGGAACTGGTCCGGCTTGGTGGCGGCGCCGATGACGGCCAGCACGGCGAGCACGCCGATCAGCGAGACGCTGTGCACGTCGGTGAGGCGGCCGAGCAGGAGGCGTCCGGCGGGCCGCTTGGCCGGCCCGGGCGGCGGGGCGCCGGGCCGCGGCTTGTCGAGTGAGGGCGATGCGGGTTCGGAGGTGGCGCCGTGGGTCACGCCGGGCTCCCTTCCATGACGAGATCGAGGACCCGGTGCTCGTCGAGCTCCCGGGCGGGGGCGGTGTGCACGACCCGGCCCTCCCGCAGCACCAGCACCCGGTCGGCGAGGCCGAGGACCTCCGGGATCTCACTGGAGACCAGCAGAACGGCCACGCCGTCGTCGGCCAGGCGGCGGATCAGGGCGTACAACTCGGCCCGCGCGCCGACGTCCACGCCCCGGGTGGGCTCGTCGAGCAGCAGGACCTTGCAGTGGCGCAGCAGCCAGCGGGCCAGCACGGCCTTCTGCTGGTTGCCGCCGGAGAGGGTGCGGATCTGGACGTCGGGGTCGGCGGGGCGCAGCGAGAGTTCGCGGGTGAAGCCGGCGGCGGCCTCACGCTCCCCCGGCCTGTCGATCCAGCCGCCGCGGGAGAAGCGGGGCAGGGAGGAGATGGAGACGTTGCGGGTGACGGACTCCAGCAGGAACAGCCCCTGGCCCTTGCGCTCCTCGGGGGCCAGGCCGAGCCCGGCGCGCACGGCTGCGGTGACGTTCCCGGGACGCAGCGGGCGGCCCTCGACCAGCACGCGGCCGGTGTCGGGGCGGCGGGCGCCGTAGATGGTTTCCAGCACCTCGGAGCGCCCCGAGCCGACCAGGCCCGCGAGCCCGACGATCTCGCCGGCGCGCACCTGGAGGTCGAGCGGTTCGAACTCGCCCTTCCTGCTGAGCCCTTCGACCGCCAGGAGCGGGGCCGCCCCGGATTCTTCGGCGGCGGGCGCGGGCCGTTCGGGGAAGGCGTACTCGATGTCGCGGCCGGTCATCAGCGAGACGATGTCCTGGGTGGCGGTGGTGCCCGCGGGCAGTCCGCGCGCGACGGCGCGGCCGTCCTTGAGGACGGTGACGCGGTGGCCGATCTCGCGGATCTCCTCAAGCCGGTGGGAGATGTAGACGATGGCGACGCCGTCGGCGATCAGGTCGCGCACGATGCGGAAGAGGTTGCCGACCTCGTCGGGGTCGAGCACGGCGGAGGGCTCGTCCATGACGATCAGCCTGGCGTCGTGGGACAGGGCGCGCGCCATGCTCACGATCTGCCGGCCGGCGGCGGAGAGGGTGCCGACGATGCGGTCCGGCGCTATCTCGGGGTGCCCGAGGCGCTCCAGCAGGGTGGCGGTCCTGGCGCGGGCGACCGACCTCCGGATGAAACCGGCGCTGGACGCCTCGTGCCCCAGGTGGACGTTCTCCGCGACGGACATGTGGGCCACCAGGTCGAGTTCCTGGTAGATGGTGGCGATCCCGAGCCGCATGGCGGCGGTGGGCGAGCCGATGCGGACCTGTTCGCCCTGCCAGGCGACTTCTCCTGTGTCCGGTTGGTGGGCGCCGGAGATCACTTTGATGAGGGTGGACTTCCCCGCGCCGTTCTGGCCCAGGAGGCAGTGCACCTCGGCGGGTTTCACGTCGAGGTCGACGCCGTCCAGGGCGCGGACGCCGGGGAACGATTTGGTGATGCCGGTCAGGGTGAGAAGCGGCGGTTGCGCGCTTTCCATGGCTGGCCTCCTCGGCGGCGATGCCGATGCGGACGCGCGCGGGCGTGCGCGGGCGTGCGTGGGTAGGGACGTGGCGTGCGGTGTGGCGGCTGTGCGCGGTGTGGGGGCGCGTCGGGGTGTGGTGCGCGGTGCCGGACGCGCGCGGGCACCGGGCGGGCCGTACTGCTCGGTGGGGGCGGCCCCGGGTCGGTCAGGTCGGGGTGTAGCTGAAGAGGTGGTCGCTGATCAGTCGGGCCGCGCCGGTGACGCCGGCGACCGGCCCGAGTTCGCCGAGGACGATGGGCAGGTTGCCGGTGGCCAGCGGGAGCGACTGCCGGTAGACCTGGGTGCGGATGGCGGCGAGCAGGGTGTGCCCGAGGCCGGTGACGCCGCCGCCGATCACGACGAGCGCGGGGTTGAAGAAGCTGACGAGGCCGGCGATGACCTGCCCGGCGCGGCTGCCGCCCTGCCTGATGAGGTCGAGCGAGGCGACGTCGCCCGCGGAGGCCGCGGCGGCCACGTCGGCCGCGGTGAGCGTGCCGGTGACGGCGAGGCGGGCCGCCAGTTCGGCGGAACGCCCGTCCCTGGCCGCCGCTTCCGCGTCCCTGGCGAGGGCGGCCCCGCCGAAGTACGCCTCCAGGCAGCCGCGGTTGCCGCAGGGGCACTGGCGGCCGTCGGCCTCGACCCGGATGTGCCCGATGTCCCCCGCGCTGCCGGTGGCGCCCCGGTGCACGGTGCCGCCGGCGACGATGCCGCAGCCGATGCCGGTGCCGATCTTCACGCAGATGAAGTCCTGCACCGAGTGGGCGACGCCGGCGTGCTGCTCGCCCAGGGCCATCAGGTTCACGTCGTTGTCCACCATGACCGGGCAGCCCAGCTCCTGGCCGAGCGCCTCGCGCACGGGGAAGCCGTCCCAGCCGGGCATGATCGGCGGCGCCACCGGGACCCCGTCGGGGAAGCGGACGGGTCCGGGGACGCCGATGCCGGCCCCGTCGAAGCGGTCGGCGAAACCGGCGTCGCGCAGCTTCGCGGCCATGGCGAGGACCTGCTCGAAGACCGCGACCGGGCCTTCCCTGACATCCATCGGCTCCGTCAGGTGGCCGAGGATGTCGAGTTCCGGTCCCGTGACGGCCACGTCGACCGACGTCGCGCCGATGTCGACACCGAGGAAGCGCAGGTTCGGGGCGAGCCGGACGTTGTGCGACCTGCGCCCGCCGCGGGAGGCGGCGAACCCGTCCCCCACCACGAGGCCGGTCTCCAGCAGCCGGTCGATCTCGACCGCGAGCTTGGACCGGGACAGCTCGATCAGGTCGCCGAGCTGGGCGCGGGAGCTTGGCCCGCCGTCGCGCAGCAGCCGAAGCAGCCGCGCCTGGTGCGCGTTCCCGGGCCGAGCCGTCATGCGCCTCACGCTGTCCCTCCCGCCACCGTCGGCATCGGGCGCCGGCGCGGGGCCCGCGCCGGGCTTGGGTGGGGAATCTAGCAGCGGCCCCGCGGGGTGGGAAGAAGTTCTGCACGGATCGCTTGAACTTTTCCCTCAACGAGGACAAAGCGGTGGTCATGATTCCGTGACCGCAGCGTGACCTGGGGCAACGCCCGCCCGCACACGCCCCCGGCGGACGACGGCGGCGCGCCTGCCGGAACGGGCCCACCCCGGCGCACACCCCCCGGCCTCCGGGGCGGAACGGGCGCGTGTGGCGGGGCGGGAGGCAGGGAAGGCGCACCGTAAACTCCATGCGGGGAACAGAAGATCGAAGCATGAACGACTGGGGTGTTCATGCCTTCATGACCGCGGTCCGCCAACCCCGCCACCGGGAACCAGCGCCTATGCCACGTACACGCGCGTTTCAGCGCCTCCTCACCACGCGCGCCGGGGAACGCCCCGCGCCCGCCGCCCGGCCGCCACTCATCCGCGAACTGCCGCTGGTCATCGCGCTCTACATGGCGTACAAGTTCGGCAGACGGGTCGCCAACGGGCAGTTCCAGGACGCCTACGACAACGCCGAGCTGGTGTGGGACCTGGAGCGCGCGCTCAGACTGCCGAGCGAGGCGTGGATACAGGACCTGGTGCTGAACAGCGAGCCGTTGATCCGCGCCATCAACGTGTACTACGCGACCGTGCACTTCCCCGCGATCGTCGTCTTCCTCATCTGGATGTACTGGCGCCGGCCGGGGCACTACCTCTGGGTGCGCTGGGTGCTCACCTGGCTCACCGCCGGCGCCCTCGTGCTCCACCTGCTGGTCCCGCTCGCGCCGCCCCGGCTGTTCGGCACCGCCGACATGATCGACACCGGCGAGGTCTACGGGCCCGCCGTGTACGACAAGCCGGAGCCGGACTCCATGGCCAACCAGTTCGCCGCGATGCCCTCGCTGCACGTCGGCTGGGCGGTCTTCATCGCCGTCGCGCTGATCGTGTCCTCCCGGGGCCGCCTGCGCTGGCTCTGGCTGCTGCACCCGCTGATCACGATCCTCGCGGTCGTCGCCACCGCCCACCACTACTGGATGGACGGCATCGTGGCCTGCGCGATCCTCGCCGCGGTCCTGCTGGTGCTGCGGCCCCCCGCCCTTCCCCCGGCCGCCGGCGCGGCCGTCCCCGCCGGGGCGGCTGTTCCCACCGGCGCGCCCGGGCCCGCGCAGCCGCCGGAGGCCGGGGAGCGGGACGGCGCCGCCCCCGGCGCGCGGGACGGGACCGCGGCCGGCTCGGGCGGCACCCGGGTGTCCGCGGGCACGGGCGACGCCCCGGGCGCTCCGGCGCAGAAGGATCCCTGACCCGCCGTCACACGTGACTCCCGGCTCCCTTGCCGCGCGCGACCCGGCGCCCATATCGTGGTGCCGCCGCACGACGCGCCCGATCCGCACGTGGGCCGACGGGGCGTCCCAGCACTCGGCCAGGGAGGGGACCCGCCCATGACCTCACGTGGACGTCACCGTCGTTACCGACCGAGTGCGGTGTCCCGCGCCTCGCTGACCGTCACCGCCTCGGGCGCGGGGCTCGCCATCCCGCTGCTGGGCGCCGGCGTCGCGGCGGCGGCCCCCGTCGACACCTGGGAGGAGGTCGCCGAGTGCGAGAGCAGCGGCCGGTGGGACATCAACACGGGCAACGGCTTCTTCGGCGGGCTCCAGTTCCAGCAGAGCACGTGGGAGTCCTACGGCGGCACCGCGTACGCGCCGCGCGCCGACCTCGCCACCCGTGACCAGCAGATCGCCGTCGCGGAAGAAGTCCTCGACGGGCAGGGCCCGCGGGCGTGGCCCGCGTGCGCGGCCGAGGCCGGCCTCACCCGTGACGGCGTGCGCCCCGACATCGCGCCCGCCGACGCTCCAGGGCCCGCCCCCACCGCGGAACGGGCGCCCGCGGCCGAGGAGTCCGCGACGCGGACGAGCACCCCGACCGGGCGCGGCGAGCGGGCGGGCGACCTGTACGAGGTGGTCCGCGGCGACACCCTGTCCGGCATCGCGAGCGCCAAGGACGTGCGCGGCGGCTGGCAGTCGCTCTACGAGCTCAACCGCAGGACCGTCGGCAGCGACCCGGACCTCATCCTGCCGGGGCAGCGGCTCGCGCTGCGCGCACCGGCCGACGGCGGCACGGAGGAGCAGGAGCGGGAGGCCGCGGAGCCGCGCGAGGAGCCGGCCGCCGAGGAACCGCGCGAAGCACCGGAACCCGAGCCGGCGCCCGAGCCGGAACCCGAGCCCGAGCCCGAGCCGGCCGAGCAGCCGCAGGGCGAGCGCGAGGAGCAGCCCGCCGAGGCGGCCCCCGCCTACACCGCGCCGGTCAGCGCGGGCACCGGCACCGCGTACCGATCCTCGGGCGGCTCCTGGTCCCTCGGCTACCACACGGGCGTCGACTTCCCCGTGCCGACGGGCACATCCGTGAAGTCGGTGGCGGCCGGCACCGTCGTCTCGGCGGGCTGGGCCGGCTCGTTCGGCTACGAGGTCATCGTCCGGCACCCCGACGGCCACTACAGCCAGTACGCGCACCTCTCGGCCATCTCCGTGTCCGAGGGCCAGTCCGTCACCACGGGCCGGCAGGTGGGGCGCGCCGGTTCCACGGGCAACTCCAGTGGCCCGCACCTGCACTTCGAGATCCGGACGGGAGAGGGCTTCGGTTCAGACGTCGACCCGGTCGCCTATCTGCGCGGACACGGCGTCTCGCTCTGACGACCGATCACATCGCGCCACCCGTGGCGTGATCACGGCGGTCGGGCGCGCACCCATTACCGGACAGATGGACAGGTAACCGTCCCGCAGAACGATGTTGCTCCGCTGTTTCCTTCCCCGATCTGCCGCCGGGTCAGTAGTCTCGACCGCCTGAGGCCACATCGAGCATATGCAGGGGACATTGGAGACGCCGATGGAACGTTCCGCCTGGGCGCCGCCCGGCGTCGGTCCGTCCGGCCTCCTCCCGCCCCGCACGCGTGCCCTCCCCCCGGGCGGGCCCGGCGGCTCCCTGGCCCGCCGCACGGCGGCCCCCGCGCTCCCCGGCCCGGTGGGCGGCGCGCCCGCCCACCGGCAGGACCGCGCCGCCCGGCAGGTCGCCCCGCCGCCGGCCGCCGTGCCGCACCGCCCCGGCGGTGAACGCCGCCGGAGCGACGCGACGCCGCGCTCGCGCTCCCGCGCGCGGTCCGCGCGCTTCTTCGACCGTTTCCATCACGACGCCCCGGGCGTGGTCCCGTTGCCCGAAGGGCGGCCCGACGCGCCGCCCGACGAGGAGGGTCCCATGGCCCACGGCGGTTTCGCGGAAGTAGGACGCACAGGGTGACATCCTCGCCACCGGGGCCGACCGGCCACCATCGCACCGGAACGGGTCAGGAGCCGTCCGCCGGCCTGCGCCGTTTCACCGCCCTCTGGGCCCGCGCCGTCCATCCCCGCGCCCTCACGTCGCTGCCGGTACCGGAGTTCGAGGCGGTGCTGCTGCCGCTCGCCCGCCGACTGGCCGACGCGCTGGGCGCCGCGCGCTTCGACCCCGCGCCCGGCCGGGCCGTCGGCGCCGCGCTCGTCGACGCCCGCTGCCCGGCCGACGCGCTCCCGAGCGTTCTCGGCGTGATCGACTCGGGGCTGGTCGCGCACTGCGGGCCGCCGCCGGGGCCGGACCGGCCGGCGCCCGAAGAACTGCGCGCCCGCTGCACACGGCTCCAGCACGCCGTGTCCGCCGGCTTCGCCCGGGCCCTCCAGGAGCGCACGAGGACCGAGCAGGAGGCGGTCTCGCGCGCCGCGCTCGCCGCGCGGACGGAGATGACCGACGCGCTGCACGAGAGCGAGGCCCGGTTCCGCGCGGTGTTCAAGGGCGCCGCGCTCGGCATCGGCATCGCCGACATGGACGGCACGATCATCGACGTCAACGACGCGCTCGGCCAGATGTTCGGCAGCACAGAGGAGCAGGTGCGCAGCCGCAACGTGCTGGAGTGGGCGAGCCCGGACGACCGCCCCGAGGCGTGGCGCATGCTGGAGGAGCTGATGCGCGGCACCCGGGACCACTACCAGGTCGAGAAGTCCTACCACCGTTCCGACGGCACGATGCTGTGGACGAACCTGACGGTCTCGCTGCTGCGCGACCCGGCCGGCGGACCCCGTTACCTGCTGGCCATGATGGAGGACGTCACCGAGCGGCGCCTGCTGACCCTCCGCCTGCGCTACCAGGCGACCCACGACGCGCTGACCGACCTGCCCAACCGCTCCCTGTTCTTCGAACGGCTGGAACAGGCACTGGACCGCGGCGGGCAGGGCACGGCCAGGATCGGCCTGTGCTACCTGGACCTCGACGGCTTCAAGGCCGTCAACGACAGCCTCGGCCACGCCGTCGGCGACCAGCTGCTGATCGCCGTCGCAGAGCGCCTCCAGCGCTGCGCCTCGGGGCCCGGGCAGCTGCTCGCGCGCATCGGCGGGGACGAGTTCGTCGCGCTGGTGATCGACCCGCCGGACCGGCGGGCCGTCACCGACCTCGCGGAGCGGGCGCTCGACGCGCTCTCCTCGCCCGTCGAGGTCGGCGGCCGGGAGCTGCTGGTGCGGGCCAGCATCGGCGTCGTCGAGGGCCCGGCACGCCACCTGACGTCGGCCGAGGTGCTGCGCAGCGCCGACATCACGATGTACCGCGCGAAGGCGGAGGGCGGCAACCGCTACGCCGTGGCCGACCCGGACTCCGACGCCAGGGCGATCAGCCGCCACCACCTCACGCACCACCTGCCCGCGGCGCTCAAGGGCTGCGAGTTCTTCATCGAGTACCAGCCGCTGGTCAGGATGGGGGACGGCAGCCTCGAAGGCGCCGAGGCCCTGGTGCGCTGGAGCCACCCGCGGCACGGCGTGCTGGGCCCCGACCGGTTCATCCCGCTCGCGGAGCACACGGGGCTGATCGTGCCGCTGGGCCAGTGGGTGCTCAAGGAGGCCGTGCGGCAGGCGTGCCAGTGGCAGGTCCGCGGCATCGGGGGCACCAGGCCGCTGAAGGTGAACGTCAACCTCTCGCCGCGCCAGCTGCACCACCCCGACCTGGTCGACGACACGGTCACGGTGCTTGAGGAGTCCGGGCTCGACCCGAGCGCGCTGTGCCTCGAAGTCACCGAGACGGCCATGGTCAGCGCCGACGAGAGCGAGCTGCGGCCGTTGCGCGAGCTGGCCGAGTACGGCGTCGGGATCGCGCTCGACGACTTCGGCACCGGCTACTCCAACCTGGCCAACCTGCGCCGCCTGCCCGCCAGCACGCTCAAGCTGGACCGCTCCTTCACCCAGGGCCTGCAACGGGACCCCGCGGACCCGGTCGACCTGAAGATCGTGGAGGGCATCGTCTCGCTGGCCCACACGCTCCAGCTGTCCGTCACCGTGGAGGGCGTGGAGACCTCCGTGCAGGCGGAGCAGCTGCGCGACCTCGGCTGCGACTCGGCCCAGGGCTGGTACTACGCCCGCCCTGGGCCGCCGGAACGCCTGCCGGAAGCCGTCTGAGCCCGGCCGTGCCGCGCGACCGGAGCCGTCAGGGCACCACGCGCAGTCGCCGCGGCGGCTCGGCGCGCGGCCGGGGCAGCACCAGCGGTCCGGCCCCCGGGGTGAGGGAGCCGAGCAGCGCGGGCGCCGCCGCGCCGGTGGCCGAGGGCACGGAGCCGGCCAGGCCGTGGGCGGTGAGGAAGCCGAGCAGCGCGAACAGGTACGCCTCCTTCGCCTGCCCCGGCAGGCCGAACCGCTCGACGGGAACGACCCGCGCGGGCGCCGCGAGCGCCCGGACGCGGTCCATCAGGACCGGGTTGCGCACCCCGCCGCCCGAGACGACCAGTTCGGTGAGCCCGTGCGTGCGGCAGGCGGCCCCGACCAGGCGCGCGGTGAGCTCGGTGACGGTGGCGGCCAGGTCGTCGTCCGCCGGGCGCCGGCCGAGTCGGCGCAGCAGGCCCGCGAGGTACCCGGCGTGGAACAGCTCCTTGCCGGTCGACTTCGGCGGCGGCAGCCGGTAGTAGGGCTCGGCGAGGAGCAGGGCGAGCAGGCCGGGGTCGGCGGTGCCGCGCGCGGCGCGGGCTCCGCCGGTGTCCATGCGTTCGGCTCCCCCGCTCGCCTCCGCGGCCACCGCGTCGATCAGCGCGTTCGCCGGGCCGATGTCGTAGGCGACGATGCCGCCCGCGGCGTCTCCGACCGTGATGTTGGCGATGCCGCCGAGGTTCAGCGCACCGCGCCCCGTGCCGTCCGTGCCGGTCAGCAGGAGCAGGGCGTCGAGCGTCGCGGCGAGCGGCGCGCCCTGCCCGCCCCCGGCGATGTCGCGGGTGCGCAGGTCGGAGACCACGGGCAGTCCTGTGGCCTCGGCGATCCAGGCCGCCGCGCCGAGTTGGAGCGTTCCGCGGGCGCGGCCGCCGGCCACCCAGTGGTAGACGGTCTGGCCGTGCGAGGCCACGAGATCGGCGCGCCCGCGCGCGAGCCCGTCGTTGGCGCGGGCGGCGACCCGGCCGAAGAACTGGCCGAGCCGGGTGTCGAGGCGGCAGACCTGTTCGAACGTGGTCGCCGCGGGCGGCAGGCAGGCCGCCAGCTCCTCCCGCAGCCGCGCCGGGTAGGGCTCGGTGTGCAGTCCCGCGGGCCGCAGGACGAGGTCATGGCCGTCGAAGGCGAACTCCGCGACGGCGGCGTCCACGGCGTCCAGCGACGTGCCGCTGAGCATGCCGATCACCCGCCACGGCCGGTCAGGGGAAAACCTGGTGGGGCCGCCGTCCGGCGGCTCGGTAGGATGAGTGAAGCCCATAAACGTGATCCGTCGCCCTTCGCGGCCTTCTCACGGCACTCACGGCTCATTGTCTCTTCTCACCCCATTGGAGCATCCGAGGATGGCCCGACACCTCATCACCAGTGCGCTGCCCTACATCAACGGGATCAAGCACCTGGGGAACATGGTGGGCTCGATGCTCCCCGCCGACGTGTACGCGCGCTACCTGCGCGGGCGCGGTCACGACGTGCTGTACATCTGCGCGACGGACGAGCACGGCACGCCCGCCGAGCTGGCCGCCAAGGCGGCCGGTCTGCCCGTCGCGGAGTTCTGCGCGCGGCAGCACGAGGCGCAGAAGGCCGTGTACGACGGGTTCGGCCTGCGTTTCGACCACTTCGGCCGGACCTCGTCCGCGCAGAACATCGAGATCACGCAGCACTTCGCGCGCCGGCTCCACGAGAACGGGTTCATCGAGGAGCGCTCCACGCGCCAGGTGTACTCGCTCGCCGACGGCCGCTTCCTGCCCGACCGCTACATCGTGGGCACGTGCCCGTACTGCGGCTACGAGGCGGCGCGCGGCGACCAGTGCGAGAACTGCACCCGCGTGCTCGACCCGACGGATCTGCTGGAGGCGCGCTCCGCGGTGAGCGGCAGCACCGAGCTTGAGGTGCGGGAGACCACGCACCTGTTCCTCCTCCAGTCGAAGCTGGAGCGCGAGGTGGAGGCGTTCGTGGACGCCGCGGGCGAGGAGTGGCCGACGCTGTCCTCCTCGATCGCGCGCAAGTGGCTGACCGAGGGCCTGCACGACCGGGCGATCACGCGCGACCTGGAGTGGGGCGTGCCGGTCCCCGCGGACGTGTGGCCCGAGCTCGCGGCCGAGGGCAAGGTGTTCTACGTGTGGTTCGACGCCCCGATCGGCTACATCGGCGCCACCAAGGAGTGGGCGGACGCGGCCGGCGCGGGCGAGGAGCGGGACTGGCGCGCGTGGTGGTACGACGCGGACGCGTCCGTGCGGTACACGGAGTTCATGGCCAAGGACAACGTGCCGTTCCACACGGTGATGTTCCCCGCCACCCAGCTGGGCACCCGGGAGCCGTGGAAGAAGGTCGACGTCGTCAAGTCGTTCAACTGGCTGACGTACTACGGCGGCAAGTTCTCCACCTCGCAGAACCGGGGCATCTTCGCCGACGCGGCGCTCGACGTGCTGCCGGCCGACTACTGGCGGTACTTCCTGATCGCGGGGGCGCCCGAGTCGGACGACGCGTCGTTCTCCTGGGAGCTGTTCGCGTCCGTCGTCAACAAGGACCTGGCCGACACCCTGGGCAACTTCGTCAACCGGGTGCTGACGTTCTCGCGCAAGCGCTTCGGCGACCAGGTGCCCGCGGGGCACGCGGCCGGCGAGGCCGAGGAGCGGCTCGGTGCGGAGATCGCCCGGCTGCTCGCCGAGTACGAGGAGCACCTGTCGGCGCTCCAGTTCCGCAAGGCGGCGTTCGCGCTGCGCGCGCTGTGGAGCGCGGGCAACTCCTACCTGGAGGAGAAGGCGCCCTGGCAGCAGATCAAGACCGACCAGGACGCCGCCGCGCTCACGCTGCGCACCGCGATGAACCTGATCGACCTCTACGCGGTGGTCTCCGCGCCGGTCATCCCGTTCACCTGCGAGACGCTGCGCTCGGTGTTCGCCACGGGCGCGGGAGGGGACGGGGAGCGCACGGACGGCTGGGTGACGGCGGAGGCCGCGCGTTCGCTGGACAGCGTGCCGGCCGGGACGGACTTCACGGTGCCCCCGGTGCTGTTCGCCAAGATCACCGATGACGACCTTGAGGGCTTCAGGCAGCGCTTCGGCGGCGAAGCCGGCTGACACGGCGCCCACGGGGCACCGGGCCTCCTCCGCGCGGCCCGGCGTCCCGCCGCGGCACCGGCCCGAGGACGCCGCCGGCCGGTCAGGCCTCGGCGTCCTCCGGCCGTCCCGCGGGCCCGGGCGACGCGGCGATCAGCCCGGGGGCCGGGTCCTCCTCGTCCCCGCCCGGCCCCGGCACCAGCGAAGGACGGCGCGTCAGGGGCGCGCGCGGCAGGCCGTCCCGCGGTGCCGCCTCGATCGCCCGGATGGCACGCCCCCGCACGTGGCCGGCATCGGAGTCGTCGCCCAGCAGGTCGGACGGCAGCATGAGAACGGCCTGCACGCCGCCGTAGACGTTGCTCTGGAGCTGCACGACGATGTCGTGGCGCCGCGCGAGGGTGGCGACGACGAACAGGCCCACCCGGCCGTCCTCAAGCAGGTCGGTCACGTCGGCCCGCTCGGCGCCCGCCAGCACCGCGTTCATCCGCACCTGCTCCGCCGGGGTCATGCCCAGGCCCCGGTCCTCGACCTCGATGGCGATCCCGGCGGCGACGCGCTGCACGCGCAGGAGCACCTGGGTCTGCGGGGCCGAGAACTCCGTGGCGTTCTCGACCAGTTCGGCCAGCAGGTGGATGACGTCGGCGACGGCGTGACCGCGCACACTGCCCTCGATCGGTGGCACCAGCTTGACCCGGGAGTAGTGCTCGACCTCGGCGACGCAGGAACGCAGCACCTCCGACATCCCGACCGGGCGGCTCCACTGGCGGCGCGGCACCGCGCCGCCGAGCACGGCGAGATTCTCGGCGTGCCGGCGCACGCGGGTGGCCAGGTGGTCGACGTGGAAGAGGCCTTTCAGCAGTTCCGGGTCCTCGACCTCCTCCTCCAGCTCCTCCAGGTACTCGATCTGCCGGTGCACGAACGACTGCAACCGCCGCGCCAGGCTGACGAACACCTCGACGCGCTCGTCCTCCCCGCCTCTGACCAGGGACGATGCTTGGAAGACGGCGGACTCGGCGGCGTGCTGCGCGGCCTCGATCTCGTGCCGCAGCTGATCGAGCTGGTCCTCGGCGGGCTCCGCGGGGGCCGGGCCCTCCGGCGGCTTGATGCGTTCGCCGCGCTCCACCTTGACCAGCAGCGCCTGGAGTTCCACACGTCCGCGGGCCGCCTGGCGGCGCAGGCCGGTCAGCCGCGCGCCGTGGGCCCGTGCCTCGCCGGCGGCGCGGATCGCCGCTCCGGCGACGACGGCGCAGACCAGCACCAGGGCCGTGGCGAGCACCGTCCAGACGGGGCAGCTGCCCCGCCCGGTCCCCGGGCCGCCCCGGGCCAGCACGTAGACGAGGGCCGCGGTCGCGATCACGGCGACCAGCACGGCGGGGAGCACGGCCAGGCGCAGCAGGCGGCGTCTGGTTCCCGGCTCCCCGCCGCCCGGCTCGCCGAAGGCCAGCCGACTGTGGCGGGGCGCGCCTGCCCCGTGGCGTGGCTGCTCAGGCATGGGTGTCCTTATCGGGCGGGTCAAGTGGGTGCAAGGCCACGCTATGCGTCAACAGGTAGGCGAACGGGCACAGTTCCGGCAATCGCCACCCCACGCCAGCTCCCAACGAGTGAATGCGCCGGGCCCGGCCTTGACCGGCTTCACGCCTGGGGGACCCCGTCCTCCGGGGCGCCGAATCCGGAGACACGCACAGTGACGTTGAGCCTGCCGCTGAGCCCGAGGCCGGCCGGCGCGCTGCCCGGCCGGGTGCGCGGCACGCCGTGGTAGGCGAGCCGGGACGGCCCGCCGAAGACGAACGCGTCGCCGCTGCGCAGCTCGATGTCCTGCCACGGGCGGCCGCGCCCCTCGGGGGTGCCGAACCGGAAGACGCACGTGTCGCCGAGGCTGAAGGACACCACGGGCGCCGACACCCGTTCGTCGCTGTCGCGGTGCATGCCCATCCGGGCGTCCGGGCCGTAGAAGTTGACGAGGGCGATGTCGAACGGGAGGGCGGCGGGGGCGTACGCGGCGGCGTCCACGCCCGGGCCCGCGTCGGCGACCGCCCGCGCGGCCCAGGCGCCGAGCCAGGCGGGGAACGGCTTGACCGGCGCGCCGTCGCCGTCGACGACGGTGCGGGCGTAGCCGTAGGGGTACCAGTGCCAGCCGAGACTGACCTGCTCGACGGACATCCGGCCGCCGTTCGGCATGAGGACCGTGCGCAGCCCGGCGGGCGGCAGGGCCCACGCGCGGCAGGCGGCGAGCAGGTCCGCGGAGCGCTCCCGGCCGAGCCAGCCGGGGAGGTGCACGGCGCCCGGGGCGATCTCGACCCGTTCCCGCGGGAACAGCGTGTCTTCGTCCATGTGTTCATCCTCGCCCATGGGCCCGCGTACCGGCCGGCCGTGCCATGGGGGCGGGCTCGATCACCGGCGGCGGGCCGCCCGGGGCGCGGTGCCGCTGGGGGCACCCGGCGCGTGCGGGCACTCGGCTTCGGCAAGGCCGCGAACCGGGAACGCGGAGGGACGACCGTCGGCCTGGCCGGCGTGCGGCACGTGGACCTGCCGCCGCACGGGCGGCGGAACGGGGGCGGCCGTGCGGCGCCCCGCTCAGGGCCCGGGCCGACCGGCCCGCGCGGCCGAACGGGCGGAGTGCGTCACTTCTGGCGGACCACGACGAAGTCGGCGAGCGCGGTCAGCCGCTCCCTGACGGGGGCGGGCACGTCGACGCGGTGCAGGGCGGCGACGGCCGCGTCGTACTGGCGGCGCGCCTCGCCCTCGGTCCAGACCCGGCCGCCGGCCTCCTCGATCAGCGCCGCGCGGGTGGCGAACTCCGCCTCGTCGAAGTCGTCGAACTCCTCCTGCGTCTTCTTCGCGTCGGCCGTGAGCAGCGCCGTCAGCCGTTCGGCCGCCGGGCCCCGCGCGGCCTGCGCCGCCACCACGGGCAGCGACTTCTTGCGCTGCCGCAGGTCGCTCCAGGTGCGCTTGCCCGTGCTGCGCGGGTCGCCCCAGATGCCGAGCAGGTCGTCGACGGCCTGGAAGGCCAGGCCGAGGTGCTGGCCGTACAGTTCGAGGCTCTCGGCCAGGGCGTCGTCGGCGCCGCCCAGGATGGCGCCGATGGAGGCGGCGCAGGCCAGCAGCGCGCCGGTCTTGTTGCCCTCCATCTCCAGGCACTCGGCGACGGTGACGTGCTCCCTGTGCTCGAAGGCGATGTCCTGGGCCTGGCCGTCGACGAGCCGGCGGCTGGCCGCGGCGAGCCGCCGGGCCGCGCGGGCGGCGCCGGCGGTGCCGGGGGCGAGGATCACCTCGTTGGCCAGCGCGAAGAGGGCGTCGCCGACCAGGATGGCCTGCGCGGGGCCGTGCACCTTCCACACGGTGTCGCGGTGTCTGCGCTGCTCGTCGCCGTCCATGAGGTCGTCGTGCAGCAACGAGAAGTTGTGCACCAGTTCGACCGCGACGGCGCCGGGCACGCCGGTCTCGGGCGCGGCGCCCGCGGCCTCCGCGGACAGCAGGGCGAGCGCGGGCCTGATGGCCTTGCCGCTGTCGCTCGCGGCGGGCCTGCCGTCGGCGTCGATCCAGCCGAAGTGGTAGGCGGCGACGGTGTTCATCGGCGGGGCGAGCCGGCCGACGGCCTCCCGCAGGGCGGGCGCGGCCAGGGCCCGCCCGCGTTCCAGCAGCGCCGGTACGGCGCCGTCCGTATGGGCTGGCTGGTTCACGCGCTCTCCTCAGCAGTGGTGTGTTCGGGGGCCGGGCCGCCGGCGAGCACCGCCCTGGCCGCCGCGTGGCCGCTGCGGACGGCGCCCTCCATCGTCGCGGGCCACCCCGTGGCCGTCCACGCGCCGGCCAGGTAGAGGCCGGCGGCCCGGGTCCGCGGCCCGGGCCGCAGCCGCCCGACCCCGGGGGCCGGCGCGAAGGTGGCGGCGCGCTCCCGGGTGACGAAGAAATCGGTGACCCGCGCCCGCGCCGCACGCGGCAGCAGCCTGGCCAGTTCCGGCAGGTAGCGCTTGCGCAGCACGTCCGTGGGCAGCTGGATCTCCTCGCCCGCCGCCGACTGCGACAGCGCGAGGTACTGGGGCCGCCCGGGCCCCGGCGCGCCGAGCCCCGCGGGGCCGCCGCGGTCGAAGATCCACTGCACGGGGCTGCCGAGCGCGGCGAGGAACGGGCGGCGCAGGACCTGCCGGTCGTAGACGACATGGACGTTGAGGATCGGCGCGGTGCCGATGTGCCGCAGGCCGCCCGGGTCGGTCATGGCGCCCGCGGGCAGCAGGCGGGCGGCGACGTCGTGGGGCGCGGCCAGCACGACGGAGTCGGCCGTCAGCTCGTGCGCGGCCCGCGGCAGGCCGCGCGGCGCGGCGACGGTGACGTGCCAGCCGCCGCCGCGGGCGGGGGCGAGGCGGCGGGCGCGCGTGCTCAGCAGGGTCGTGACGCCCGCCCGGTCCAGGGCGGCCCTGGCCCTGGTGTCGTGCAGCTCGCCGAGCGGTGCCCGCGGGATGCCGAGGTCGGCCGCGCCCGGCGCGGTGAGCAGGCCGGTGCGGAAGACCATCGCGGCAAGACCGAGCGAGACGTCGCCGGCGCGGGCGTTGAGGGTCGCGACGCCGATGAGGTCCCACAGCGCGGCCACGGCGCGGTCGGTCTGGCCGTGCCGGCGCAGCCAGGCCGCGAAGTCCTGCCGGTCCAGCCGCGGGTCGTCCGGGTCGAGGGCGCGCAGCGCGAGCGTGGCGCGGGCCGCGGCGGCGCGTTCCCCCGGGGAGAGGTGCGGGTAGCGGGCGAGGCTGCCGGCCAGGTGCAGCGGAACGGGCAGCCCGGTGCGCCGGATGCGGCCGAGGCGGCCGGTGGCGGCGTCGAGCACGGGCACGTCGAGGCGCGGTTGCAGCGGGGCGAGCGCGGCGGCCCCCACCCGCTGGAGGAAGCCGCGGTAGGCGGTGCAGCAGCGCAGGTAGACGTGCTGGCCGTTGTCGACGGTGAGCGGTCCGGCCGGCGAGTCGCGGCGGAAGGAGAACGCGAGCCCGCCCAGCCGCGGCCGTGACTCGACCAGCGTGACGGCCCGCCCGGCGTCGGCGAGCGCGAGCGCCGCGGTGGTACCGGCGAGGCCGCCCCCGATCACGATGGTGTGCCCGGGGCGCCGCGTGCTGGTCACAGCGGCTCCCGCCGGGCGGCGCGGCGTGCGTCGAGGCCGGTGAGGCCGCGGGCGGCGACGAGTGCCTTGTGGCCCGCGGGCAGGGTGACGCGACCGCGCAGCACGGCGCGCGGCTCGGCCTCGATGCGGTCCAGGAGCCGGTGGTAGATGCCGGCCATGGTGGTGACGCAGGCGCCGGAGCGGCGGTCGAGCAGGGGCAGCAGCCGGGAGCCCCGGACGAACAGCTCGCGGGCCCTGCGGACCTCGAAGCGGATCAGCCCGGTGAAGTCGGCGTCCCGGCCGGGGGCGACCACGTCGGGCCCCTCGGGGCAGCCGAACTTCCGCAGGTCCTCGGCGGGCAGGTAGACGCGACCGCGCTCGGCGTCCTCGCGGACGTCGCGAAGGATGTTCGTGAGCTGGAGGGCCAGGCCCAGGGTGTCGGCGTACTCCTCGGCGCGTTCCGTGCCGGGCGCGCCGGGCCTGACGCCGAAGACGCCCAGGGAGAGGCGGCCGATGGTGCCGGCCACGCGGGTGCAGTAGAGCCGCAGGTCCTCCCACGTCTCGTAGGTGTGGCCGCGCACGTCCATCAGGACGCCGTCGATCAGCTCGTCGAGCGCGTCGAGCGGGATGGGGAAGCGGCGGCCCGCGTGCGCGAGGGCGACCGCGACGGGGTCGGTGTCGTCCTCGGGCACCGCGCCGTCGCGGACCCGGGCCAGCATGGCGCGGCCCGCGGCGAGCCGTTCCTCCTTGGCCTCGGGTGCCAGGTCGCCGTCGCCGATGTCGTCGACGCGGCGGGCGAAGGCGTACACCGCCGTGAGGGCCCGCCGCTTGGGCGCGGGCACGAGGCGGGCGCCGTAGCTGAAGTTCCGCGCGTGCTGCTCGGCGATGCTCTCGCAGTACCGGTAGGCGGCGACGACGGCAGGAGGCAGGGGTGAACGGGTGGTCACGGCCTCGAAGCTCACGTTCCTCTTCGCAGTGTCGTGGCCGCCGCGTACAGCAGTCCGCCCTTGGACGCCCGCGGTGGCCCGGCCAGGACGTCGTACCCGGCGTCCTCGATGGCCCGCGCGGCGGCGTGGCCGCCGCCGATGAACCCGGCGAGCAGCAATCGCAGCCGCCCGGACACTCCGGACATCAGGGGCGCGCCCTCTTCGAGCAGCCTACGTGCCCGGTCGGTCAGGTATGCCACCAGGGTGCGCACGGAAGCGTTCGCGGTGGGCGCGGCGAGGTCGGCTTCGGTCACAAAGAAGCGGTCCATGACATCGGCGGGAAGGTAGATCCGGTCCCTCGCGAGGTCCTCCGCGACGTCCTGGAGGTGCTCGATCAGCTGGAGCGCGGTGCACACGGCGTCGGAGCGGCGGATCCGCTCGGGCGTGGCGGTGCCGGTGACGGCCAGCACGAGGCGGCCGACGGGGTTGGCGGAGAGTTCGCAGTAGCCGAGGAGGTCCGCGTACGTGGCGTAGCGGCGGACGCGCTGGTCGACGCGGTTGGCCTCGATGAGGTCGAGGAACGGCCCGGGGGCGAGCCCGGAGCGCCGCACGGTGGGGATCAGTTCGCGCAGCAGCGGGTGCCGGGGCGGGGTGCCGCCGGTGGCGCTGGCGAAGACGCGGCGGAGGTCGGCCTCGACGGCGTCGAGCAGGAGCAGGCGGTCCGCGGCGCCCGCCGGGTCGACGCCCAGGTGCGCCGCGTCGGCGCCGCCCGGGGCCAGGTCGCCGTCGCCGATGTCGTCGACGAGGCGGGCGAAGCCGTAGAGGGCCATCAGGTCCTCGCGCCAGGCCGCCGGCAGGAAGCGGGGCGCCACAGGGAAGTTCTCGTGCGCGGCCTTGGCCAGGACGGCTCGGCCGCCGTCCGGCCCGGCGTCGCTGTGCTCGGCCGTCAGCACGGGCGGTCCGTCGTCACCATTGCCCTCATGCCTACTCTTTTACCCTATGGTCGGACAATCGCCCGTGCCGGACACGCGTTCCGGCACGGGCGGTGACCGCGTGCCCGGCCTACTTGCCGGTCTCTTCCTCGTACGCCTTGAGCACCTGGTCGGTGGGCCCGTCCATGACCAGTTCACCCTTCTCCAGCCACAGCACCCGGTCGCAGGTGTCCCTGATCGACTTGTTGTTGTGGCTGACGAGGAAGACGGTGCCGGCCTCGGCGCGCATCTCGCGCACCTTGGCCTCCGAGCGGCGCTGGAACTTCTTGTCGCCGGTGGCCAGCGCCTCGTCGATCATGAGCACGTCGTGCTCCTTGGCCACGGCGATGGAGAACCGCAGCCTGGCCTGCATGCCGGAGGAGTAGGTGCGCATCGGCAGGCTGATGAAGTCGCCCTTCTCGTTGATGCCGGAGAAGTCGACGATCTCCTGGTAGCGGCCCTTGATCTCGTCCCTGGACATGCCCATGGCCAGGCCACCGAGGATGACGTTGCGCTCGCCGGTGAGGTCGTTCATCAGGGCGGCGTTGACGCCGAGCAACGAGGGCTGCCCGTCGGTGTAGACCTTGCCGCGCTCGGGCGGCAGCAGGCCCGCGATCGCGCGCAGCAGGGTCGACTTGCCCGAGCCGTTGCTGCCGATGAGGCCGATGGCCTCGCCGCGGTAGGCGACGAAGCTGACCCCGCGCACCGCGTGCACCTCGCGCATCTTGAAGCCGCGCTCGCGGCGCACCATCCGGCGCAGCGCGGCGGTGGCGGTGCCCCGGCCGCCGCCGCCGTGGACGCGGTAGACGATGTGGAGCCCGTCGGCGATGACCGTGGGCACGCGCTGCCCGCCCGGTCCTCCGGTGGAGATGTCCTGTTCAGCCACGACCGTACCGCTCCTCCGCCTTCCAGAAGTACACGAAGCCGCCGATGCCGACGACGAGCGCCCAGCCGAGCCCGAAGAGCCAGGTGACCGGCTCGATGCTGTCCCGGTAGGTCCCGTCGATGAGCGCGTAGCGCACCAGGTCCATGTACACGGCCGCCGGGTTGGCCGCGAGGACGTCCGCGACCCAGAGCGGCCACTCGGCGCGCTTCTCCACCATGTAGGCCAGGGGGAACATCACTCCGGAGGCGTACATCCAGGTGCGCAGCACGAACGGCATCAGCTGGGCCAGGTCGGGGGTCGCGCTGCCCAGCCGGGCGAAGAACAGGGCGAGACCGGTGTTGAAGACCAGTTGCAGCAGCAGCGCGGGGATGACCAGCAGCCAGTTGAACTCGGGGAAGTGCCCGAACGCGACCACGATGGCGAACAGGATCACCATCGAGAACAGCAGCTGCTGGAGCTGCTGGAGGGACAGCGAGATCGGCAGCGAGGCGCGCGGGAAGTGCAGGGCCCGCACCAGGCCCAGGTTGCCCGAGATGGACTTCACTCCCGACATCACGGAGTTCTGCGTGAAGGTGAAGACGAAGACCCCGGTCACCAGGAACGGGACGTACTCGTCGTTCTCCATGTCGCCGCGCCCGTCGAGCAGCAGCCCGAAGATCAGGTAGTACACCAGCGCGTTGAGCAGCGGGGTGAGCACCTGCCAGATCTGGCCGAGCTTGGCCTGGCTGTACTGGGCGGACAGCTTCGCCTGGGAGAAGGCGACTATGAACTGCCGCCGCCCCCACAGCTGCCGCACGTACCCCGGCAGGGAGGGCCGGGCACCACTGACGGACAGGCCGTGACGGGCCGCGAGTTCGGCCAGTGGTACATCACGGGGGGGCGCACTGTCGTGCGTGGTCTCACTCACTTGAACTCTCGTCCTCGCAGGGCACAAGCTGGAAGATGCCGCGGTGCGGCGGCTACTGGATGTTCTCAGACCCGAGCTTGTCAGATGACAGGAGGTCGTCCGAGCCGGGTCAGGCGCCATACCGTACGCCAACGCATCGGCCTGCGGGGCCCGCAGGGCGTCCGCCAGCCTTCCACGAAGCCGCCGAACCACGCGGCGAGCGCCGGCCGCGACGGCCTGCGCAGCAGGGTCAGCAGCAGCCAGTTCATGAGGTAGACGGGCACCAGGGGCAGGGGCAGGTTGCGGCGGGCCAGCCACACCCGGTTCCTGGCGATCATGCGGTGGTACACGGCGTGCCGGGACGGCGCGGTCGCGGGGTGGTGCAGCACGAGGTCGGCGCGGTAGTCGATGTGCCAGCCGGCGTCGAGCGCCCGCCAGGCCAGGTCGGTCTCCTCGTGCGCGTAGAAGAAGTTGTCCGGCAGGCCCCCGACCTGCTGGAAGACGTGGGTGCGCACGGCGTTCGCGCCCCCGAGGAAGGTGGTGACCCGCGAGGAGCGCAACGGGTCGGAGGCGCGCAGCCGCGGCACGTGCCGGCGTTGCGTGGTACCGCTCTCGGGATCGGTGATGCGGAAGCTGACGATGCCGAGCTGGGGATCGGCCTCGAAGGCGGCCCGAACCGTCTCTGCCACGTTTTTGTCTGGAAGTCGACCATCGTCGTCCAGAAACAGCAGCACGTCGACCTCGCTGCCCCCGGGGCCGAACGCCTCGATGCCGACGTTGCGCCCGCCGGGGATGCCGAGGTTCTGCGGCAGTTCGAGACTGCGCACGCCGGGTGGCAGGCCGGGCAGCCGGGCACCGTTGCCGACGACGACCACGTCGATGGCCGCGCCGTCCTGTGCGGCCACCGAGTCGAGCAGCGCCCGCAACGCCTCGGGCCGGTCGCCCATGGTCAGGATGACCGCGCCGAGTCTGAGCTGCGCCGTACCCACCACACTCACCTCAGCCTGCTCGACGCCAGGACGGACACCAGGTGCAGGAGAGTCTGCACGAGCGCGACGGCGGCCAGCAGGGCCACGCCGAGGCGGGTGAAGAACAGGTCACCCCTGGCCAGGTCGAGTACCGCCACCAGGAGGATCAGCAGCGACGCCTCGACGCCGCCGACCAGCCGGTGGAACTTCAGGGCCGCGGCGGCTCTGCGCGCCAGCGCGAGCCCCGAGGAGCGGGGTATGGCCGCGTCGTCCCGGGCCGCCGGGAGCCCGCCGCGGGTCCGCGCGACATCGACCAGGTCGGTCTCGGCCTTGATCAGGATGGCGCCGAGCGCGGCGAGCGTGCCGAGGAACGCCCAGAGCCAGTTCGGGGCGGCCTCCTCGGCGGCGAACACGTCGGCGGCACGCACCCCGAAGCCCACCAGGAGCGCCGCCTCGGCCAGGTAGTGGCCGACCCGGTCCAGGTAGACACCGGTGATGGAGGTCTGGCCGCGCCAGCGCGCGACCTCGCCGTCGACGCAGTCGAGCAGGAGGTAGAGCTGGATGAGCAGCGCCGCGGCCACCGCCCCGGCGAGGCCGGGGACCAGCAGCGCGGCGCCGGCCGCGACGCCGGCGACGACCATCAGGTAGGTGAGCTGGTTCGGGCTGATCCGGGTGTTCACCAGGTGCCGGGTCCAGCGCAGCGAGATCTCCCGCATGTACAGGCGCCCGGCCCAGTGCTCACCGCTGCGCCGGTCCTTCACCCCCGGGGGGTGCACGACCGGCCGGAGTTCAGCTACCGATGGTTTTGACATAGTCCGCGTACGCGTCCCTGATCTGGTCGGTGGACAGGTCGAGGTGTTCGAGAATGGTGTAGCGGCCGGGCCTGGTCTGCGGGGCGAACGCCACCGCGGCCACGAATTCGTCGGTGCTGAACCCGATGTGGCCCGGCAGCACGGGCAGCCCGTGGCGGCGCAGCGTGTCGGCGATCAGGCCGCACTGGTCGACGGCCCCGCGCAGGTGCATCGCGAACGCGGCCCCGAGCCCGACCTGCTCCCCGTGCGGCGCGGAACGCCGCGGGTGGAGTACGTCGAGGGCGTGCGAGATCTCGTGGCAGGCACCGGAGGACGGCCGGGTGTGGCCGGCGATGGACATCGCGATACCGGAGAGCACGAGCGCCTCGGACAGCACGGTCAGGAACGCGTCGTCGCCGCAGTCGCCCGGGTGCCGCAGCACGGCCTCGCCCGCCTGCCTGGCCATGGCGGCGGCCAGGCCGTCGATCTGCTCCCCGGTCTCGCGGTGGGACAGCTCCCAGTCGGCGATCGCCGAGATGTTGGACACGGCGTCCCCGATGCCGGAGCGCACGTAGCGCACGGGCGCGCGGCGGATCACGTCGAGGTCGATGACCAGGGCGATCGGCGTGGGCACGCCGTAGGAGCCGCGTCCCGCGTCGTTGTCGAGCGTGGACACCGGGGAGCAGATGCCGTCGTGCGACAGGTTGGTGGCCACGGCCACCATGGGCAGCCCGACCCGGGCGGCGGCGTATTTCGCCGCGTCGATGATCTTGCCGCCGCCCAGCCCCACCACGGCGTCGTAGTGGCCTGGGCGCATCGCGTCGGCCAGCTGCACCGCGGCGTCGATGGTGCCCCCGGCGACCTCGTACCAGTCGGCGCCCGGCAGGGCCGGGGCCAGCCGGTCGCGCAGGGCCGCGCCCGAGCCGTTGCTGATCGCGACGGCGAGCCGCCCCGATGAGGAGATCCGCTGGTCGGCAAGCAGGCCCGCCAGGTTGTCCAGGGCCCCCGCCATGATGTCGACCGAGACGGGGGACGGGATGAGGCGGGTCAGTACCGGCACGCGATCTCCCGCCCTCGCGCGAGGTCGTCGTGGTTGTCGATCTCGACCCAGCTGACGTCCCCGATGGCGGCGGTGTCGATGCGGAAGCCGCGGTGGACCAGCTCCTGGTAGCCGTCCTCGTAGTACAGCTGCGGGTCGCGTTCGAACGTGGTGCGCAGCGCGTCGGCCAGCGGGGCCGCGGCCCCCGGCTCGATGAGCGTGACGCCGATGTACTCGCCGGTCGCCTCGGCGGGGTCCATCAGCTTGGTGATGCGCCGTACGCCCTTCTCCGGGTCGGCGACGACCTTCATCTCCTCGTCGGCCAGCTTCTTCACGGTGTCGAGCGCCAGGATGACGCGCCCCGTCCCCGCCCCCGGGCCGCCCGCCGCCTGCGCGGCCAGCAGGGTGCGTTCCACCGACGGGGGGTGGACGGTGTCGCCGTTGGCAAGGATCACGCCCTCCTCGATGACCTCGCGGGCGCACCACAGGGAGTAGGCGTTGTTCCACTCCTCGGCCCGGTCGTTGTCGATGAGGGTCAGCCGCACCCCGTAGCTGCGCTCCAGGGCGTCCTTGCGCTCGTACACGGCCTCCTTCCGGTAGCCGACGACGATGGCCGCCTCGGTGAGACCGACCTCGGCGAAGTTCGCCAGGGTGAGGTCGAGGACCGTTCTGCCGTTCTCGCCTTCCGCGTCGATGACCGGCACCAGTGCCTTGGGCAGGGTGTCGGTGTAGGGGCGAAGACGCCGTCCGGCGCCGGCGGCCAGCACGAGGCCGATCATGCGGGTTCTCCTGTTTCGTCGTGTACGGCCGGTGCCTGGGCCGAGATCCAGAAGCGGATGCTCTCGCCAAGCACCAGGAACGCCGTGGCCCCGCCAAGGACCGCGAGCGCGACGGTGAAGCCCTGTCCGCCGGCCCACAGGGCGGCGGCGGCGGAGACCACCAGGACCCGCCCCTCGTGCCCGCCGGTGACCAGGACCAGCCGGCGGGGGGGTGCCCCGGCGCCGCCCCTGAGGCGGTACACCGTGTCGTAGTGATGGTAGGCGCAGGCGGCCACCAGGCAGAAAGCCGCCGGCAACGCTCCGTTTACCCCCGATTCCGCGGCGAGCACGAGGATCGCGAGGTACTCGCCGCCGCGGAACAGCGGCGGCAGCACCCAGTCGAACGGCCTGACCAGCGGCGCCGCCGTCGCGCGCCCGGCGCACACGGCGTAGGCGAGGGCCGCCGCGACGGCCGCCCAGCCGCCGGCCACTCCCGGCACCAGCAGCAGGCCGACGAGCAGCGCGGTGCCGGCCGCGGCCCACAGCGGCGCGGTGAACGCGCTGCCCGCGGGGCGCGGGCGGACGCGGGCCGCGGCCTCGGCGAGCGGGCCGTTGTCCGCGAGGCCGCCGAGCGCGGCGGCCGTGCCGGGCCCGCCGCCGGGCAGGCGGCGCGAGCGCAGCAGGCGGCCCGCGGTGGTGTAGCAGGCGGCGAAGCCGGCTGCCACGAGCAGGACGACGAAGGTCGCGCGGGGCGTGGTGAACGCGGTGAGCAGGGCGATCAGCGCCCAGCGTTCACCGATGGGCAGCACGATCATGCGGCGCAGCCAGACCGTCCAGCCGATCCGGTCGAGGCGCCCGGACAGGGCGGTGGCGCCGGCCGCGCCGCCGGGAGCGGGCGGGTGCGCCTCGTTGAACGCGAAGTCCACGATGTGCCGGCAGGTCTGGAGGACCATGGCGCCGAGCGCGAGGGCCCACACGTCGTCGCCCCCGCGGGCGGCGCCGAGCGCCAGGCCGGCGTAGTAGGCGTACTCCTTGGCCCGGTCGAACGTGGCGTCGAGCCACGCGCCGAGCGTGGAGTACCGCAGGGCGTAGCGGGCCAGCTGGCCGTCGGCGCAGTCGAGGACGAACGAGAGCAGCAGGAGCAGGCCCGCGGCGACGAAGCCGCCCCTGGTCCCGGTGGCGGCGCAGCCGGCGGCGATCAGGGCGGTGACGAGCGAGGCCGTCGTGACCTGGTTCGGTGTGAGGCCGCGGCGGGCGCACCAGCGTGCGAGGTGGCGGGAGTAGGGGCTCACGAAGTGGGTGGTGAAGAAGCCGTCCCTCGCCTTGACCGCGGAGCGCAGCCGCACGGCCTCCTCGTCGACGGCGGCCACGTCCGCCTCGGCCCCGGCCCGCTGCTCCGCCGTCTCGGGCACGGCGGCGACGAGGGTGCCGAGTTCGGGCCGGTGCGGCGGCGAGCCCGCGGCGGTGAGGCGTGCGGCCAGCTCTTCGGGGAGGCAGGTGCCGGCCGGCGGCGCGGCCACGGCGCGGCCGTGCGTTCCGGTCGGCGGCCCGGGCGCCGGTGCGGCCTCGGCCACCGCGGCGGCCAGGGCGGCCCGCCCCTCGGGGAGCGCGGTCACGGCGCCCGGCAGGGCCGCGACCGGGAACCGGGGATCGGTGAGGCCGAGGCGGAGGCTGTGCAGGTGGCCGACGAAGCGCGGGTCGACGACCGCGACGCGGCGGCCGGGCGGGACGGCCGCGAGTTCCGCCGCCAGGCCGGCCGCCGTGTCCAGGACCAGGACGGAGAAGCCCAGCTCGCGCAGGTCGCTTTCGAGGGGCGACCCGGGCGGGGGCGGACCGGTGAGGATGGCGGTCGACAGGTGACTCACTCCTTGGGGCAGAACCGTCGGCACGGCTGCACGTCGGCAGAGATTATCTGATGACCACCACACGGAAAGAATGGCGTTGACCCCAAGAAACCCCGAGTTCATGTCCGGCGCCCCGCGCGGCGGTCACCGCGACCCTATGTGACGCCACCGACACGGCGGGCGACAGGAGAGCGCGGGGCCGGGGCGGGCCCGCGCCCCCGGCGTCCGACGGGTTCCCCCGGGGTTAGGGTGCCCTCATGAGCTGGCTGATCACCGGGGGTGCCGGGTACATCGGGGCACACGTCGTGGAGACCATGCGCGCCGCGGGCGAACGCGTGGTGGTCCTCGACGACCTCTCCTCGGGCCGCGCCGGCCGGCTGCCGGCTGACGTGCCGCTGGTGCGCGGCTCAATCCTCGACCGGGGGCTGCTCGACACGACGCTGGCCGAGCACGGGGTGCGCGGGGTGGTGCACCTGGCCGCGAAGAAGCAGGTGGCCGAGTCGGTGGCCGAGCCGCTCGCGTACTACCGGTCCAACGTCCACGGCCTGACCGTCCTGCTCGACGCGGTGGTGGCGGCCGGGGTGCGGGAGTTCGTCTTCTCCTCGTCGGCCGCCGTGTACGGCACGCCGGAGACCGGCACGGTCACCGAGGACACGCCCTGCCGCCCGCTGAGCCCCTACGGGGAGACGAAGCTGGCCGGCGAGTGGCTGGTGCGGGCCGCCGGGCGGGCGCACGGCATCGCGACGGCGTGCCTGCGCTACTTCAACGTGGCCGGGGCGACCCGCCCCGAGCTGGCGGACGCCGGGGCGGCCAACGTCGTCCCCATGTTCTTCGAACGGATCGCGGCCGGGCGGCCCCCGGAGATCTTCGGCGCCGACTACCCCACGCCGGACGGCACCTGCGTGCGCGACTACGTGCACGTGGCCGACCTCGCCGACGCGCACCTGCTCGCCGCCCGCCACCTGGCCGACGCCGCGCCGGGCGCCGACCTCACGGTGAACGTCGGCACGGGCCGCGGCGCCTCGGTGCGGGAGCTGGCCGCCCTGGTCGCGGACGTCACCGGGTTCGCCGGACCCCCGCGCGTCGCCGGGCGGCGGCCGGGGGACCCGGCACGGGTGGTGGCCTCGGTCGAACTGGCTCGCGAGCGCCTGGGGTTCACGGCCCGCCGCGGACTGCCCGACATGGTCTCCTCGGCCTGGGAGGGCTGGCGCCGCACGCACGGCGGCCTGTAGCTCTCCACCATTGCCGCACGTCGGAGCACCCGGCGCGCACCCGGCGGGCCGGGACAGGAATCAGCAGGTCAGAGCACATGACAACGGTGTTCAGTGCCGCGTTGCCAGATACCCCCCTCCCGTAGTTCACTGTGGAGTGCCGACGAAACAAGGGGGCGCTTCGATGGGAGCCGGACACCACCACGGCGGGCCGCCGCGGGGCGGCACCGCGGGCGCGGCGCACCGCGGGCGGCTCACCGCGGCCCTCGCCATCGCCTGCGTTCTGCTGGTGGCCGAGCTGGTGGGCGCCGCGCTGACCGGCTCGCTCGCCCTGCTCGCCGACGCCGGCCACGTCGCCACGGACGCCGTCGGCATCGGCATGGCCCTGGTCGCCATCCACGTGGCCAACCGGCCGGTGCGCAGCGACCGGCGGACGTTCGGCTTCGCCCGCGTCGAGATCCTGGCGGCCCTGGCGAACTGCGTGCTGCTGCTGGGCGTGGGCGGGTACATCCTGATCGAGGCCATCGGCCGGCTGCGGGAGCCGGCCGAGGTGCCCGGCGGGCTGACGGTCGTGTTCGGCGTCGCCGGCCTGCTGCTCAACTGCGTGTCGCTCGCGCTGCTGATGCGCGGCCAGCGGGAGAGCCTGAATGTGCGCGGCGCCTTCCTCGAAGTGGCGGCGGACGCCCTGGGGTCGGTCGCGGTGATCGCCGCCGCCCTCGTGATCATGTTCACCGGCTGGCAGGCCGCGGACCCGGTCGCCTCCCTGCTGATCGCCCTCCTGATCGTGCCGCGCGCGGTCAGGCTGGCGCGCGAGGCGATCGACGTGCTCCTCGAAACCGCGCCGAAGGACGTGCGGATCGCCGAGGTCAGGGACCACGTGCTGGGACTGCCGGGCGTCGAGGGGCTGCATGACCTGCACGTGTGGACCATCACCTCCGGTATGCCCGCGCTGTCCGCCCACGTCGTGGTGGCGCGCGAGACGCTGGACGCGGTCGGCCACGAGGAGATGCTGCACGCGTTGCAGGGCTGCCTGGGCGAGCACTTCGACGTCGCGCACTGCACGTTCCAGCTCGAACCCTCGGGGCACGCCGCCCATGAGCCCGGTCTGTGCCACTGACCCGGTGCGGCACACTGGTCCTCTGCCCGCGGTGGCGGGCAGAGGGTAGGGCCGCGAGGCCGGGTAACGACGGCCGCGAGGCCCCGGGAGAGGTACGCATGCCGCAGAGCACCGACGCCATGGCGGATCAGGTCATGCTCGAACTCGTCGACGAGGACGGCAGGACGGTGGGGACCGCGGAGAAGCTGTCCGCACACCAGGCGCCGGGAAGACTGCACCGTGCCTTCTCCGTCTTCCTGTTCGACGCCGCGGGGCGGCTGCTGCTCCAGCGCCGCGCGCTGGGGAAGTACCACTCCCCCGGCGTCTGGTCGAACACGTGCTGCGGCCACCCGTACCCGGGCGAGCCGCCGTTCCTGGCCGCCACGCGGCGCACCGTCGAGGAGTTGGGCGTGGCGCCCGCGCTGCTGCGCGAGGCCGGCACGGTCACCTACCACCATCCGGATCCGCAGTCGGGTCTGGTCGAGCGGGAGTACAACCACCTGTTCGCCGGCCTGGTGGACCGGACGCCGCGGCCGTCCCCCGAGGAGGTCGCGGACACGGCCTTCGTCACGCCGGAGGAGCTGGCGGGGATGCGGGACTCCGGAGCGTTCTCCGCCTGGTTCCCCACGGTGCTCGACGCGGCGCGCCCGGCCCTGCGCCACCTGACGGGGGCGTCGGCGGGCTGGTGAGGGCGCGCCCGGCTCGCGCCCTGCCCCGCCTCACGCCCGGTCGTAGGGCAGGGTCGCCCAGATGACCTTGCCGCCCGACGCGGTCGGGTCCACACCGCAGTCGCCGCCCGCCTCCGCGGCCATGACCTTCACCAGCAGCAGGCCGCGCCCGCCGATGTCCTGCGCCTCCGGGTGCGGGTCGAGGGCGCGCGGGCGGTGGGGGTGCCGGTCCTCCACCGAGAGCCTGAGCCGCGCGCCGTCGAGGCCGGCCTCGACGGCGATCCGCGGGGTGAGCGGTCCGGCGTGCCTGATCGCGTTGGTGAGGAGCTCGGAGAGGATCAGCAGCGCGGCGTCCCGCCGTTCCGCGGAGAGCGGGGCGTGCTCGCGCAGGAAGTCGCCGACGGCGTGGCGCAGTCGTGGCACGGCGGAATCCGCCGGGGCGACGGTGTACCGGCGGACGCCGCGCGCGCGTCCCGGTGCCGGCGGAACCGCGGGGCGCGTCGGGGCGCTTGATCGACTCTCCATGCTGTCGGCACCGGTCCCTTCACTCGTGTTGGTGTCTCACTGGTTCCGAGTGTTGGCATGTGCCATGGCCCCATGACCCAGTGACCACAACTCGCCACATTTGAGACGTACCCCGATCAAGTTGATTCATTTGCCCTCGATTTACGACCGTCCTCTTACCCATGCCTGACGACTTCCCGCGGAGTGGGATGATCATCAAATAGCCGGCCGGAGGGAGCGAGGGAACGCGATGGGCCAACGTGCGATGCGGGTGTTCGTGGGCAATCAGCAGGTTCACTGCCCGTTCTGCCGCTACCACCTGTTCACCCGCCGCGAGATCAGGCTCGACGGCACCGGTCTGTCCTTCCTCGGGCTCGACTGGTCCGCGAAGTCCGCGACCGGGCTCATCTGCGGCCAGTGCGGCTACGTGCAGATGTTCTGCGAACCGCGGCTGCGCGTGGAGACCGCCTGACACAGGCGCCGGCGCGTCACCCGGTCAGGCGGGCGCACCGTTGCGAACGCGCGGCGGGTTGCCGTCCCGGCGCGGGCGCCGGTTCACGCGACTCCCCCGGGCGCACCGCCGCGCGTGCGCGGTCGCCGGCTCCCGGGAACGCGACGACCACCGCCTTTGCGCGGCGGCCACGGCCACGCATGACTACTATCACCATGTATATGAAGTACCCCGAACCAGAAGGAAAAGGGCAGATCCCTTTTGCTGTCGACATATCGGTGAGTGTCCGAGGCGCTACAGGGGCAAGGTCATCCCGACCGAATCCCCTGGAGGTTGGAGCGCAGCTGTCATGGCACTGCCGCAAGGTCCCCTGGAGCACCGCTACCAGGGGGAGCATCCGGTGCGGACCCTCGCCTATCTGTTCCGGGAAGACCGCCTCCGGCTCGTGGTCGCCGTTCTGGCATTCGTCGTCAAGCACAGCCCGGCCTGGCTGCTTCCCCTGGTCACCGCCAACATCATCGACATCGTCGTGGACCACAGGCCCGTCTCGGAACTGACCGCCAACGCGCTGCTGCTGGTCGCGGTGCTCGCCCTCAACTACCCGACGCACCTCCTCTACGTGCGGTGCATGCACGGCAGCGTGCGCCGCACGGGCACGGCGCTGCGTTCCGCGCTGTGCCGCCGCATGCAGGAGCTGTCCATCGGCTACCACTCCCGGGTCAGTGCCAGCGCGCTCCAGACGAAGGTGATCCGGGACGTGGAGAACATCGAGACGTCGGTGCAGCAGAGCGCCGACACGGGGCTCGCGGCGGTCATCACGCTCCTCGGCGGTCTCGCGGTCATCGGCCTGCGCGTGCCCGCGGCGCTCCCCGCGTTCATCGTGGTCGTGCCGGCGGCGGCGCTGCTCGTGCAGCGGCTGCGGTCCCGGCTGCGCGGCCAGAACGAGCAGTTCCGCCGCCAGGTCGAGCACCTGTCCACCCGGGTCGGCGAGATGACGAGCCTGATTCCCGTCACCCGGGCGCACGGCCTCGAACGGGCCGCGCTGCTGCGGGTGAACGGGTCCCTGCGGCAGGTGCTGTCCGCCGGCATACGGCTCGACCTGCTCAACGGGCACTTCGGCGCGCTGGCGTGGATCCTGCTGAACATGATCGGCATCACCTTCCTGACCGCCTCGGCCCTCGTCTCCTACTACCAGTGGCTGCCGGTCACGGCGGGCGACGTGGTGATGCTCAGCACCTTCTTCACCACGCTCACCGGCTCGATGACGATGCTGATGGGCCTGACCCCGATCATCGCCAAGGGCCTTGAGTCGGTGCGTTCGGCCGGCGAGGTGCTCCAGGCCCCCGACCTTGAAGTCAACGCGGGCAAGACGGAGGTCACGGCCGTCAAGGGCCGGCTGGTCTTCGACGACGTGACCTTCCGGTACGACGGCGAAGGGGCCGCGGCCATCACCGACTTCGACCTCACGGTGCCGCCGGGCGAGACCGTGGCCCTCGTCGGCGCCTCGGGCGCCGGCAAGTCCACCGTGCTCAACCTGCTGATCGGCTTCATCCGACCGGTGTCGGGCCGGATCCTGCTCGACGGCACCGACATGGCCGAACTCGACCTGCGCAGCTACCGGAGGTTCCTCTCGGTCGTCCCGCAGGAATCCGTGCTCTTCGAGGGCAGCATCAGGGAGAACGTCGGCTACGGCATGCGGGAGATCGACGAGCGCGCGGTGCGTGAGGCCCTGCGCGACGCCAACGCGCTGGAGTTCGTCGAACGGCTGCCCGACGGGCTCGACACCGTCGTCGGGGAACGCGGCGCCCGGCTGTCCGGCGGGCAGCGCCAGCGCATCGCCATCGCCAGGGCCCTGATCCGCGATCCGCGCATCCTGGTGCTCGACGAGGCGACCTCCGCCCTCGACACCCGTTCCGAGGCGCTGGTGCAGCAGGCGATGGACCGGCTGATGCGGGGCCGCACCGTGTTCGTCGTGGCTCACCGGCTGTCCACGGTGCGCGGCGCGGACCGCATCGTCGTCATGGAGCACGGCCGCATCAGCGAGGTCGGCAGCCACGCGGAACTGCTCAGGCGGGGCGGGGCCTATGCCCGGCTCCAGGCGACCCAGATGAGCTGAGGCCGAAGACCGCCGCGCGGGGCGCCCGCCACCGGCCCCGACCGGGCGGGCGGCACGGGCGCCCCGGCGGCCTTCCGCCGCGCGACGGCCCCGGTCACAGCGGCTCCGACTCGGTCAGCTCCCCGTCGAGCCGCAGCCACCTGTCGATGCCGAGCCCCCGCAGGAACGGCAGGTCGTGGCTGGCGACGAGCAGCGCGCCCCGGTAGGACGCGAGCGCCGACGTGAGCTGGCGCACGCTCGCCAGGTCCAGGTTGTTCGTCGGCTCGTCGAGCAGCAGCAGTTGCGGCGCCGGATCCGCGAGCATCAGGGCGGCGAGCGAGGCCCGGAACCGCTCCCCGCCCGAGAGCCCGCCCACCAGTTGATCCGGCCGGTCCTTGCGGAAGAGGAACCGCGCCAGCCGCGCGCGGGTCTGCTGCGGGTCCGCGCCGGAAGCCAGCGCGCGCACGTTGTCCAGGACGCTCAGCGACTCGTCGAGGATGTCGAGCCGCTGCGGCAGGTGGCGCAGCGGTACGTGCGCCACCACCTCGCCGGAACGGGCCGGCAGTTCCCCCACGACCGTGCGCAGCAGCGTGGTCTTGCCCGCGCCGTTCGGCCCCACGAGGGCGACCCGCTCGGGCCCCCGGAGCTGGAGCGTCGCCCGTGCCCCGCAGCGCAGTTCCGCGTCGGTGAGGGTCAGGACCCGCCGCCGCGGCGGCACCGCCGTGAACGGCAGGTCCACCCGGATCTCGTCGTCGTCCCGCACCGCGCCCTCGGCCTCGGTCAGCCGCTCGCGCGCCTTCTCCAGCCGCTCCTCGTGCAGGATGCGGTGCTTGCCCGCGGACTCCTGGGCCGTCCGCTTGCGGGCCCGCATCACCGCGCGCGGCTCCTTCTTGTTCTCGAACGCCTTCTTCGCCATGCGGGCGCGGCCCGCCAGTTTGTCGTGCGCCTCGATCAGTTCGCGCTTCTGCCGCCGCACGTCCGCCTCGGCCACGCGCACCATGCGTTCGGCCGCCTCCTGTTCGACGGAGAGCGCCTCCTCGTACGCGGAGAGCGTGCCGCCGAACCACCGCACCGTGCCCTCCCGCAGATCGGCGATGTGATCGACGCGTTCGAGCAGTTCACGGTCGTGGCTGACGACCACGAGCACGCCGCGCCAGGCGGAGACCGCCGCGTACAGGCGCTGCCTGGCGTCCACGTCGAGGTTGTTGGTGGGCTCGTCGAGCAGCAGGACCTCGGGGCGGCGCAGCAGCAGGGCGGCCAGCCGCAGCAGTACGCCCTCGCCACCGGACACCTCGCCGACCGTGCGGTCGAGCCCGATGTGGGCGAGCCCGAGCTGTTCGAGCGTGGCGCGCGTGCGTTCCTCCACGTCCCAGTCCTCGCCGACGGCCGCGAAGTGCCGTTCGTCCGTGTCGCCCGCCTCGATGGCGTGCAGCGCCGCGCGGGTACGGGCGATGCCCAGCACGTCGTCGACCCTGCGGCCGGTGTCGAGCGTGAGGTTCTGCGGAAGGTGTCCGACCTCTCCCGCGACCCGCACGGCACCGGCGGACGGGGTGAGTTCGCCGGCGATGAGTTTCAGCAGCGTCGACTTGCCGCTCCCGTTGAGACCGATCAGCCCGGTGCGGCCGGGGCCGACGGCGAGATCGAGGCCGTCGAGGACGGGAGTGCCGTCGGGCCAGGAGAACGTGAGCTGCTGACAGGTGATGTACGTGATGGCTGCGGCCATGGGGGCCTCCGGTGCGCTCGGGTGGGTGTCGGGCGGCACAGGGAAGACACCGAGCCCGGACCGGGCGCGGGCGAACCGGAGGAGGAGGCGGGAGAACGGCCGTCACATCCGAGGTGGGTCGCGAGGGCGCGGCGCGTGCGTGTGGGCACGTCCGTCGGGCTCGCGGCGTCTTCCGACCTCAGATGAACAAGGGCCTCTCCGATCGACGGCAACAGGGCCGAGTCCGAGCGTAGGCATCGGGCCTCGGCCCCGCAACCGGCTTTTCCCGCCCGCTCCCGGTCGCGGTGCCGGGAGCGGGCGGGGCGCGGCGGGCGCGGTGTCAGCCCGCCTTCCGCGCCGCGATTCGTGCGCGGCGGGCGGCGAGCCGCTCGTCGAAGAGCGCCGCCTCGGCGTCGAGCCCGGACAGGAACGTGCCCAGCTCCTCCTGCGCCTTCTGCCCCTCGGCGCCCAAGCCGCCGAGGTCGAGCGCCTTCAGGTTGCGAAGCACCGGCTGCACGACGTCGTCGTGGTGGATGCGCAGGTTGTAGATGCCGCCGACGGCCATGCGGGCCGCGGCCCGCTCGAAGCCCGGGATGCCGTGGCCCGGCATGCGGAAGCCGACGACGACATCGCGCACGGCGCGCATCGTCTGGTCGGGGGCCAGCTCGAAGGCCGCGCGCAGCAGATTGCGGTAGAAAACCATGTGAAGGTTTTCGTCCGTGGCGATCCGGGCGAGCATCCGGTCGCACACCGGGTCGCCGGACTCATGCCCGGTGTTGCGGTGCGAGATGCGGGTGGCCAGCTCCTGGAAGGCGACGTACGCCACCGAGTGGAGCATCGAGTGCCGGTTGTCCGACTCGAAGCCCTCCGACATGTGGGCCATGCGGAAGTTCTCCAGCTGCACCGGGTCCACCGCCCGCGTGGTGAGCAGGTAGTCCCGCATCACGATGCCGTGCCTGCCCTCTTCCGCGGTCCACCGGTGCACCCAGGTCCCCCACGCGCCGTCGCGTCCGAAGATGGTCGCTATTTCGTGGTGGTAACTCGGCAGGTTGTCCTCGGTGAGGAGGTTGACGACGAGGGCGGTCCTGCCGACGTCGCTCACCTTGGACTGCTCCGGCGCCCACGCCTCCCCGCCCAGCGGGCCGTCGAAGTCGCGGCCCTCGCTCCACGGGACGTACTCGTGCGGCATCCAGTCCTTGGCCACGGCCAGATGGCGGTTCAGCTCGCGCTCCACCACCTCCTCCAGGGCGAAGAGCAGCCGGGTGTCGGTCCACTCGTCGGGCCCGTTGGCGGCGCTGGGGTCGAGGGTCACAAATAACTCCTGGAGATCGGGACAGCTCGGAATGACGAACTACCTACGAGACCGTAGGTTACGGCACCGTAAGTTGTTACCCGTCGGTCTGGCAAGGAAAGATGACGGAAATCGCACACGCGAAGGCCCGGACGGCGCCACGCGCCGTCCGGGCCCTCGTGCGGGGAACGCGGGGTCTCCGCGCTCGCCTACCGTTTGCGCCGCTCGGAGTCCAGCAGACCGGCCCGCCGCAGGGCGTCGGCCATCGCGCTGTTCGCGGGCGGCTGGGCCTCGCGGCGCCGACCGCCGCCGTCGGCCGGCCGGCCTCCCCTGCGGTCGCGCTGCCTGGGCGCGCCGCCCCTGGCTCCGCGCTCCTCCCGTGCCCGGCCCCGGCCGCCACCGGCCTCGGGCTCCTCGTCGAGGCGCAGCGTCAGGGAGATGCGCTTGCGCGGCACGTCCACGTCGAGGACCTTCACCTTGACGATGTCACCCGGCTTGACGACCTCGCGCGGGTCGGACACGAACTTGCGCGACATGGCCGAGACGTGCACAAGACCGTCCTGGTGGACGCCGATGTCGACGAACGCGCCGAAGGCCGCCACGTTGGACACCACGCCTTCGAGCACCATGCCGGCGGACAGGTCGCCCAGGGTCTCGACCCCCTCGCGGAACCGCGCCGTCTTGAAGGCGGGCCGCGGGTCGCGGCCCGGCTTCTCCAGCTCCTTGATGATGTCGGTGACCGTGGGCAGGCCGAAGGTGTCGTCGACGAAGTCGCCGGGCGACAGGGCGCGCAGGGCCGCGGCGTTGCCGACGAGCGAGGGCACGTCCGTGCCGGTGGCGCCCGCGATGCGGCGCACCACCGGATACGCCTCGGGGTGCACCGCGGAGGCGTCGAGCGGGTCGGCGCCGCGGACGCGCAGGAAGCCCGCGCACTGCTCGAACGCCTTGGGGCCCAGCCGGGAGACGCCCTTGAGCGCGCCCCGGTCGGGGAACGGGCCGTTCGCGTCGCGGTGGGCCACGATGTTCTCCGCGAGCGTGCCGCCGATCCCGGAGACGCGGGCCAGCAGCGGAACGGACGCGGTGTTGACGTCGACGCCGACCCCGTTCACGCAGTCCTCGACCACCGCGTCCAGGGAGCGGGAGAGCTTCACCTCGGACAGGTCGTGCTGGTACTGGCCCACGCCGATCGACTTGGGGTCGATCTTGACCAGCTCGGCCAGCGGGTCCTGGAGCCTGCGCGCGATCGACACCGCGCCGCGCAGCGAGACGTCGAGCTCGGGCAGCTCCTGGGCGGCGAACGCCGAGGCGGAGTAGACCGAGGCCCCCGCCTCGGAGACCACCATCTTCGTCAGCTTCCGCTCGGGCAGGCGGGCGATCAGCTCCCCGGCGAGCTTGTCGGTCTCGCGGGAGGCCGTGCCGTTGCCGATGGCGACCAGCTCGACGCCGTGCTCCGCCACGAGGGCGGCGAGCCGGGCCAGGGACTCGTCCCAACGGCGCTTCGGCGCGTGCGGGTAGACGGTGTCGGTGGCCGCAACCTTGCCGGTGGCGTCGACGACGGCGACCTTGACACCGGTGCGCAGCCCCGGGTCGAGGCCCATGGTCGGCCGGGTGCCGGCCGGGGCGGCAAGCAGCAGGTCGCGCAGGTTGGCGGCGAAGACGGCCACCGCGTCGTCCTCGGCCGCGGTGCGCAGCCGGGTGCGCAGGTCGATCCCCAGGTGCACGAGGATGCGGGTGCGCCAGGCCCAGCGGACGGTTTCGAGCAGCCACGCGTCGGCGGGGCGCCCTCGGTCGGCGATGCCGAAGCGGCGGGCGATGACGCGTTCGAACGAGGACGGCTCGGCGGGGCCTTCCGCCGGTGCGGCCGACGGCTCGGGTTCGAGCGCGAGGTCGAGGACCTCCTCCTTCTCGCCGCGGAGCATCGCGAGCACCCGGTGCGAGGGCAGCTCGGTGAAGGGCTCGGCGAAGTCGAAGTAGTCCGCGAACTTCGCGCCCTCCTCCTCCTTGCCCTCCCGCACCTTCGCCACCAGGCGGCCGTGCGACCACATCCGCTCGCGCAGCTCACCGATGAGGTCGGCGTCCTCGCCGAACCGCTCGGTCAGGATCGCCCGGGCGCCCTGGAGGGCCGCGTCGGCGTCCTGGACGCCGCGCCCGGGGTCGACGAACGCCGCCGCGGCGGCCCGCGGGCTCACCTCAGGGTCGCCGATGAGGCCGTCCGCGAGGGGTTCGAGCCCGGCCTCGCGCGCGATCTGCGCCTTGGTGCGCCGCTTGGGCTTGTACGGCAGGTAGATGTCCTCAAGCCTGGCCTTGGTCCCCGCCTCGCGGATGGCCGTCTCCAGCGCCTGGTCCAGCTTGCCCTGGCCGCGCACGGACTCCAGGATCGCCTCGCGCCGCTCCTCCAGCTCCCTGAGGTACCGCAGCCGCTCTTCGAGCTCGCGCAGCTGCCCGTCGTCGAGCGTGCCGGTGACCTCCTTCCGGTAGCGGGCGATGAACGGTACGGTCGCGCCGCCGTCGAGCAACCCCACGGCCGCCCGCACCTGGCCTTCCCGGACGCCCAGCTCCTCGGCGATCCTGCTTTCGATGGACCGGCCTGCGACCGACTCTGTCACGTTCCACGCTCCGCTTTCCCGGCACGCTCTGCGCCGCTTCAGCATTCTGGCAGGGCCCACCGACAACGGGAGGTGCAGGCACGCCGCGCGCGGCGCGCCCCGGCAGGCGCGGGCCCCCCGCACCCCGTCCCCGCGTCCGCTCCGCCGCGCGCCGTGCGGCGCGCTCCGGACTCCGGCACGACGCGCCGGGGTCGCGTGAGCGCGGGCGGCGGCGCACGCGAAACGTTCCGCTCCGCCCGTCTCGTTCCTCCCACGAGCCACTTCCTCGAACGGAGATGCGGGACGGGAGCGTCAGGCCGCGGCGCGCCGCGCCGCCCCGGGACCACGCGGGAGCCCGGCCGGTCGCGGACCGGCTCCGCGCCCGTGCCCCCGTTCCGGACGAACTCCCGACCACCCTCTGGCCGCCCTCCGGCCGACTTGGGACGAACGCGGGCCGGTCGGCGGACGAACGCCGCGCGGTGCGCGGGCGGCCCGCGGCGCGCCCGGCGCGCGGGCCCGCGCGCGAGCGGGGCGCCGGCGGGGCGAACCGGCCGGACGGAGTGCCGCCACACCCGCCGCACAGGTGATATGAACTCCACATGTGCAGCTGAATTCCTTGTGGACGGCCGGGAGTTAGTGGCCGGGTGCGACAAGTGACACAGTGCACTCCCGCCATGACATCCCGTGGGAAGCCGGAGGGAACCATGACGCTCACCAGCGAGGACATCGACGCCGACCAAGTCTCCCGCAGCTGGCCGCTGACGGCGCGCCGGGAGGATCTCGCACGCTTCCGGCGCCTGGCGTCGCTCGCCATGCGCGAGTGGGGGCAGCCCCCGCACGTGACGGAGCTGGTGCTGCACGGCGTGACCGAGCTGCTCTCCAACGTCGCGCACCACGTGGCGGATCCGCGCTGCACGCTCGAACTGTCCATGGCCGGCGAGGTCGTCCAGGTCACGGTGCACGACCGGTCCCCCGTCCTGCCCAGGATCACGCTGCCGGACTGGACCGCGGAGGAGGGGCGCGGCCTGTGGCTGCTGCGGGAGATGGCCGACGGGCTCGGCTTCGCCCGCACCGAGGAGGGCAAGCAGGTGTGGGTGCGGGTGCGGGCCGGCGACCCGGGCCTGTGAGGGGCGGTCCGCCGCCCCGGCCCGGGCCCCGGCGCGCCGGTGGTCAGGAGTCGCGGAACGGCCGCCCGGCCGCGGCGTGTTCACGCAGCAGCGCGGGCGGTTCGAAGCGCCGGCCGTAGCGCTCCACGAGCGCGTCGGCGCGGGCGGCGAACCCCGCCGGGCCCCCGGGGTACCCGTTGATGTACTGGAGCACGCCGCCGGTCCAGCCGGGGAAGCCGATGCCGAGCAGGGAGCCGACGTTGGCGTCGGCCACCGAGGTGAGCACCCCGTCCTGGAGCAGGCGGACCGCGGCCAGCGACTCCGAGAACAGCAGCCGCTCGCCCATGTCGCCGAACGGCACCGCGGCGTCCGCACGGGCGAAGTGGGTGCGCAGTCCCGGCCACAGGCGCAGCCGCCGGTCGTCCTCGTACTCGTAGAAGCCCGCGCCCGCGCCGCGCCCAGGGCGCCCGAACTCGTCGATCATGCGGTCGATGACGGCCGCGCCCGGGCCCGGCCGCCAGGTCTCGCCGGCCGCCTCGGCCGCCGCCCTGGCCTCCTGCCACACGCGGCGCGGCAGCCCGAGGGTCATGCGGTCGAGCAGCGCGAGCGGCGGCGTGGGGTAGCCGGCCGCCGCCGCGGCCCGCTCCAGGGAGACCGGGTCGACGCCCTCGCCGACCATGGCCAGCGCCTCTTCGAGGAAGCGTCCGATCACGTGCGAGGTGAAGAAGCCGCGCGCGTCGCCCACGACGATGGGCGACTTGCCGAGCCGGCGGGCGAGTGCCACCGCGCGGGCCAGCGCCTCGGGAGAGGTCCGCTCGCCCTTGATGATCTCGACCAGCGGCATCCGGTCGGCCGGCCAGAAGAAGTGCAGCCCGATGAAGTCCTCGGGGCGGTCGGCGGCCCGGGCCAGCCGGGACACCGGGAGGGTCGAGGTGTTGGTGCACAGCAGCGCGTCCGGTGCCACCGCGCCGCCGATCTCCTGGAACACCTTCTCCTTGAGCGCCTGGTCCTCGAAGACCGCCTCGATCACCACGTCGCACCCGGCGAGGTCGCCGGCCGCCGCGGTGGGGGTGATGCGGGCGAGGTGCGCGTCCCGTTCCGCCTCGGTGGTGCGGCCCGCGGCCAGCGCCTTGGCCAGCAGGCCGGCGGAGTGCTCCTTGCCGCGCGCCGCGGCCTCGTGCGTGACGTCCTTGAGCACCACGTCGAGCCCGGCGGCGGCGCACGCGTGCGCGATGCCGGCGCCCATGAGCCCCGCGCCGACGACGGCGACGCGCGCGGCCGGCCGGGTCGGCGCGGTGTCGGCGCGGCCCGCCCCCGAGTTGACGGCCCGCAGGTCGAAGAAGAACGCCTGGATCATGTTCTTCGCGGTCTGCCCGGTGACCAGTTCGGTGAAGTACCTGGCCTCGATGGTCTGGGCGGTCTCGAAGTCGACCTGGGCGCCCTCGACCGCGGCGGCCAGGATGTTGCGCGGCGCGGGGTAGGGCGCCCCGCCGGTGCGCTGGGCGAGGGTGGCGGGCAGCGAGGGCAGGACCTGGGCGAGTCGCGGATCGGCCGGGGTGCCGCCCGGCAGGCGGTACCCGGGGGCGTCCCAGGGCTGCGCCGACTCCGGGTGGGCGAGGACGAAGGCGCGGGCCCGTTCCAGCAGTTCGTCCCGGGTGGTGACGACCTCGTGGACGAGGCCGAGTTCGCGCGCCGCGGCCGGGCGCAGCCGGCGGCCTTCGAGGAGCACGTCGCGCAGCGCGCCGACGACCCCGAGCAGCCGGACGGTGCGCACCACGCCGCCGCCCCCGGGCAGCAGGCCGAGCGTCACCTCGGGCAGCCCGACCCGGCAGCCCGGGGTGTCGAGGACGATCCTGTGGTGGCACGCGAGCGCGATCTCGAAGCCGCCGCCGAGCGCCGTGCCGCCGATGGCGGCGACGACGGGCCGGCCGAGGGTCTCGATGCGCCGCAGGGCCTTCTTGACGCGCAGTCCCGTCTCGAAGACCCGCGCGGCGTCCTCGGGTCCCGCGCCGATCAGCTCCGCCAGGTCGCCGCCCGCGAAGAAGGTGTCCTTGGCCGAGGTGACGATGACGCCGCGCACCGTTTCGGCCTCGGCGGCGAGCCGGTCGGCGACCTCCGTGAGCGAGGCGACGAACGCGGCGTTCATGGTGTTGGCGGACCGTTCCGGGTCGTCCAGGGTCAGGGTGACGACGCCGTCGGCGTCCCGCTCCCAGCGGATGGTCCCGTGGGTGGCGTGCGACGCCTGCGTCTCGCGCGGCTCGTTCGACTGCGACATGGTGTGGCTGTTCTCCAGGGACGGGAAACGACGGGGCGGCGGGGTCAGACGCGTTCGATCACGGTGGCGATCCCCATGCCGCCGCCGATGCACAGGGTGGCGAGGCCGTAGCGCAGCTCGCGGCGTTCCAGCTCGTCGACGAGGGTGCCCAGGATCATGGCGCCGGTGGCGCCCAGGGGGTGCCCCATGGCGATGGCGCCGCCGTTGACGTTGACCTTGTCGAGGTCGAGGCCCATCTCGCGGACGAAGCGCAGGACGACGGCGGCGAACGCCTCGTTGACCTCGACGAGGTCGATGTCGTCGATGGTCAGGCCCGCTTTGGCCAGGGCCTTGCGGGTGGCGGGCGCGGGCCCGGTGAGCATGATGGTCGGCTCGGAGCCGACGACGGCGGCGGAGAGCACGCGGGCGCGCGGGGTGAGTCCGTACCGCTCGCCGACCGCGGCGCTGCCGACGGCGACGAGCGCCGCCCCGTCCACGATGCCGGAGGAGTTGCCCGCGTGGTGCACGTGCTCGATCCGCTCGACCCAGTGGTACTTCTGGAGGGCCACGGCGTCGAACCCGCCCTGCTCCCCCAGCGCGGCGAACGCCGGCTTCAGCCGGGCCAGGGAGTCGACCGTGGTGCCGGGCCGCATGTGCTCGTCGCGGTCGAGCACGAGCAGGCCGTTGCGGTCGGTCACGGGGATCACCGACCGGGAGAAGTGCCCCTCCTTCCAGGCGTGCGCGGCGCGCTCCTGCGAGCGGGCCGCGAACGCGTCGACGTCGCGGCGGCCGAGCCCGTCGAGCGTGGCGATCAGGTCGGCCCCCACGCCCTGCGGCACGAAGCCGACCGTGTGGTTGGTCATCGGGTCCATCGCCCAGGCTCCGCCGTCGGAACCGATCGGCACACGGGACATCGACTCGACGCCGCCGGCCAGGATCAGGTCGTCCCACCCGGAACGCACCCTGGCGGCGGCGATGTTGACGGCTTCGAGCCCGGAGCCGCAGAAGCGGTTCTCCTGCACGCCCGCGACCGTCTCCGGCAGTCCGGCGGCGATGGCGGCGATCTTGGCGATGTCGGAGCCCTGGTCGCCGTGCGGGCTCACGACCCCGAGCACGATGTCGTCGATCGCGGCGGGGTCGAGCCCGGGGAGCCGTTCGCGCAGCGCGTGGAGGAGTCCCACGACGAGGTCGATCGGCTTGGTGCCGTGCAGCGCCCCGTCGGCCTTGCCCCGGCCGCGCGGGGTCCTGATCGCGTCGTACAGGTAGGCTTCCTGGCTCACGGGCGTGTTCTCCTGGTTCACGTGGCCGGCCGGCGTCAGCCGGGCCGGCGGCCGGTCCTGTCGGTGAGGAGCGACCGGCCGATGATCTCCTTCATGATCTCGGTCGTGCCGCCGTAGATGGTCTGCACCCGCCCGTCGGTGAACGCCCGCGCGACCGGGTACTCCGTCATGTACCCGTATCCGCCGTGCAGTTGCAGGCACCGGTCGGCGACGCGCTTCTGGAGCTCCGTGGCCCACCACTTGGCCATCGACGCCTGCACCGCGTCCAGTTCCCCCGCGGCGTGCTCCTCGACGCACCGGTCGACGAACGTCCTGGTGACGGCGCACTCGGTGGCCATCTCCGCGATTTCGAACCGCACGTGCTGGAGCGCCGCCAGCGGGCGGCCGAACGCCTCGCGCTCCCGCACGTGGCGGGTGGTGATCTCCAGCAGGTGCTCCGCGCCGGCGATGGCGCCGACGGCGATGGTCAGGCGTTCCTGCGGCAGGTGGTCCATCAGGTGGCCGAAGCCGCCGTGGACGCGGCCCAGCAGGTTCTCCTTCGGGACGCGTACGTCCGTGAAGGACAGCTCGGCGGTGTCCTGCGCCTTTTGGCCGATCTTGTCGAGGTTGCGCCCGCGGGCGAAACCGGGCATGCCGCGCTCGACGACCAGGAGGCTGAGCCCTTTGGACCCGCCCTCCGGTGTCGTGCGGGCGACGACGATCACCAGGTCGGCCAGAATGCCGTTGGAGATGAACGTCTTGGCGCCGTTGAGCAGCCAGTGGTCGCCCCGGTCGACGGCCGAGGTGCGGACGCCCTGGAGGTCGGAGCCCGCGCCCGGCTCGGTCATGGCCACCGCGCCGATCAGCTCGCCCGAGCAGAAGCCGGGCAGCCAGCGCCGTTTCTGCTCCTCCGTGCCGAGCGAGGTCAGGTAGGGGCCGATGACGTCGTTGTGCAGGGCGACGGCGAAGCCGCGCACGCCGGCCCGCGTGAACTCCTCGCCGAGGACGGCGGCGAACCGGTAGTCGGCCGTTCCGCCGCCGCCGTACTCCTCGTCGACCGCGAGGCCGAGCAGCCCCTGGCGCCCGGCGGCGAGCCAGGCGTCGCGGGAGACGATGCCGTCGCGCTCCCACTGCTCGTAGTGCGGTGCCACCTCCTTGGCCAGGAAGGTGCGGACCATGGCGCGGAACGCCTCGTGCTCCGGGGTGAACAGACGCCGTTTCACCGGTCACCGCTCTCGTGTCGGGTCAGCTCTGGCAGGTCCCAGTCGCGGGCCACGCCCTCGGTGTCCGCGCCGGGCAGCGAGGGGCCGCGGCGGATGCCGGCCGGCGTCGCGGAGAAGCGCGGCGCGGGCGCGGGCTGGCGCACGCCGCCGTGCTCGGTGAACGTGCCGCGGGCCGCGAGGTGCGGGTGGCGGGGCGCCTCGCCCAGCGTGAGGACCGGTTCGACGCACGCGTCGGTGCCCTCGAACACCCGCGTCCACTCGGCCCGGGTGCGCGTGGCGAAGCGTTCGGCGATGCGGGCGCGCAGCGCGGGCCAGACGGCCGGGTCCGTGCGGCGGTCCTGGTCGGCCGCCGGGTCGTCCGCGAGGCCGGCGAGGCGGACGAACTCGGCCCAGAACCGCGGTTCGAGGGCGGCGACGGCCATGTGCCCGCCGTCGGCCGTCGCGTAGACGCGGTAGTAGGGGCAGCCGCCGTCGAGCAGGTTCGCCTCGCGGCGGTCCTGCCAGGCCCCGGCCGCCAGCATGCCGTGCACCAGCGTGCTCAGGTGGGCGACGCCGTCCACGACGGCCGCGTCGACGACCTGGCCGCGGCCCGTGGTGCCGACCGCGCGCAGCGCGGCGAGCACCCCAGTGACCAGGTAGAGGGAGCCGCCGGCGTAGTCGCCGAGCAGGTTCGCGGGGGCCGCGGGCGGGCCCTGGGCCGGGCCCGTCATGGCCAGCGCGCCGGTCAGCGCGAGGTAGCCGAGGTCGTGCCCCGCGCGGCGGGCCAGCGGCCCCTCCTGCCCCCAGCCGGTCATCCGCCCGTAGACCAGGCGGGGGTTGCGGTCCAGGCAGGGCTCTGGACCGACCCCGAGCCGTTCCGCGACCCCGGGTCTGAAGCCCTCGATCAGCACGTCCGCGCGCTCGGCCAGGGCGAGCACGAGGGCGGCGGCGCCGGGTGCCTTGAGGTCGATGACGACGGAGCGCTTGTTGCGGTTGACGACATCGGCCGCCGGCGGGAGCCCCAGGGCCGCGC